>NZ_CALMAW010000115.1 GCF_937859915.1 uncultured Sphingomonas sp. | reverse complement strand
GTGCCGCCCTTGCCGGCGCAGCATGCCGAGCCCGGCGGCGCCGCGCATCCGCCGGCGCCGACCAGCCCGCACACCGCACCCACTGGCACGGCAACGGCCCCCGCCCAGCAGGCGACCGCGCACACCTGAACGTTAACGGCATAGACCGCGCGTGATACTCTACCGGCTTGTCCGCGCCTGTTCAGTACGTGTGAATCCGCAATCGGCGATACAACGCATGGCACGCTCAGCGATTGATCGTGCCCGTCATATTGTCGAGATTACGATTTGCGATCATGTCAGTCGGCGTGCGTAGACTCGGTCGTCCAGCCTGAGCGCGTGCACACAGCGACACCGTTGAACGCGAGCTTCACGGCTGCCAATACTCTCGCAGCACGCCAATGATCCGATTGTCGACAGGCGCGTCGGGTCCTATCGCTGCGCGCCGCGCTCGCGATGGTGGATGGGGCGATCGGCAGAACGCGGCAGATCGGCTCGACCCCATAAGCATCGCGGTGATCGTCAACGAAGGCGATCCTCGCCGGAACGGTCGGTCGAGCGCCGCCTGCGCACGATATGCCGATGTCCCTTCGGCAGGCTCAGGACAGGCTTGCGCAGGATCTCCTCGGCCTGTCGCAGTTTGCGGACCTCACGCTCCAACGCCTTCACCTTGCCAGCAAGCTCGGTCGGGACGCCCGCCCGCTTGCCGCTGTCGACCTCCGCCTTCTTCCCCTACTCATGAAGCGTCTGCGGAACGCAGCCGATCTTCTCCGAGATCGAAACTACCGCCGCCCATCGGGACGGGTGATCCCGCTCGTGGTCGAATACCATCCGCACCGCGCTCGCGGACATCCGGCGCAAACTTGCTCGTCGCCTTACTCTGACAGGCTCCCCCTTCTCTGGAGTTGGAGCGTCCGGCAAACCCGTCGCGGTTCAGTCTAGCGTTAGGGCTTGCGATGTCTCTGCCAGATACGGCGCCATCGCCTGGATTCTCTAAGCAATGAAAGGCAATTTCGTAACGGATTCCGAGATCGCGCCACGCACCTGCTCAAGGTGATGGATGGTATCCTTGATCGTTGCAGTGTCGACCATGGGATTATAGTCGCGCGGGCGCAGTCCTTGGCCGTCCATCACGGCGAACCAACTGGCGTCTCGAAACAATTCGTCGCTCGACAGCATGATCCGGCCCGAGGCGAGAAACTGCTCGAACCGGTAGGCTAGGCTTTCCGGAACCGTCATCGTCTGGCAATATTGCCACATCGGATCGGTGCGACCCGTGGTCAGCTTGTAGTGCATGATCAGGAAGTCCCGGACGTCGAGCATTTCCTGCGCGAAAATACGGTTGAACTGTTCGGCGACCAACGTATCACGGCCGTGCCGCGGAAAAAGCGCGAGCAGCTTGGCGATGCCGCTCTGGATCAGGTGGATGCTGGTCGATTCGAGCGGCTCCAGAAATCCGCTCGACAGCCCGATCGCGACGACGTTGCCCGCCCAACTCCTTCGGCGCCGTCCGGGTCGAAAGCGCAGCAGCCGCGGTTCGGCCAGAGGCTCCTCGCCCAGCGCCGCGAGCAGGGCCTCGCGCGCCGTCTGCTCGTCCTGATAGCGGCTGGAGAAGACATAGCCGTTGCCGGTGCGGTGCTGCAGCGGGATGCGCCAGCGCCAGCCCGCTTCCATCGCAATCGCGCGTGTATAGGGGGTCGGCGTCGCCTCGCGCGGGGTCGGCACGGCCCAGGCACGGTCGCAGGGAAGCCATTCGCTCCAATCCTCGAAGCCGGCCTGCATCTCGCCTTCGATGAGCAGGCCGCCGAAGCCCGAGCAATCGACGAAGAAGTCCCCGGCGACAGTCTCGCCGCCTTCGGTGGTGAGCGCGGCGACGAGGCCGTTTTCGGCGTCCCGATCGATCCTGGCCACCTTGCCCTCGATCCGACGCACGCCGGCCGCCTCCGCCAGCTTGCGCAAATAGCCGGCGTACAGGCCGGCGTCGAAGTGGAAGGCATAGCCCAATGTCGAGAGCAGCGAACGGCGATCGGGCACAGGGTGAGCAAAACGACGCGCGCGCGCGGCCTGCGCGGTCAGCGAAAATTGCTCGGTCGGGGCGTCCATCCCCTCGATCCGTGCGCGGATCAGGCGGTGGAGGAACATCACCCCGTCGCCCGGCGGCCCATATGTACCGAAGGGATGAAGATAGGCCGTCCCATGGCCGTTCCAGCCCTGGAATTCGATGCCGAGCTTATACGTCGCCTTGGTTTCGGCCATGAATTGCCGCTCGTCGAAGCCGACGATCTGGTTGAACCAATGGATCGTCGGGATTGTCGCCTCGCCGACACCGACAGTACCGATGTCGTCGGATTCGACCAGCGTGATCCGGCGGCCGGACCCCGGCATCGCGCGCGACAGCGCGGCGGCGGTCATCCAGCCTGCGGTACCCCCGCCGAGGATGACGATGTCGCGGATGCCCTGGTCGCTCATCCCCAGATTCCTAAGCCCGGGCGTCGCGCGGTCAAGCGGGGCAGCGATCCTGCGACGCCGGTCGGCGCAGCGCGAGATAGACGGTGCTCCACAGCTGGGCTGCGTTGGATTCGTCGGCATCGCCGCCGTTCGCGCCGAACGCGACGACCTCATAATGTTCGCCAGCGTGTCGCCACGACCAGAGCTCGGAACCCTGCACGCTTCGCGTCGCCTCGATGCCGTCCCAAAGACAGGCTTGCGCCGTGCCTAGCCGGTGGCGCAGGTCGAGCGAGAGGTCGGTCCGCGCCAGCTGGCGGGCCAGACCGGCGGCGGCAAGCGCCTGCTGCCACGACCAGATGACCGTGCCGTGATAGGCGTTGGATCCGAACTTGGCCTGCACCGCGGGCGCTGCGAACGCCGGGTTGGCGACCAGCATTCCCGCGCCGGTGCGCAGTCCCGCCGGGAACGGGCGGCTGATCGTCTGCGCCGCGAGATCAAGCTGATCGGGGGTCGGGTGGCCGAACAGCAGCGCAAAGCCCTCGTCGCTGTTCTGTACAGGCACCGGCGTGCCGTCTGCGTTAAGCGACAAAGCATGAAAGCCGACGGGCCTGTCCCCGACGGCGGCGAGCGCCGCGTCGGCGGGGACACCGACTTTGGCAGCATAGCGCCGGATGGCGGCGCGCGCCTGGTTGGCGGGAACACTCACCGCGAAGAGGCCGGGGGCCTTGTCGCGCCAGATCGCCGCTGCGCGGTCCAGCGATGCCAGCATCGCTTGATCGGCAGGGGTCGCATAAGGAGCGAGAAGCCCGGCCCGGGCGAGTGCGGCGCCGGCTTCCAATGCGGCCGGCACCAGTATGGCGTTGACGTCGTAGGGCATCCGCCCGCCGCCCAGCCCATCGTTGCTGTCGCGCCATTCGCCAACCGGGACACCCGGCTTCAACGAGATCAGGTGCGCCACCGTCGGCGCCTGCGCGAACGGCGCTGCCTGGGCCGCGACCAGACGCAAATTGCGCATCAGCCGATCGCCAACGCGACCGTCGCCCATGCGCTCGGCGAGAAAGGCCGTCGCGCGGGGCGTGGCGCGCGCATCGTCGACCAGCCATGCCCGCGCCACCGGCGCGAGCAGGAAGTCGCTGTCGATCATCTTATAGTCGTAGACGGGATCGGCGGAATTGCTGCCGTCGGTCTTGCGATGATCGAGGATAGCGAATTCGCCAATATCTTCCTCATGTGCGACTTCGCCCTTGGGCGAAAGCCGTTCGAGCACCGATCGCAGCCCTGTCTCCACCGCCGCCGGCTGCAGTGCCGGCATCAGCAGCCGCACCGACATCAGCGTGTCGCGTCCGAAATAGGTATCGAAGCGCCACGAGCCCGCGAGATATTTCTCGCGGTAGCTGAGGAAGCTTAGCGCCTCTCGCACCTGCGCGTCCGGATTGGCGTTGGCGTCGAGCAGGGCGGTGCCCGATACCGGAACCAGCGGCGTTTCGCCAGTGAGCGCCGTCACCTCCAGCGTGATCTGGCCGTCCAGCGCCTCGATCTCCTTGCCCTTGAGTGTGCCGTGCACGACGCGCAGCGACATACGATAGCCCGGCGCACCGTCGAGGCGGTCGCGTTGCCAGGAAAGGGTGGCGCCGGACGCGGAAGCTGCGGTCAGCACCTCGCGCGGCGCCGTGCCGAGCGCTTGGTAGTCACGCAACACGCGGACACTGGACAGCACCGCCTGCCTCGCGACGAGACGCGGCGAATGGACCGTTGCGATGAAACGTGTGCCGTGGAGCGACCGCCCCATGGCGTCGGTCTGAGAGATCGGGACGGGCACGCCCTCCATCTTCCAGTCGGCCGGTTGAGCGAGCGGCTCGAACCATAGGCCGGTGCCGCTGTTGCCGGCCGGAAAGGCAACGATGATGCGCGGCTCGATGCCGGAGCGCAGCACGATATGTGCCGATACCGGCCCCTGCCGCACGAAGCTGTTGAGGTTGAGCCCCTCCGTCCGCGTGAAGTTGCCCGTCCCTCCCGCGGCGGTGAGCGTCAGACAGGCGAGCGCTGCCAACGCCCCGGTCGTGCGATGGGTGGGCATACGCATTGCTCCGGGACTCGAAAAGGTAGGGAAAGAGCAGCCGGTCCGCCGACCGCCTGCTCCCGAACGGCTATTCTAGAGCTTGATCGTACCCGATACCAAGGCGTTGCGACCGACGATGGCGCGGCCGTAGAAATAGCCGTTGACGATTGACTGGGTCTGGCCCTGCCGCGGATTGCCCTCGGTGAAGCCCTTCGCATTGGTAAGGTTGTCGACGCTGACACCGACGTTGAAACGCTCGCCGACGTTGAAGCTCGCGCCCACCGTGAACACGCTGTAGCTCGGTAGGGACACGCCGTTGCCGGCGTCGGCGAAGATCTTGCCGATATACTTCCAACGACCGTAGATTTCGCCCAGCCCGCCCGGCAAGATAAATGAGGGCGTGACGGTGACCAGCTTCTTGGGAGTCTGCGCGGTGACGTTGCCGTTATACTCGGGGTGCGCAGTCCCCGCGAATTGTAGACCGGTCAGCTTGGGCTGCTGATAGACGCCGGACACGTCGAGGCTGAAGAAGCGCACCGGCTTCCAGCTTGCATCGAGCTGGACGCCCCAGATCTTGTCGTTCGCCAGCGCGTTGACGGTCTGGGTCGGATCGTTCGGATCGTTGAACGAATAGCTCTGGTTGTTGAACAGCGTGCGGAACGCCACGATCGAGCCGGAAAAGCCGTGCGCCTGTCCGCGGATGCCGCCTTCGTATAATGTCAGATCGGATGGCTTGTTGAACGTGGCCGTGCCCATGCCGGTGGCGCTGACGGTACCGGTGCCGGCGCCGTTGGTCTGGAAGCCGCGCGCATAGCGCGCGTAGAGCGAGATGTTGCTCAGCAGCGCATAGTTGACGCCAGCGGTATAGGCCCAGTCATGGAAGGTCTTGGAATAGCTGCTGTAACTTCCGTTGAAGCTCGGCCCCAAATCCGTGATGATGCCCGCCGTGCCAGCCGGCACCGTCGGATCGGTCGCATAGGCATTGCCGACGTGGATGTCGTCATGATGGTTTTCATAGCGTGCGCCAAAGTCGATATGCAGCTTGCTCCCGATCTTCAACTCATCGTTGAAATAGCCGTTCAGCGAGGTGATGTCCTCCTTGAACACGCCCTGACCCCAATTTCCGTAGCTCACCATGCCATTGTTGGTCAGCTGACCGATCGTCTCGCCCGCGCCATTGAGAGCGAC
Source organism: uncultured Sphingomonas sp. (assembly GCF_937859915.1). Lineage (GTDB taxonomy): Bacteria > Pseudomonadota > Alphaproteobacteria > Sphingomonadales > Sphingomonadaceae > Solisphingomonas. The sequence continues at coordinate 19,018 of NZ_CALMAW010000115.1, read as the reverse complement.
GATGTCGTAGATGTGCGAATTGTTGCTGACGCCATTCACGACGGTGGTGACGCCCGACTGATCATTATATTGGTGGGTGCGATAGACCATTCCGCCGACGGTCAGCGAGTTGTCGAACACGCCGGCCGTCTGATTCCACTTCAAGCCGAAATCGGAGCCGAAATCCTGTCGCTTGGTGAGTGCGTGGTTGAGCACAGTCTCCTGGAGCAGGCCGTTGCCGTTGAGCGCCGCAAGTGCTGCGGTATTCGACGCCGGGATGATCGCGCCGCCTTGCGTGTCGCGAATGCCGAACTGAGTGGTACCGGGGAAAGCGGCAAGCCCCCGTTGTTCGAGGGCTGCTACCGGGTTGGCGGCGCTGTTCGGGTCGAGATAGGTGGCGGCTGAGAAAGGCGTATTGCCGGTGCTGCCGGGGAAAATGCCGTTGAAATTGAACGAGGCCTTCAGGTAGCGCGCCCGGATGAAGCCGCTCAGATTGTCGGTGATCGGCTTCTCGACATCGATACGATACTCCTGCGTCTTGATGTGCAGGCCGTTCGACAGACTGAAATTACGCAGGCAATTACCGGTCGCGCAGCTGTCGGGCACGTTGATGCTGCCGAAGGCGCGGCCGCCGACGTCGTCGGTCTTGAGGTTGAGGCCAGGAATCGAGTCGATGCTGCCGTTCGATGCGACCTGGAAGGGCATGTCGGCATAATAGGGATCATGCTCGTCGCCGCGCTTCACCGTCAGGCGGACGAAGCCGCCATCGTCGAAACGCTTCTCCAGCATCGCCTTCACATGGTAGGTGTTATAGGTGAACGGATTGTCGCGCACGCCGTGCGTGCTGTCGACATAGCCGCCGACGTTGAACGCCAGGCTGTCCGTGATCGGCGACGAGAAATAGCCGTCTGCGCGATAATCGCCGTAGGTGGTGCCGGTGAAGCGCACCGAGGCTTCGGGCTTGTCGAAATTGGGCTTCAACGAGATGAAGTTGATCGTCGCGCCGGCACCGTTGGGCGCGAGGATGCCCGAGGTGCCGCCCTCGACCGCCTCGACGCGGTTGATCGTGATGTCGTTCTGGAAATACTCGTCGGCGCCGCCACCCTGGTAGATGATCGGCATGCCGTCTTCTTCCAGCGTGATGAAGGCCTGCCCGCCGCCGCCCAGACCGCGAACGGAATAATTGTTCGAAACGGGGCCGGCGGTCCCTTGGACGAAGATACCCGGAACAAGTTCGAGGACATCGGCGGTCGAGCGCGGCGCCTTGCGCAAGATGTCCGCCGAGCTTGCGAGCGTCACGTCGGACGAGGAGTTGAAAAGGGTGCGCTTGCCCGACGTGTTGCCGGTAACGACGATCTCCTGGAGGGACGTGGTGTCGGCTGCAGGTGGCTGCGCACCCGGCGCGTTCGTCGGCTGGGCATCCGCAGGCGGATTGCTGGCAGGCGGGGTATCGCCGCGCGGGGCGGAGGTCGCCGTTTGCGCCATCGCGGGCCCGGCAGCCAGGCTTGCGCTGCCGGCAAGCAGCATCATCTTCAAAGTCGAACGGATATCAAACCTCCCCTTACAAAGACGCCGTGGGGGTCTTGAGCACCCTCTTACTGATGTGTCCCGCTAGCGCCTCTCTCGAGTCGCTACAACGCAATCAAGCACCTCCCACGCTATCGCCTCCAAGCTGTCGCTCGACTGCAACGCTTTTTGTCGTCAACGCTGGCATCTTGTCTGAGCAGTTGCGCTTCGTTTCGACATAATGACTGCAAGAACAAGAGGATGGCGCGTATGAAGGTTCCGCGACGGGTGAAGGCGCTCTGGACCGGTGCCGCGATCGGAATCTGTGCCGCGATGTCCGCGGATGCCGCACCCCCTGTCTACGATCAGAATATTGCAGGCTTTGTTGCGCAAAAAGGCGAGCGGGGGGCAGTCATGGGCTATCCCAGGGGGCTTGAGGTCTGGGCCTACCCGCTCCTGTTGATCCGCGACTATCGCCTTCATTTTCGGGTGCCGGGGACCGTCGATGCGATCGACGCCGCGCCTCTGCTGCGCCGTGTCGAGCGGACGGCGAGCGAGGTCGTGCGGACGTATGTCGGCGCCGATTTCACCGTGCGCGAACGTCTGTTCGTACCGCGTATGCAGGCCGGCGCGGTGCTGCGCTATGAGGTCGAGGGGCGACCCGACGTGCGGATAGAGGCGAGCTTCGTGCCATCGCTCGATCTGATGTGGCCGGCGGCGTTGGGCGGGCAGACGGTGGCGTGGGACGATGTGCGCAGCGGTTATGTCGAGCGTGAGCCGCTCCATCAATTCAGCGCAACGATCTCGTCGCTGCAGGCCGTCGACCATGACGGGATCGCCAATCGCACGCAGGCCGACACGGATCGGCTCGCGCTGGTGCTCAAGCCTGCCGGCCCCGCCAACGGGGTTCGGATAGCGACGATCGCGATCGCACGCGATCCGGCATTAGAGGCCGACGGGGCAGCCGCTCTGCGTTCGTCCGAGCAGGCGGCGCGCGCCGATGCGAACGCGCATGCTGCCGACGTGCTCGCCCGGTCGACGGAGATCGTAACATCCGATCCTGGCGTGAACCGCGCTCTCGCATCGGCAACGCTTGCGCTCGATCAGGCGTGGGCTTGCAACGTAGATCTCGGCTGCGGTGAGCTCGCCGGCTTCGGCCCATCCCGTCCCGGTCGTCGTCCCCAATATGCGTGGTTCTTCGCGGGCGACGGAATGATCGCGATGGAAGCGATGCTCGATGCCGGACAATTCGAGCGAGCCCACGACGAGATGGCCTTCGTCACGCGCTATCAGGACCACAAGACGGGAATGATCTGGCACGAGATGTCGCAGAGCGCCGGCCTCGTCGATTGGGTTGGGCGCTACCCCTATATGTATGTTCATGTCGACATCACCTTCCAATATCTCGCCGCGCTAAGCCACTATGTCGCGGCGACCGGCGACACCGGCTTCGCGCACGCCAACTGGCCGGCGATCGCCAAGGCATGGGCCTATTGCACCTCAGTGATCGACGCACGCAGCGGCTTGCCGCACATTCCTGCGGGAAAGCAGGGGCAGAATGAGCAGGACAAGTTGCGCGACGACATCCGCCTGTCCGCGCTGTGGGTCGATGCAGCGGACGGCTTCGCGGCGCTTGCCGAAACTAACGGCCATCGGGCTGAGGCCGACGGCGCTCGCCGTGCCGCATCGCGTGCTCGCACGGCAATCGCCGATGGCGGCTGGGATGCGGCGCGCCATTTTTGGGTATCCGGCCATACCCTTTCGGGTGCGTCCGTGCCGAGTCAGCGAGCCGATGCGATCGGCGTGTTGGATCAAGGCATCTTTCCCCCCGATCGAGTGGACCAGGTGCTCGATCGCATCGCATCGCCTGATTTCCTCGCGGACTGGGGCGTCCGCAGCATGGCGGCAAGCGATCCGAGCTATGATCCCAACCTCTATTCGGCTGGCAGTGTCTGGGCACTGGGCAGCACGGCTGCGGCCGAGACCTTCTGGCAGCAACATCGTCCGCTGACCGCATGGCGGATCTGGCGCGCGCTGGTCGACTGGAACACGCTCGACAGCGCCGGCCATCTCCCGGAGGTGTTGGCCGGCGACCTTTATCATCTCGAGCGCGAGGCAGTGCCCGAACAGACCTGGTCGTCGGCCGGTCTGCTGTCGTCAGCCGTACATGGCCTGCTCGGACTGGAAACACAGGCGGCGAGACGCCGCCTGACAATCGCGCCGCATCTTCCGTCGGGAATGGACGACGTCACCGTTCGCCGCGTTCGCATCGGAGACAGCCAGCTCGACCTGTCGCTGCATCGCACGCCCGAGGGCATCGACATAGTGATCGACAATTCCGGGCACGCCGTCGCCATCACTTTCGATCCCATGATCCCGCTCGGCGCTTCGATAGATGGCGCCACCGTCGCGGGGCATCCGACCGCGGTGTTGGCCGAGCATCATGCGCAGGACGAGCATGCCTCGCTCCACTTCGCCGCCGACACGGGGCGGACGGTGGCACATATTGGCTATCGCGGCGGTATCGCCCTTGCGCCGGTCCGCGCCACCCTTGAGATCGGCGCGAGCAGCCATCTTCCGATCATCAGCAATGCGAGGCTTTCGGGCAAGTCCCTGACAGTCGAGGGTTGGGCGGTCGCCGGCCATCCCGCGACGATGGAACTCGCCACCGATTCCGCTCTGGCGGTTCGATCGGGGGGAATCCTGGCGCAGACTACCCTCGGGAAATACCGCCTAACGTCGGCTGACATCGTCGCCTCGCCGACTAGGGCGCCGGATTACGAGCGATTTTCGATCATCGTCGACATCAGGCCCAAGTCCCCATCCGCGGTCGACTAACCAACATATCGGTCGCACACTTGACCCATGCGGAGCTGAGTGCGACCTCGGGCGGATGTCGTTGCCTATGTTCCCGGACCACCTTTCCGTTCGCGAGTGGCGAGACGTCGACTTGGCCATCCTGCGCGACGAGATCGTTCCGGCTGGCATGCCAGCGCTTTTACGAGGTCTGGCAGCGCGCTGGCCTGCGGTGCAAGCGGACGATCCCGCTGCCTATCTGCGGACGCTCGACAACGGTCAGCAACAGTCCGTGATCGTAGCACCGCCCGACGTGGGCGGTCGTTTCGGCTATGTCCCCGACATGAGCCGGCTTAACTTCGAGAGCCGGACGACCAGCGTCACCGCGGTCCTCGATCGGCTCGAGATCGCCGCGGCCGAGGACTCACCGAGTGCGTTCGCCGCGCAGGCGATACCCGTCGATACCGTGCTGCCCGGGTTTTCCGAAGCCAATCCGATGCCCCTCGCACCCACCGCCGCACCGCGCATATGGATCGGCAACAGAGTAGCAGTTGCCACACATCACGATTTGAACAGCAACATCGCGGTCGCCATGGCCGGACGCCGCCGCTTCACGCTGTTCCCACCCGAACAGGTCGGAAATCTCTATATCGGACCTTTCGAATTCACGCCGGCGGGCACGCCGATAAGCCTTGCCGACCCGGAAGCCCCCGATTTTGCGCGCTTCCCGCGTTTTGCCGACGCACTTGCCGCTGCGCAGACGGCCGAGCTGGAACCCGGCGACGCGCTCTACATTCCCTATATGTGGTGGCACCACGTCCGTTCGCTCGACCCGATCAGCATCCTGGTCAACTATTGGTGGACCGAGACACCACCGCCGCAGCCGGGGCTCGGACCATTCGACGCTATGATGCACGCGTTGCTTGCATTCGAGGGCCTCCCGCGCGAGCAGCGCGACGCTTGGTCGGCGATGTTCTCCCACTTCGTCTTCCACGCCGACGGGCCGCCTGCGGAGCATGTGCCGGTTGCTCGACGGGGATTGCAGGGCACGATTAGCGCTGACGCCAAGACGCGCCTTCGCCGCCAGATCGGGCAATTGCTTTCCCGATAGCCGGTGGGTCGGTCAACCCGGCCATCCCGCTAGCCTAACCGTGCTTCTTTCCGTGTAACGCCTGACCAGTTCGAGATCAGCGGGCGGTTGCCTCCGCATGTTATCGGGCTTTCGAGCAGTGCGATCGCCACGGCAGCAGGTCGGTTCCGAGCTCGTCTTTCAAAATGAATATGACGCTGACCGGGGACGGAAACGCGACCAGCGAGCGAAGAGAGAAATAAGAATTGGCTCATGCCGACGTCCAATTTTATTAACTCGATTGGCGGCTTTCAGAATAACCGGACCTTCACCGTCGCGATTGTGAACGAATGATTCCGGTCGTGAGCGGTCAGGACCACCGCGCGCCGCGATGGTCCGAATGGTAAAGATCGGGCTTTCGGCGATTCTAGGAGAACTTCATCTCGCCGATCTTCGACACCAAGGTCTTGAGCAACGGCGAGGTGTTCGCTTCGTTGTAGCCTAGCGACAGGTCGATCGTCGGTGGTGCCCCATCGAGCGGACGGCTGATGACGGTCGATGGCAACAGATTGCGGGCGTAAAGCGGCATCAACGCGATCCCGCCGGTCGAGGCGACGAGCGACATCGCCATGGAGAGATTATCGACTTCATAGTCAGGCGCAAGATCGATCCCCAGTCGCTTGGCATAGGCGTCGGTGACGGTCCGCAGGACCGGCGACTTGCCCATCGGCACGCCGACGAGTTGCTCGGCATCGATGTCCTGCGCGCGGATCGTGCTGCGCGCGGCGAGACGGTGGTCGGCGGGCATGAGCACGATCAGCGGTTCTTCGCGAAGCCGCGTGAAGATCAGGCCGGGCATGTTGCGCTCGGGTCTTAGAAAGGCGAGATCGATCCTGCCGCGCATCAGCCCGGCGGCGAGATCGGGTGACGACAGGCTGTGGATCACCACTTCGGTGTCGGGCAGCTGATCACGCATCAGCGTCATCACCGGTGTCAGCCATTCGAATTCGTAGCCGGTCAGGAAGCCTAGAGCGAAGGACGTCTTGGCGGGCTGTGCGGCGCGCCTGGCGGATTCGGCGGCGGCCTCGATCTGCAGCAGAATGATCCGGGCATGATCGAGGAAGACGCGCCCCGCCGCCGTCAACTCGATGCCGCGCACGCTGCGCGTCATCAGATCGCACCCGAGTTCCATCTCGAGATCGCGGATCTGTCGGCTGAGCGACGGCTGCGCGGTGTGCAGCCGCTTCTCCGCGGCGACGGTCAGGCTGCCCTCCTCGGCGACGGCGATGAAGTAGCGAAGGTGCCGGAGTTCCATCATTCCATACCTCGAAAGTATGGAGAGGGGCCTACAAGGTCTTTTTCGACGGCGCCAGCGATGCGTATCTGGTCTTCAGCGACCGGATGTCCGGCCGGCTCTTCCATCCATCAGGCATGGAAGATCGTCTCGAAAGGTATTTCCAATGTCCACGCCCGTCGTTCTCATCACCGGCGCCCTGACCGGCATCGCCCGCGCCACCGCGATTGCATATGCGCAGAAGGGTGCCCGCCTCGTCGTCTCGGGCCGTCATGACGATGCCGGTGCCGGATTGGTTGCCGAATTGCGCGCAGCCGGTGCCGAGGCAGAGTTCGTCCGCGCTGATGTCCGTCATGAAGACGATGTGCGCAACCTCGTCGATCAGACCGTCGCTCGCTTCGGTCGCCTCGACATCGCGATCAATGCGGCGGGCACCGAAGGCAAGCCCGGGCCGGCGACCGATCAGACCGCCGAGAGCTATGCCGCGACGTTCGACACCAACGTGCTCGGCACGATCCTCAGCATGAAGCACGAGCTGCGCGTGATGCAGGCGCAAGGCAGCGGCAGCATCATCAACATCTCCTCGACCTTCGGGCACGAAGGCGGTGCCGGCGCCTCGATCTATGCCGCGAGCAAGCATGCCGTCGAGGGTCTGACCAAGTCGGTCGCGCTCGAGGCCGGCGCTTATGGTGTGCGGGTCAATGCCATCGCACCCGGCCCGATCGACACGGGCATGCTCGACCGCTTCACCGGCGGCGCGGACGGCAAGGCCTATCTGGCGACGCTAAACCCGCAGAAGCGTATCGGCCAGCCTGACGAGGTCGCGCGCGCAATCCTGTTCGTCGCCTCCGACGAAGCCTCGTTCGTCACCGGCCACATCATGAACGTCGATGGCGGCAAGTCGGCCGGCTGACACTTCAGGGCTGGCGCCGACCGTGCGCCCGCATCGATTGCCCGATCCGTCGATCGGTTGAATATTCTCCCCGCGCACCCCCAAATTCGCGGACGCCTTTCGCTTCCACTCCGAGGACCAAGATCATGCCAGACAAGCCCATCAAGGTTCCCGGTCCCGATCATCCGATCACGATCGAGCGCAACCCGTCTCGCGTGGTGGTTCGGCTCGACGGCCGAGTGCTCGCAGACACGCGCGAGGCCCTTACGCTGCGCGAGGCCCGATATCCGGCGGTGCTCTACATCCCCCGTGCCGACGTCCGGATGGACCAGCTGATCCGCAGCGAGCACGCCACCTACTGCCCGTTCAAGGGGGATTGCGCCTATTACGACCTTCCCGGCGGCGGCGAACAGGCCGTCAACGCGGTGTGGACCTATGAAGCGCCGTTCGATGCCGTGGCGATGATCAAGGATCACCTCGCATTCTACCCCGACCGCGCCGAGATCACCGAAATCGCGGAGTGACGGTTTCGGCCACGCGCCGACGGCACAGCCACACGTGGCCGCACAGTGCCGGGGTTGCCGTTAGGAGCTCGTCGCGACGTATCGGGGAAGCGGGCCGCCCCGATACCGCTTCATTCCACGGTCTGCCGCTCTCCCTCACGCGAAGACTGCGCGATCCGATCGAACAGGTGATGCAGCCAAACCGCGTCGTCGAAGCTTGGCGCTTCCTGCGTGCCGTCGACGCCATCGCGCGCTAATACGACGTAGAGATTGGCAAGTTCGAGAACGGCGGATGGCAGTCCGGATTCGGGCAGCCAGTCGTAGGAGGCGGGGATCGCAAGCCGCTCGAGCAGCAGGTTGTCGCCATGCGCACCTTCGATGACATAATCGTCGCCGACATCGCCGAACGCCGAGGCATTTGTTATCCGCAGGTCGCCGGCGGTGCCGGTGACGTCGATCTGCACGCCCGATCCGTTTCGCTTGCCGCCCTCGATATGCACCGAGAGCACCGCGTCACCCGCGAGCCGCGCGGACATTACGAGCTGGTCGGGCGTCGTCGTGGCGATCGTCTCTCCCGTGCCCGCAATCGTCACGACCGGGAATTGGTTGACCATCAACGCCGACAGGCTGGTCGGCCGGCCGACCGCGGCGAACAGCATGTCGAGAAAATGGCCGGCATAGATCGCGACGACGCTGGAGAAATTCTCCGGCGGCACCGTCCAGCGCAGCGCCGGGCTGCGCCGCGCCTGGAAGTAGTTCATGCTGACGTGCATCCGTACCGAGCGCAGCGTGCCGACATAGCCCTCCGCGATCAGGTCGCGCAGATAGCGGTTGTGCGGCGCGAGCCGTCGCTGCAGGCCGACGACGTGGCGCACGCCCGCGTCCCGCGCCAGTCCCGCCAGTTCCTCGGCGATCGCGCTGGTCACCGTCAGCGGCCATTCGCAATAGACGTGCTTCCGCGCCGCGATCGCCGCGCGCACCGTCTCGGCATGCTGGGGCGCGGTGTTGAGCACCAGCACCAGATCGACGTCGGGCAGCGCGACCAGCTCTTCGACGCTACCGACGACATGTTCGATCGCGAACTCGGCGGCGGCCGCCTCCGCCGCCTCGCGCCGCCGCGCCTGCACCGCGACCACCCGATACTGCGGCAGAAGATCGAGCACGCGCAGATGGCCGTGCCGTGCCCAATTGCCGACGCCGATGATGCCGACGCGAATGATGTCCATGATCCGATGTCCTCGCTGGGGAGCGGTCCTGCGTCCCATCCGAGCCTGGATGTACCCCCGAAGCGCCGCGCGAATAATCCGGGGACGGCTCCGAACATTGCGGACACCGCCGTCCAGAAAGCGGTAGATGACGGTGCGACTGCGGAGGATCGACACGATGGACAGGTTCACGGCGCTCAACACCTTCGTCGAGGCGGCCGAGACGCGCAGCTTCACCGTCGCGGGACGCAAGCTGGGCATCTCCTCGTCTGCCGTCGGCAAGGCGATCGCGCGGCTCGAGGAGCGGCTCGGCGTCCGCCTGTTCCACCGCAGCACGCGGAGCATCGCGCTGACGCCCGAAGGCGAATTGTTCCTCGCGCGCTGCCAGCGCATCCTCGGCGAAGTCGAGGCGGCCGAGCTCGAGCTGGCGGAGAATGCGGGAGCGCCGCGCGGGCGGCTCAAGATCAGTCTCCCGCTGATCGGGATGCTGCTGATGCCCGCGATCGGCGGGTTCGCCGAGGCCTATCCCGAGATCGAGCTCGATCTCGATTTCTCCGATCGGCTGGTCGACGTGATCGAGGAGGGGTTCGATGCGGTGATGCGCACCGGCAGCGCGACCGACTCGCAGCTGATGACGCGGACGCTGGGCAATTATTCCTACGTCATCGTCGGATCGCCCGACTATCTCGCGCGGCGCGGCACGCCGTCGGCGCCCGAGGATCTGCTGAGCCACGCCTGCCTGCACCACCGCTGGACGATGACCGGCAAGCTCGAGCGCTGGGCGCTCAGCCGCGACGGCGCGGATCTCGAACTCAATCTGCCGGTGACCGCGACGGCGAATACGATGGAGCCCTTGATCGACATGGTCGAACGCGGGCTCGGACTCGCCTACGTCCCGCTGTTCACCGTCCGCCGCAAGGTCGATCAGGGCCTGATCGCCACCACGCTCGACCGCTTCACTGCGCAGGTCGGCGTGTTCCAGATCCTCTGGCCGTCGGGGCGGCAGCGCGCGCCCAAGGTGAAGGCGCTGGTCGATTATATGGCGCGCCACCTGTTTGTGGGCGGGGACGAGGGAACGGGCGGCTCGAACTGAGCCGCCCACCGCATTCAGGCCGCTGCCGCCTGGCCGTAGGCCGGATAGTCGGTATAGCCCTTCGCATCGAAGGTGTAGAAGCTGTCCCGATCATAATCCGCGAGCGGAAGCCCCTGTTCGATCCGCCTGGGCAGATCGGGGTTGGACACGAAATGCCGTCCGAAGGCGACGAGATCCGCCGATCCCTTCTCGACGATCGCTTGCGCCGTATCCGGCTCGAACCCGCCGGCCGCCATGATCGGACCTTTGAAGATCGTGCGCAGATGTTCCGCCGCGATCGGCGCTTGGCCCTCGTCAACGACGACATTGCCCTTCACGCGCGGCTCGATGATGTGGAGATAGGCGAGACCGAAACGGTTGAGCTGCTCGACGACATAGTCGAACAGAGCCGCCGGGTTGCTGTCGGACATGCCGTTCCAGCGCCCGTTGGGGCCGATCCGCACCGCGACGCGGTCACCGCCGAACACCGAGGCCACGGCTTCGACGATCTCGAGCAGCAGGCGGGCGCGGTTCTCGATCGAGCCGCCATAGCGGTCGGTACGGTGGTTGACGCCGTCCTGCAGGAACTGGTCGATCAGATAGCCATTGGCGCCGTGCAGCTCGACACCGTCGAACCCGGCCGCCCTGGCGCGTTCGGCGGCACGGCGATAGTCCTCGACGATCCCGGCGATCTCGTCGGTCTCCAGCGCGCGATGCGGCGACGGCTGCACCCAGCCCGATGGCGTTGAGGTCAGATGGGTTGGGTCTTCCCAATAGCCGGGGTTTACCGACGACGAGACGGGCTGCACGCCCTCCGTCACCGACACGTGCGACGCGCGGCCGGTATACCAGAGCTGCGCGAACATGCGCCCGCCCTTGGCGTGGACGGCCGCCGTGACGCGCTTCCAGCCCGCCACCTGCGCGTCGCTATACAGGCCGGGCGCACCGAACCAGCCGCGCGCCGCCCGCGAGACCGGCGTCGCCTCCGAAATAATGAGGCCGCCGTCGGAGGCGCGCTGGGTATAATATTCGACCATGAGGTCGCCGGGGACCGCGCCCGGCTGCTCGGACCGCGACCGCGTGAGCGGCGCCATGACGACGCGGTGCTTGAGCGGAACCGCACCGATCTGAACGGATGAGAAGAGCTTCGACATGACAATCTCCATCGGGCGGAACGAGGATCTCCGTCCGTCGCGAACAATGAGATAAGCCGCAGCATGGCGTTCGATAATCGGGGACGCTTTCCGCTGACCGCGGAACGCCGCGTCCGCAATGCCGACGTGGTGCGGGCACCCTATCCCAACGCGTCGAGACCAGCGAAACGACATGAAAGAAGGCATAGCGGTGTTTACTATGAAAGTTTGACGATTGCAGGCGGCGTACGCTGCTGGCGAGACGGCGCTCCGGGCAGCGCCGAGCTTTCACAGACGGCGACAATGCGGGGCTCTCGCGAGGTATGTTTGGAGACCCGAGCTTGTAATCCCTTTAAAACGCAGGAAGCTATGGATGGATTTCGCAAGAGGGCATGGCAATCGAACTGTGAACACTTTCAGCGCATCCCTGGATGTCTGCTTGTGACCGTTTGCGGACGGGCAAGTTGCGGGAATAGAAACAGAATCGTTGCCGTTCTTGTTTCAGACCGTTTGTGATCGCTACCCACGGTCTTGACATCCCTTTATATAACGAAAGTGCATGAGTGCTGCTAGTACGATCGTCGATTTATCAGCATTCCTCAGCTCGATTGTGGAAAACCGATTACTCGAACCGGGAGTCTCTCTGGACGATGACATAAGGCGAGACCTCATCGGCTCTCGGCGCCGAATGCTTTTGGTAGAAGGGCGAGAGGAGAGTCTCGATAAACCGCTTTACAGTGTAATATTTTCTATGGCCTCCGTTATCGCCAAGGACAGCCGCAAAGGCGTCGAGCGATCTGTGAGAGGCTTGCGCTCCGCCGGTAACCTAGCATGGGTTGCCGCTTGGGATATTGTGGACGGTGACGGTCGAAGTCTGGATCGCGTCGCCGAGCTTGAATTACCCAAATTTACGACACGCAAGATGTTCCCTTACGCTCGTCCAACGCAGATCCGGATAGCGCCGATTATCGATCGGATGCAGCTTGCCTGCACCACTGAACATGTCACGCATATATTGCATGCCCTGCCAGGGCGGAAAGGTCTCCCGCCGCTGCGGCGCCAGCAACTGGGTCAAGCGAATCATCATGCTGAGCGTGCCAATGCCCCCTGCGCCGAGCGGCTTGAAAGGCTCGCCGGTTAGGTCGGTCATTACGCTAGCAATCTCGCGGACCGAGACCGTATCGCCAGCTATGCGGAGGATACGCGGTGCGCCGGCATCGAGAGCCGCCGCGGCGGTGTAGGCGGCGACATCGTCCTTGGTGGTAAAGTCGAGGGGCTGATCTGCACTACGCCAATATAACACGCGATGAATACGCTTCTGGATCAGCGGCATCTCGGCGCCGAGCATGTCCATGAACGCCCCATTGAGGATCGAGGTTACCTGCAAGGGCGTCTGGTCCGCGCGGGCCATAAATTCCCGTCGCAGATCGAGATTTCGGTTGCCGCCGGGGGGCGTCGTCGTGAAGTCCTCGGAGAAGTCGGATGGAATAAAGCGCGGCACGTCCGCCGCTGCCGCGGCGTCGAGCAGGATCGACTGGCGGTCGATGAGCACGGCGCGCAGACCGCTTAGCGCCGAGACGACACATTCGGCACCGGCGCAGGCATTGGCAAGCGCCCGGACGTCATTCGGATCCGCAGCAACCAGTGTGGCTCCGAGCTTTTCGATCCGTGCCGCTTCCTGCGGCGAGAGGTTCGGGCGGACCAGCGCACGTACTTTTGCTCCCCTCCGCACGAGCGCGGTGGCGATGCGGCCTCCGAGATCGCCGCCGGCGCCCGCAAGCGCGATGATCGATGCTTGTTCGGTCATGATACGTCGTCCCTCGTTCGCATGCCTATCTCGCGCGTCAGTCGTCGGATTAGCGCAGTGTCGGGCGGAGGCAGGTCGGCCGGCGGGAGGGTCCGGCTCGTTGCCGGGACTCCCGCCTCGATGATGATCCGCTCAAAGCCGGCGGGCGTGTAGCAGTTCAGAAGTCGCACTTCGGTCAGCGTCTCGAACGCATGCCAGGTCATTTCTGGTACGGTTAGGAAATCGCCCGGTCCCGCGTCGATCTGACGATCGTCGACGATAAAGCGACAGTGTCCTTCGAGGAGGTAGAAGCCCTCACGCTGGGCCTCGTGCAGATGCGGCGGGGGCTGCGGCCCAGGCGCCATCAGCTGCTCCATCAGGGTGAACTGGCCACCTGTATCCTCTGCGGTGGCGAGCATGATCCATAAGATGCCCATCTGCCAGTAGGCTGGTGCGTCGTCGCGACCGCGCAGATATCCGGGCATCGGATCGGCAAAGGGAAATGTCATGATGCCTCCTCTCAGAGCAGGTTGACGAAGGTCGCGCGGATGTCTGCGATCATCGCGTCGGGCCGTTCAAGCGCCGCAAAGTGGCCGCCTTCGGCATGTTCGGCGAAGTGACTGAGATTCGAGTAGCGCGCTGCGATCCAGCGCCGCGATTTCCGGACCGCTTCGCCAGCGAACATGCTGAAGCCCGCCGGCACGGCGATCGGCTTTTCGGGCTTCGCGGCGGACGACCATTTGGTCCGGACGAGCTCCCAGTACAGCCGCGCCGACGAAGCGCCGCTGTTGGTCAGCCAGTAGAGCATGATGTCGTCCAGCATCTCATCAAGCGTGAAGCTGGCTTCGGCGTTGCCCGGCGTGCCACAGGTGTCCTGGAACATGGCGTAAATCCAGGCCGCCTGCGCAACGGGAGAATCCGCCAGCGCGTAGCCGATCGTCTGCGGACGGGTGCCCTGCAGCTTGGCGTATCCCGAAAGAATGTCCCAGAAGCGACCGGCACTCTTGAGCATCGCCTGCTCGTCGGGCGTCGCCTGCTTCATCTCATCCGGCGTGGGCATGAACATCGCGAAGTTGCTGTGCATGCCGACGAGGCCGGCAGGCGCCATCGCTGCGATCTCGTCCGTGACGCCGGCACCGAAGTCGCCGCCCTGGACGCCCCAGGACCGATAACCGAGCCGGTCCATCAGCGCGACATAAGCGCGTGCGATCCGCGGCATGTCCCATCCGGTCGCGGTCGGCTTGTCGGAGAAACCGTATCCCGGCATCGACGGAATGACGAGATGAAACGCGGGAGCCTCCGCCGAACCATGTGCGGCCGGGTCAGTGAGCGGACCGATCAGCTTGCGGAACTCGAGCACCGAGCCTGGCCAGCCGTGCAGCAGCAGAAGCGCAAGCGCATCGGACCGGGGCGAGCGGATATGCAGGAAATGGATGCCAAGGCCGTCGATTTCGGTCTTATGCTGGTCCCAGCCGTTCAGGAGCGCCTCGCACTTTCTCCAGTCGTAGCCATCGACCCAATAGCCGATCAGCGCCTTGAGTTTGACCAGCTGCGGGCCTTGGGCGGTGTCATCCACCGTCTCTTCGTCGGGCCAACGCGTCAGCGACAGCCGGGTGCGTAGATCGTCGAGTTCGGCTTGGGGCACAGCAATGCGAAAAGGCTGAATCAAGTCGGTCATAGCGTCCTCCATCATTGTTTGAACAACATGGAGCGTGCCGATCCTAGAGATAAGGTGATTGACACGGCACGCTGCGTACCGGATTTCGGAACAATGGATCAGGGCGACCTCGAGATCTTTCTGCATCTCGCCGGCAGCGGCAGCCTGTCGGCATCGTCACGGATGCTGCGCATGCCCAAATCCTCGGTCAGCCGCGCCTTGGCGCGGATAGAGACGGACGCGGGCGTCGCGCTGTTCGAGCGATCAACGCGTCTGTTTCGGCTCACGGACGCCGGAACGTTGCTGCGCCCCTACGCTCAGCGTGTGGTCCATGATCTCCGCGAAGCCCGCGCGCAGCTGGACGGCATCGTCGGCGAGGCGCGCGGCTTGCTACGCGTCAACACGACGGCATCCTTCGCGCAGGAGTTGATCGCGCCCATGCTGCCGGTGCTGGCCGAACGTCACGCGGATCTGCGCATCGAACTTGGTACCGATCCGCGTACGATCGACATGGTGCAGGAGGGTGTCGATCTCGTCGTCCGCATCGGTGCTCTTCCGGACTCGGCATTGATCGCGAAGCGGTTGCCGCCGATCGCCCTGCTGCTCGTCGCGAGTCCGGAATATCTGGCGCGCAGGGGCGCTCCTACGGACTTGTCGGAGCTTGTGGACCACGACCTCGTCACGCGGGAGACGACGTCGCGGTGGACCTTTCATAAGGAGGACGCAGAGCGGACGATCGAGGTGAGCGGACGCATCATCATTCCGGATGCCGGCGCGCAGAAAGTCGTTGTCGCTGGCGGCGCGGGCATCGGTTGCCTGCCGGACTATCTTGCCAGCGCCAGCTTGGAAGCCGGCTCACTGGTCCATCTGTTGCCGGGATGGCGACGGCCTCCAGTCGACATCCATGCCGTTTACCCCAGCCACCAAGGTCTGTCCGCCAAGGTCCGTGTCTTCATCGACGCCTTGACCGCGCATCTTACCGCCCGGTGACGGCCTATTGCCGGCCAGTCTAGGAAACCGCCCGCCCAAACGCTGTAACTGGTTGGCCGGCAAGCTGGCCCGAGGATTCATTTGCGAATTGCCCAAACAACGGGTCCCACTCGATAATCGATAGCGTCTCTATCAGGCCCTCAATCCCGAACGGATCCTTGTCGACCAGAGCGCGCACATCCCCCTCATCCTTGGCTAAGAAGATAAGGAAGTCAGAGCGCTTTGAAATTCTCTTGAGAGGTCCTGACGCTTTGAGAGTGCCATCGGCGACGAGCAGATTAAGGTATTCGACATGAGCAGCCAGATGCGTTCTCCAGGCCTCGCCATCAGGATGCGTCATGGTAACAATGAAAAAAGACATAGTTTCGCCCATCGATGAATAAGAAGGACCGGCGATCATACGTCTCGTTTCAAGAGGTCCTGGAAAATCAGCGGTGCCCAGCTGCTTCCTCGCGCCTGAACAAGCGTCCCGCCCTCGGCGAGCGGCCCTAGATTGATCGGAGCGAACCCCAATTCCTTGGCTAGCGCGGCGACCTCGCCGGCGGCGCTTTCGTCGTCGCTCGAAACGAACACCACCCGTCGTCCACCCCCGACGTCCGGGTCGGCACCGAGCGTCTTCGCAGGGAGGTGATTGAATGCTTTCACGAGCTTCGCACCGGGCAGCGCCCTGGCAATCACAGCCGAGGAGGGCAGACCTTCCAGATCGTCCACAGCCACGTTGAAGGCGTTGGTGATATCGATGACGATTTTATCGTGCCAGGTCGGCGTAGCTTTCGCGACATCTCGGTGTGACCAATAGGGCACCGCGAGCAGAACCACATCGGCCTCGAGCGCTTCCGTCAGAGATTTCGGAATCACCGTTGGCCCGATCGCCGCCGCGGCTGACGCCAGAGTATTGGGCGCCTTCGCGGTTGCCACGGCGACCTCAAGTCCCTTTCGTGCGAACGCACGTGCCAGCGCCTGGCCGACACTGCCAAACCCGATTATCGCATGCTTCATGCCGCAACCCTCCTCGCGATGGCACCTGGTCCAGGCACCTCCCATTTACCCTCGGCCCGACTTTGATTGATCGGTCCGACGGCAACATCACGATCAGGTAGGGATTCAGCCGGGAGCATCGAGTGGCGATCTCCGCACAGCTGTGGTGCGAGAACGATCCGGGGTACGACGTTCAGAGGCACGAACTTGAGTAACAAAGTGCGATCCGCATCGATGAGTTACCCGATTTTCGCACGACCCCTGTGCCGTAATCCCGAATGTGACAGCCGCTCGAAGTACCGTAGGCCACGCGTTCACAACGGAGCGGTGTCGGCTGATGCCATCCGGCTCGTCACCCCATGATGTCCAGAATGGAACGAACCTATGCAGGATCTCAGCGGCAAGAAAGCGGTCGTGATCGGCGGCACGGGAGACATTGGTCTCGCAACCGCGAAGCTGCTTGTCGGCGCTGGCGCGCAGACGATCATCACCGGGCGGAAGCTGGAACGGGCACGCGATCGCGCAGCCTCTCTCGGGCCGCTCGGGTCCGCTATGCAGGTAGATCCGGGAAGCGAAACCGACCTCAACCGTTTGTTCGCCGAGACCGGTAATTTCGATTATCTGCTGGTGACGCTCGGTCTCCAGGCGCTGGCGCTCCCTTTCGTTCAATTGACTGACGAGATTTTCCAGCAGGCGTTGGACGGCAAGTTCTTCTATTACACCCGGACGCTCCGCGCGGCGCTGGGGCACGTTGGGGAGTCCGTGACCTGGTTGACTGGATCGGCGGGGCGAACTGCCTTGCCCGGCTTGGGAAGCTATGGAGCCACGACCGGTGCTCTGCACGGAATGCTCGGCTCACTGGCGATGGAACTCGCGCCGCTCCGGATCAACTGCGTTGCCAGCGGGCTCGCCAGGACCGAGTTCTGGAGCAAGCTTGGCATGCCAGCAGAAGCCGAGGCAGCGATGTACGAGGAAGGAGCAAAAATGCTTCCGGTTGGATATGTCGCGGGCCCGGAGGACATCGCCGAGGCCATGTTCTTCGCCGCGGTCAATCGCTACTCGACAGGGACGATCATGGACACGAGTGGCGGCCAGCCGTTGGGTCGATTGCTACCCGACGAGCGGGGCGCTGCCTTCGGCGCCCAAGCCTGATCGTCGCGGCAGTGCCAGCGATACGGCAGCGCTTGTAGATCGCGAGCACTGCGGTGCAGGGTCGCGCGATGCTGGATTGGGATGATGTTCGCTACTTCCTTGCCGTTGCCCGCGACGGATCGGTTCGGGCTGCGGCGGAAAGGCTGCGGGTCAACCACTCGACCGTCTCGCGGCGCGTCGCGCAACTGGAGCAAAGGCTCGGTGCGCGGATGTTCGAAAAGCTGCCAACAGGGTATCGCCTGACCCACACCGGAGAAGAGATCCTCGAATTTGCGCAGGAGATGGAGACATCGTTGAACCGTCTTGAGACGCGCGTCTTCGGTCGCGATCGGGGCGTCAACGGCAGCCTGCGCGTGACGCTCGCGCCGCTTCTCGCGGCTCATCTCCTTATGCCCGACATCGCCGCGTTCGGTCGCCTTCATCCCGGGCTGGAGATCGAGCTGCTGTCGATCGATGACCCGGTTAATCTGACAAACAGGGAGGCCGATGTTGCAATCCGTGTTGTCTACGATCGCAATACTCTGCCCGCCAACCTACACGGCCTCGAAGGGCCGGAGCTGGCTGGAGCTGTCTATGTGTCTCGAGCCCTCCTGTCTTCTCCCCGGTCGGAAGGCGCGGATCAGATCCGGTGGATCGTGCGGAGTAGTCACGGCGTGCCCGAATGGGCGTCGTCGGGTGAGATTGAGGTCGCGGATGGCTTGTTCAAGACCACCGATGCCTTCGCTCAGATCGAAGCCGTCAGGCAGGGTGTCGGCATCACGACGCTCCCCTGCTTCGTCGGAGATGCCGACCCGCTTCTGGCCAGGGTCCCTGGATCCGAGACGCACCTGTACGGGAGGTTGTGGCTGCTGACACAGGGGGAAACGCGAGAGACCAAGCGTGTCCGCCTGTTTACGAAGTTCGCGTCTCGCAGGCTCGCCGAGCACGGTCCAATTCTCGCTGGTCGACTGGTCTGAGTGTCTGATCCGAAACCAAGGTGAGTGGTATCAGTGGGTTAGCTTGACAG
>NZ_CALMAW010000114.1 GCF_937859915.1 uncultured Sphingomonas sp. | reverse complement strand
TCTTCGCTGTCCAGCCCAAGCCATTTCGCCTGCGCGCCGGTCGCGATCACCAGCACCTCGCCCTCGTACACGTCGCCCGAATCGCCCGTCAGCCGGAACGGCCGCCGCGACAGGTCGACCTGCGTGATCGTGTCCCAGATCATCCGCGTGCCGACGTGCTCCGCCTGCGCCTGCATCTCTTCCATCAGCCACGGACCCTGGATCACGTCGCGGAAGCCCGGGTAGTTCTCGACGTCGGTGGTGGTCGTCAGCTGGCCGCCGGGCTGCACGCCCTGGACGACGATCGGGCTCATGCCGGCGCGCGCGCCATAGATGGCGGCGGACAGCCCGGCGGGGCCGGAGCCGAGGATCAGCATGCGGGTGGTGTGCGTGGTCATGGGGCGCCTCCTAATCGTCTCGGTCGGATATGGGGAGCCATCGGGTTCCCGTGCACGGAGAAAAGATTTGGGGCGCGCAGCGTCCGGCTTCCCGCTACGTTCGCCCAAGGACCTGAAGGAGTTGAGACATGGCCGACCGGCGCGACATCGGCGTGGACCCGTACAGCGGCCCGTCGGGCGGATGGGGATCGCTGCGATCGGTCGCGGCGGTCGTCGCCAAGGAGCGGATGACGCCCACGACGATCGCGCAGTTCCAGCGGCAGAACAAGCCCGGCGGGTTCATGTGCGTCAGCTGCGCCTGGGGCAAGCCCGCCAACCCGCACATCGAGGAGTTCTGCGAGAACGGCGCCAAAGCCACCGCTTGGGAACTCACCTCGCTGCGCGTCACGCCCGACTTCTTCGCCCAGCACACGGTGTCCGAGCTGATCGGGTGGAAGGACCACGATCTGGAGCAGGCGGGTCGGCTGACGCACCCGCTGCGCTACGATGCCGCAACCGACAAGTATGTCGCGGTCAGCTGGTCGGAGGCGTTCGCGGAGATCGGCGCGAAGCTCAAGGGGTATGACCCCACCAAGGTCATTCTCTATTCGTCGGGCCGCGCGGCGCTCGAGACGTCGTACATGTATGCGCTGTGGGCGCGGATGTACGGCAGCCAGAACCTGCCCGATTCGTCCAACATGTGTCACGAAACGACGTCGGTCGCGCTGAAGCAGGCGATCGGATCGCCGGTCGGCACCTGCCAGCTCGAGGATTTCGACAAGTGCGACGCGATCTTCTACCTCGGGCAGAATCCGGGCGTGAACTCGCCGCGCTTCCTCCACCCCTTGCGCAGCTGCGCCAAGCGCGGCGTCGAGATCATTGTGTTCAACCCGCTGATCGAGCGCGGACTGGAGCGGTTCACCGATCCGCAGAACCCGATCGAGATGGCGACGCTGAAATCCACCCCGATCGCGACCCAATATCATCAGGTAAAGGCGGGCGGCGACATCGCCGCGCTGCTCGGCATCGCCAAATGGGTGCTGGAAGCGGACGTGGAGGCACGCGCCGCGGGCCGCGACCCGATCGTCGACCATGAGTTCATCGAGCAGCACACGACCCGGTTCGAGGAGTTCGCCGCCAAGGCGCGCGACACGAGCTGGGACGACATCTCGCGCGAGAGCGGGCTGACGAAGGATGCGCTCGTCGAGGCGGCAAAGGTCTATGCGCGGTCGAAGGCGGTGATCGCCATCTATGGCATGGGCCTGACGCAGCACCGCCATGGCATGGAGAACCTCTTCATGCTGACTAACCTGATGCTGCTGCGCGGCAACATCGGCCGGCCGGGTGCGGGGATGAACCCGGTGCGCGGCCATTCCAACGTGCAGGGCCAGCGCACCGTCGGCATCTCGGAAAAGCCCGAGCTCGTCCCGCTCGACCGGCTGGCGGAGCTGTACGAGTTCGAGCCGCCGCGTATGAAGGGCTGGGACACCGTCGAGAGCACGGAGGCGGTGCTGCGCGGCGAGGCGCAGGCGTTCGTCGGGCTGGGCGGCAATTTCGTCCGCGCGATCCCCGATCACGGCCGCGTCGAACCCAAGTGGCGCGACCTCGACCTGACGGTGCATATCGCTACCAAGCTCAACCGCTCGCACCTGCTGCCCGGCAAGACGAGCTACATCCTCCCCTGCCTCGGCAGGATCGAGCGTGACGACCAGGCGAGCGGGCCGCAGGCGGTGTCGATGGAGGACAGCTTCTCGCACATCTATGGCTCGCACGGCCGCGTCGAGCCCGCGAGCCCGCACCTGCTGTCGGAGCCCGCGATCGTCGCCGCGCTCGCGCTGTCGACGCTGGAGCCCAATCCCAAGGTGCCGTGGGGCAAGTGGGTCGGCGACTACAGCCTCGTGCGCACCGCGATCGAGAACACCTATCCGGAGCTGTTCATCAACTACAACGAGCGGATGGATACGCCCGGCGGGTTCTGGAAGGGCAATGCCGCGTCGCATCGCCAGTGGAAGACTAAGAGCGGCAAGGCGGAGTTCAACGCGCCCAAGGTGCTCAACGCCGCCGGCTTCGACGACGGCGAGGTCGAAGGCGGCGGCCAGCGGTTCCGGCTGGTGACGCTGCGCTCCAACGACCAGTTCAACACCACCATCTACGGCTATTACGACCGCTTCCGCTCGATCCGCGGCACCCGCGACATCGTGATGATGGGCAAGGCGGACCAGGCGAAACTGGGGGTGAAGGAAGGCGACAAGATCAGCCTGGTGGGCGACGCCGGCGACGGCCATGACGCGGTCCGCCGCGTCGACGGTCTGACGGTGATCGACTACAACATCCCCGAAGGCTGCCTCGGCATGTACTATCCCGAGAGCAACGTCCTGATCGCCCTGTCGCACAATGCCGAGGAGAGCCATGTGCCGGCGGCGAAGGCGGTGCCGGTGCGGGTCGAGGTGATGGCGCTCGCCTGATCTCCCCTACCCCGGTTTGACGATGGGAACGACATGACGAAGACAGCACTAGTGGTGGGCGCGAGCGGGATCGTGGGCGGCGCCACCGCCGCGCTGCTGGCGGCCGAGGGATGGACCGTCCACGGGCTCGCGCGGCGGCCGTCGTCGCTGCCCGGCATCGAGCCGGTGGCGGCGGACCTGCAGGACGCCGACGCGACCAAGGCGGCGCTGGCGGACGTCCGCCCGGACGCGGTCTTCATCACCACCTGGCTGCGCCAGCCGACGGAGGCGGAGAACATTCGCGTAAACGCCGGCATGGTCCGCAACCTGCTCGACGGTCTGCGGCCGGGCGGCAGCACGCGCCACGTCGCGCTGGTCACCGGCCTCAAACACTATCTCGGACCGTTCGAGGCCTATGGCAAAGGCACGTTGCCGCAGACGCCGTTCCGCGAGGACCAGCCCCGGCTCGACATCGAGAACTTCTATTACGCGCAGGAGGACGAGGTGTTCGCCGCCGCCGCGCAGGATGGCTTCGGCTGGAGCGTCCATCGCCCGCACACGATCATCGGCAAGGCGGTGGGCAATGCGATGAACATGGGCACGACGCTGGCCGCCTTCGCCTCGCTGTGCCGCGAGACGGGCCAGCCGTTCCGCTTCCCCGGATCGCCCGAGCAATGGTTCGGGCTGACCGACATGACCGACGCGGGCCTGCTCGCCCGGCACCTGCTGTGGGCGACGCAGACGCCGGCGGCGCGCGACCAGGCGTTCAACGTCGTCAACGGCGACGTCTTCCGCTGGAACTGGATGTGGGGTCGCATCGCCGACTGGTTCGGGCTGCAACCGGCGCCGTTCGACGGCCGCATCGAGCCGCTGGAGGATCAGATGCGCGGGGCGGACGCCACGTGGCGCCGGATCGCGGAGCGCGACGGGCTGGTGGAACCCGACCTCGCCCGCCTCGCCTCGCCGTGGCACACCGACGCCGATCTCGGCCGCCCGATCGAGGTGGTGACCGACATGGGCAAGAGCCGCCGGATGGGCTTCACCGATTATCAGCCCACCGACGACGCGTTCTTCACGCTGTTCGAGCGGTTGCGGGCCGACCGGCTGATCCCTTGATGTCGGGACGTCCGGTTCTCCCGCGAAGGCGGGAGTCCAGACGGCGAAGGCGCGGCGCCGAGACATCCGGACTTACCCTCTCGCGGGTAATCGCCGGTGGGAGACGCTGCGCGCTGTCCTACACGCCCCGTTTCGCCTAACGGGGGTGCGATGCCGTCTTCACCGATGCCCTCCCTCCGCCGCTTCCTCCTCGAAGACGCGACAACGGCGGCGGCGATAAACGGCATTCCCCAGTACTTCGTATACTTCGGCGGGGTCGCGTGAGCGGGGGCCGCGTCCTGGGTGCGCTGATCGCCGGTGGTGCGGCATCGCGGTTCGGGTCGGACAAGGCGTTGGCGCCGTGGCGTGGACGGGCGATGATCGGGTGGGCTGCTGACGCGCTGGCGCCGTGGTGCGACGCGGTGGTGGTGGTGGGGCGCGAGTGGGACGGGCTGGCCTCCATCACGGACCGGCCCGCGCCCGGCCTCGGCCCGCTCGGCGGCATCGCGGGCGCGCTGGTCCACGCCGGGGCGCACGGCTTCGGCACGGTCGTGACGATCGGCTGCGACATGCCCGACGTGCCGCGTGAGCTGATCGGCCGGTTGCTGGCGGCCGCGCCGGCCTATTGCGCGGATGTACCGATCCTCGGTGCATGGCCCGCCGCTCTCGCCCCGGCGCTGATCGGGCGCTTGTCGGCGGCGGTGCCGGGCGCGAAGGACGGGCGGCTGTCGATCCGCCGCTGGGCGACCGAGATCGGGGCGACGCCGGTCCTCGCGCCCGCCCCGCTCGCCAACGTCAACACGCCGGCGGACCTCGTCGCGTGAGCGCCGCCGCGGACGCCAGGACGGTGCGGGTCTTGCGCGCGACCGGCTCCGACCCGGTGGAGCGCGCGATCGCGGTCGAGGCGCCGGTCGCGGTCGAGGTCGACGGGTTGGGTTACGCCGTCATGATGATGACGCCCGCGGACCTGACCGCCTTCGCGACCGGGTTCATGCTGACAGAGCGGCTGGCCGACAGCGCCGCCGACGTGATCGACGCGGAGCCGTTCGAGGCGGAGGCGGGATGGATGCTGCGCGTGACGCTCAGCGCGCGCTGCGCCGGGCGGATGGCGGACCGGGTGCGCCATCGGACCGGAGACACGAGCTGCGGCCTGTGCGGCATTGCGTCGCTGGAGCAATTGCGCCGCCCGGTCGCCGCGCCCCCGCCGCTGCCCGACGTCGGGGTGCCCGCGCTGTTCGCCGCGCTGGCGGGCTTGCGCGCGTACCAGCCGCTCAACGCGCTGACCGGCGCGATCCACGCCGCCGCGGCCTGCGATGCCACCGGCGAGATCGTCGCGGCGTTCGAGGACGTCGGCCGGCACAATGCGCTCGACAAGCTCGTTGGCCATCTGGCGCTCACCGGCATCGCGCCCGCCTTCCTGCTGGTCACGTCGCGGATCAGCTTCGAGATGGTGGACAAGGCGCTGGTCGCGCGCGCGCCACTGTTGATGGGCATCTCCGCGCCCACCAGCATGGCGATCGATCACGCGCGCGCGCACCGCCTGACGCTGATCGCGCTCGCCCGGCCCGACGCGATGCTGGTGGTCAACGATCCGGGCGGGCTGTTCACGGGAGACTGACGCGATGTTCCTGCTCGCCGCGCTGCTGATCCAGGCGACCGCCTTGCCCGCACCGATGCCCGCCGCGCCGACGTCGGCCCTCGTGCTGCAAGCGGCGGCGACCGCGCCCCTGCCGCCGCCTGCGCCCGGCATGGTGCGGGTCGCGCTCGTCACCGACACCGGGCGGATCGTGCTCGACCTCGAACAGGCGCGCGCACCGATCACCACCGCCAACTTCCTGCGCTATGTCGACGGACACCGGCTGAACGGCACCGTCTTCTACCGCGCGGCAAAGGGCGGGCCCCGGTTCGGCTTCATCCAGTTCGGCGTGCAGAACGCGCCCAAGCGGGTCCTGCCGCCGATCGCGCACGAACCCTCGACGCAGACCGGCGTCACCCACACCGACGGCGCGATCTCGGTCGCGCGCAACGAGCCGGGCAGCGCGCGTGGCGACTTCACGATCAATCTCGGCGATCAGCCTTCGCTCGACGCCGACCCGGTCAGGCCCGGTGACAACCTCGGCTACGCCGCCTTCGGTCATGTCGTACAGGGACTGGATGTGGTGGAGCATATCTTCGACGCGCCGATTGTCGACGGCGGCTTCTTCCCGGGCGAGATGCTGGCGCAACCGGTGCGGATCGTGTCCGCCCGCCGGGTGCTGCCCTGATTCACGCGCCCCAGAGCGGCCCGTCCGGATCGGCGACGTCGTCGGCGATGAGCCGGGGCTCTGTCCGGGTCATGGGCGGCAGGCTTGGCGCACGACCGCCGAACGCGACACGAATGTACGCCGCGCTTTCCGCCAGACCCTGGAAGATGGCGACGACCGGCTCGCCCGCGCGCAGCCGAGCGCCGATCCACGGCGCCCGTTCGGCGGTGAGATAGCCGATCTGATGCCCGCGATCGCTCAACACCGCGACGGCGAAGCGGTCGTGCAGGTTACGGGGTTCGGGCCGCAGCGACACCGCGTCGCCAGGGTTGCACTGCAGGATCTCGAAGCGTCTGTTGCTGCCGTCGCGATTGGGAAAATCGATGCCGACGACGGCGAGCGAGAGTTCGTCCATCGGACCGCCCTCCCAAGATGGTAGCGAAGGAGGGACTTGAACCCCCGACCCCAGGATTATGATTCCCGTGCTCTAACCAGCTGAGCTACTTCGCCCTGCCATCCCGTTCAGCGCGGCGCAGGGCGCCCGCTTCGGAAGCGCGGCCTATAGGCAGCGCTATCGGGGCGGTCAACCGTCCGCCCCACTCTCGGCGCGATTTTGCGGAACCGGCACCGCGCCATGTCGTTTCGCCCGACACGCCCCCAAGGCCCTTGCCGCAGATCAGGAACACCCGATGGACCTCGTGACCCCCCTCGACATCATCTGCCGCATCATCCAGCGCGCGCGCGAACTCGAGGCGCTGGTGCCCGGCATCGACCCCGACAATGACGATCCGGTCAACGATTCGGACGACGATCGCGACGTGCTCGAGGACGAGCTCGACGACGACACCGTGCAGGACGAGCTGCGCACGACGATCGACGATCTCGCCGACGACCAGCAGACCGAACTGCTCGCGCTCGCGATGGTCGGGCAAGGCACCTATGACGCGGCCGAATGGGACGACGCGCTCGAAGAGGCGAACGACCCCGACAATGAAGCGATCGTCGACCAGCTGCTCGACATGCCGACGCTGTCGGAAAATCTCGAAGCCGGCCTCGCCGCCTTCGACCTGAGCTGCACGGGCGTCGGCCAGGTCGACTGATCGTCAGCCGGCGAACCTGTGGCATGCGATCGGCTCCCAGGGGCCATCGCGGTAGAAATAGGTCGCGATCCCGATGATCGAGAGCGGCCGCGCGATCTGCGGGTCGCGCTCGATCTCCCCGTGGAGCGCTTTCGCGACCGCCGGATCGACCTTGTTCTGGATCGTGACGTGCGGTCGCCAGCCGGCACGGTCCTGCGGCGTCAGCACGCCGTGGAAGGCGTCGGCCAGATCGGCGCGCAGCGCGACCAGGGCATCGCTATGGACGCGGAACGCGACGCCGCGGCCGAGCAGCATCGGCTTGCCGATCGCCGCGGCCGGTCGCGGGACGTTGCGCGTCATCTGCCCGAGCTGCGCCGTCAGCTCGTCGAGCAGGCTCGGCGGCAGGTGGTGGAACAGCGTAAGGTGCGCTGCGATCTGGTTGCGCGCGGGCGGAAAATGGGCGCGGCGCAGTCCGTCGAGCCACGCGAAGTCGGCGCTGCCGAAGGCGGCCGAGACGATGATGGGTGCCGGCGTCATCGCAGTGCCGGCGGGATGCGGGTGAGGCCCGCAGGGCGGTCGATGTCGGCGACGCAGCGGCGGTCGCTGGGCACCGTCCGCGCTGGGTCGACGCCGCGCAGTCCGGCATCGCCGGCCGCCCCCGACAGCCGCCGCAACTCCGCACCCCGAAGCAAGACCGGGTGACCGGGACGGCGACGCGAGCCTGGACGAACGATGCCGTCACCGGAACGCGCAGCGCCGACCAGACGGGCGGCCAGCCGCGGTGACAGCCAGGGCATGTCGGCGAGGAAGACCAGCGCCTCGCGATCGATCGGGCGGAGCTGACGCGCGGCCGCGCGCAGGCTCGCCCCCATCCCCTCGCGATGGTCGGTCGCGCGCACGAGAACCGCGTGCCGGTCGCGACGGCGCACCGCGGCGGCGACACGCCGCGACTGGCTCCCGGTCACGACGATCAGCCGCTGCACCGGCGCCTGCCGCACCAGCGCGAGCGCGCGATCGAGCAGCATGACACCGCGGACCGTCGCGAACAGCTTGTTGGCGGCCCCGAAGCGCCGCGACGCTCCTGCCGCGAGCAGGATCGCGACTCGCATGCTCAGATCTCGACCTGGCTGCCCAGCTCGACGACGCGGTTGGACGGCAGCCGGAAGAATTCCATCGCGCTTTCGGCGTTGCGCAGCATCCAGGCGAACAGCTTTTCGCGCCAGATCGCCATGCCCGGCCGCGACGAGGCGATCAGCGTCTGGCGGGCGAGGAAGAAGCTGGTGTCCATCATCCGCAGCGGCGTGCCCATGCCCTGCACGTTCGACAGCGCGGCCGGAACGTCGGGCTCCTGCATGAAGCCGTAGTGGACGACGACGCGGTAGAAGCCCTGCTCGAACGGCTTAACCTTGGTGCGGTGCGATTGCGGCACATAGGGCACGTCCTCGATCCGCACGGTGAGCAGGATGACGCGCTCGTGGAGCACCTTGTTGTGCTTGAGATTGTGAAGCAGCGCGTGCGGCACGCCGTCCTTCGCCGTGGTCATGAACACCGCGGTGCCGGGCACGCGCTCGGCCGAATTGGCCGCCGACTTGACGAACACGCTGATCGGCATCGCAACCTCGCTCAGCCGCTTGATCATCAGCTGCCGCCCCTTCGCCCAGGTGGTGAGCAGCGTGAAGGCGACGACCCCGACCAGCAGCGGGAACCAGCCGCCATCGGGCACTTTGGTCAGGTTCGCGGAGAAATAGGCGAGGTCGACCAGCAGGAAGAGCGCGATCAGGGCACCGGCGCCGAGCTTGTTCCATTTCCACAGCGCGACCAGCAGCACCGCGAGCAGGCAGGTATCGATCAGCATCGCGCCGGTCACCGCAATGCCATAGGCGGCGGCCAGATTGGTCGAGGTCCGGAAGCCGAAGACCAGCAGGATCACCATCACCATCAGCGTCCAGTTGATGACGGGGATGTATATCTGCCCGGCGGCACTGGCACTGGTGTGAGTGATCTTGAGCCGCGGCATGAAGCCGAGCTGGATCGCCTGCTGCGTCACCGAAAAGGCGCCCGAGATCACCGCCTGCGAGGCGATCACCGTCGCCAGCGTCGAGAGGATGACCAGCGGCAGGCGCAGGCTGTCGGGTGCCAGCAGGAAGAAAGGCGAGCGGATCATCCGCATCGCATGTTCGGGCGGCGCGGCGAGGATCATCGCGCCCTGGCCGAGATAGTTGAGCATCAATGCGGGCAGCACGAAGCTGACCCACGACAGCCGGATCGGCCGGCGACCGAAATGCCCCATGTCCGCATAGAGCGCCTCGGCACCGGTCACCGCGAGGACGACCGAACCCATGGCGAGGAAGGCGTGGAGCGGCTCTGCGCCGAAGAACAGCGCCGCGTGCCAGGGATTGAGCGCGTAGAGCACGCTCGGCAGCCTGATCAGATTGACGATTCCCAGCACCGCCAGCGTGGCGAAATAGATCAGCATGATCGGGCCGAACAGCGCGCCCATCCGCGCGGTGCCGCGCGCCTGCAGCGTGAACAGACCGATCAGGATACCCACCGCGATCGGGATGACCAGCGGAGCCAGCCGACCCTCGACCGTCGTGAGGCCTTCGACTGCGGACAGCACCGAGATCGCCGGGGTGATCATCGAATCGCCGAGGAACAGCGCGGTCGCGAGCACGCCGAGCAGCACGAGCCCCTTGGTCCAGCGCTTCTCCGAATTGACCGTGCGCGACACCAGCGCGAGCAGCGCGAGGCTGCCGCCCTCGCCCTTATTGTCCGCGCGCATGATGATGGTCACATATTTGACCGTCACCACGACCATCATCGACCAGAAGATCAGGCTGAGCACACCCATGACGTGGAGATTGTCGGGGCGCAGCGGATGATGGCCGGCGAAGGTCTCGCGGAAGGCGTAGATCGGGCTGGTGCCGATGTCGCCGAACACGACGCCGATCGCGCCGGCCGAGAGCTTGAGCAGGCTTTCGCGCTTATGCGTCGCACCGCCATCGGGCAGCAACGACTCGTCGGCGGGCGGCGCCGGTAGCGCCCTGTCCTCGGGATCGTTCATTGCACGGTCAGGGGATACGGACGATGACGTCGCAAGACCACTCGGCTGTTCCCGCATCCGCAGGCGATGCGCCCGCTCAATAGCCCGGCGCTCTAGCATGGCCGCTCATCGCCCTGCAACGCCGCGACGGACGCGCGGCAACCGCCAAATCCCATTTTGACCACCTCGCGGCCATCGGAACAGAAATGGAACACCGTCGTTGATCCCGCGAAGGAGAAACATGATGTCCGACACCCCCAATCCGAAGACTCATCCGACCTCGAACGCCGAGAAGGATCCGGCCGACTGGACCACCGGCGCCGAGCCGATGACCGGCGCGCAGGCCAGCTATCTCAAGACGCTGAGCGAGGAAGCCGGCGAAGGCTTCGACGATACGCTCGACAAGGCCGACGCGTCGGTGCGGATTGACGAGCTGCAGCAGAAGACCGGGCGCGGGGCGTAAGTAACGCGCCTGTCGCGATCGCCGATTCCGGCAGTGCGACCCGAATCTGAGCCGACGCAATCCGGCGCCCCTAATGCCGGGCCTGGATTGCCTCGCCGTATGCGAACAGACAGCGCCCTTGGCGGCTCGCGCTACGCCTAGGACGCGACCCCACCCAGCGCGCGGACGCTGTCGACCGCGTTCGTCAGCCCGCGCGTCTGGAGATCGAGCAGCGCGCGCTGCGCGTCGAGCGCCGCGGTCTGTGCGGTGACGACCTCGAGATAATCCGACGCACCGTCGCGGTAGCGGATCAGCGCGAGATCAAGCGTGCGGCCCGCCGAGGTCGCTGCGTCCTTCTGATCCTGCGTTTCCTGGACGAGATCGCGGCCGAGCGCGAGATCGTCCTCGACCTCGCGGAAGGCGGTCAGCACCGTCTGCTTATAGTTCGCCGCCGCCTCGTCGAATTGCGAGCGCGCGATCCGTACGCGGGCGCGCCGCTGGCCGCCATCGAACAGGTTGAGCGCGAGCGACGCCGGGCCCAGCGCCCAGAAGGTGCTGGCGGCACTGAGGATATTGGGGCCGGTCGTCTCCTGGCCGGCATTGCCCCCCAGCGACAGCGTCGGATAGAGCGCGGCGCGCGCGACGCCGACCTGCGCATTGGCCGCGAACACGCGCCGCTCGGCGGCGTCGATGTCGGGACGGCGTTGCAGCAGGGTCGAGGGCGTCCCCGCCGGGAAGGACGGCGGATCGGGCTGGCGCGTATCGGTCGGGATCGCGAAGCTCGAGGCGGGCACGCCGACGAGCGCGGCGACGGCATGTTCATAGGCCGCCCGCTGCGCGCGGACGTCGGAGATTTCGGCCCGTGCGGTCGCCAGCTGCGTACGCGCGCGGCTGACGTCGAGCCCGGTGCCGACGCCGCCTTCGTGGCGGGTCTCGGTCAGATCATAGGCGCGCTGATAGGCCGCGACGGTCTGCTTGAGCAGTTCGAGCCGCGCGTCGAGCCCGCGCATCTGGAAATAGCTGGTCGCGAGACTGGTCTGCAGCCCGAGCCGGCTACCCGCGACATCGGCGGCGCTGGCCGCCGCCTGCGCGCGATTGGCGGCGATCAGGTTGCGCACGCGGCCGAACAGATCGATCTCCCAGGAGAGCGAGGCGCCGACCTGATATTCATTATATTCGACCGACCCGCCGACCGCGGTGCCCGGCACCGTCAGCGGCCGGTTCGCCGGGGCGCGCACCCGCGATACGCCGCTATTGGCATCAATCTGCGGATAGAGCTGTGCCTTGGCGACGCGCAGCTCGCCGACCGCCTCGTCATAGCGCGCAACCGCAGCGGCGAGCGTCGGGTTGTCGGTTTCGATCCGATCTTCGAGCGTATCGAGCACGGGATCGTGGAACGACTGCCACCACGCGGCGGCGGGCGCGTCGGCGGCAGGCGCCGCGGTGGTCCAGCCGGTCGGCACCTCGAGATACTTGCCCGGCGCGGCGATCGCGGGGCGATGATAGTCGGGCGCCAGCGAGCAACCCGACACGCTCACCAGCAGCGCTGCGACGAGCGCCTTACTGCTTCGCATTGCCGCCGGCTCCCGCATTGGGCTTGTCGGTCGCGCCGGTCTTCTGCGCCGGCGCGATCTTGACCGGATCGCCGTTGGCGATCGCGTCGGGCGGGCTGTCGATCACGCGGTCATTCTGCGAAAGCCCGGCCAGCACCTCGAGCGTATCGCCCGAATCGCGGCCGATCTTGATCGGATGCAATTGCACCTTGTTGCCCGGCCCCGCGACCGCGACCAGCGTGCCGTCGCTGCGATAGAGCACCGCGCTTGACGGGATCACGACCGAACCCGACGTCCCGGTGATCGGGAATTTCGCCTGCGCATAGGCACCGGGCTTCAGCGCACCGTCGGGATTGGGTGCCTGCAGCTCGACGAGCACCGAGCCCGACTGCTGGTCGACCGCGCCGGCCGTGCGGGTGAGCACCGCATCGAAGCTGCGGCCGGGATATTCGGGCAGCGTCAAGGCGACGTGGAGGCCGGGGTGGACCTCGGCCGAATAGGCCTGCGGCACGCGGACATAGATGCGCATCCGGCTGACGTCGGAGACGGTGAACAGCGGCTGGTCGGCGGCGCTTCCCGCCGTGACCAGCTGACCGATCTGGGTCGAGCGACTCGTGATCGTGCCGGCGAACGGCGCCTCGATCCGGGTGAAGCCGGTCAGCGCATTCAACCGGCCGACATTGGCGGCAGCGGCGTTGGTCAGCGCCTTCTTGGCGGCGAGATCCCCCTGCTTTTCATCCGACTCCTGCTTGGAGACGGCGTCCTTCTGGAGCAGCGTCGACCAGCGCGTCGCGGTGGTCTGCGAGAGATTCTGGTTGGCACGCGCGGTCTCGAGGTCGGCGCGCGCGGCAACGAGCTGCTGCTCGACCTCGGGGGCGTCGATTGTCGCCAGCACTTGGCCGTCGGCGACGTGCGCGCCGATGTCGACATACCATTTGCTGACATAGCCGTTGGTCCGGGCGTAGATCGGCGCGCTGTTGAGCGCCTGGACGTTGCCCGGCAGCACCAGCGCGTTGCTCGCCGGCTCGCTCTTGGGCTGGACGACGCTCACCGTCTGCGTCGACTGGTCCTGCGTCCAGTCGGCGAGCTTGTGCTCGCTGTGGCGGCGCGAGAGGATTCCCCAGATGACCAGCAGCACCGCGACGATGAGCACGACGATACCGATGATCTTGAGCAGGCGGTTGTCGACCTGCGGGGCGTCCTCGCCGTGCGAGACGTCATGCATGGGCTTCCTCCAGGCGGGCGGCGGCGGATACGGGCCGGCCCTTGCGATGCGCGAAACTGAACACGACGGGCACGAACATCAGCGTGCCGAACGTCGCCACTAAGAGGCCGCCGATCACCGCGCGGCCGAGCGGGGCGTTCTGCTCGGCGCCCTCGCCCAGGCCCAGCGCCATCGGCAGCATGCCGATCACCATCGCCAGCGCGGTCATCAGCACCGGGCGGAAGCGGGTGACGCCCGCCTCGTAGGCCGCCTTGGTCGCGTCGCCCAGCTCCTCGAGCTTCTCGCGCGCAAAACTGATCACCAGGATCGAGTTGGCGGTGGCGACGCCCATGCACATGATCGCCCCGATCAGCGCCGGCACCGACAGAGGGGTGCCGGTGATGAACAGCATCCAGACGATCCCGGCGATCGCGCCGGGCAAGGCGGTGATGATCACGAACGGATCGAGCCAGCTCTGGAAGTTGACCACGATCAGCAGGTAGATCAGCACGATCGCCGCGAGCAGACCGAAGAACAGCCCCGAGAAGGCGGTGTTCATCGTGGCGTACTGGCCGCGCAGCGTGATCGTCGCGCCCTTGGGCGCCTCCTTCTTGAGGTCCTTGAGCACCTGGTTGATGTCGCCCGCGACCGCACCGAGATCGCGCTCGGCCGGCGTCGCATAGATGTCGATCGTCGGCTGGATATTATAGTGGCTGATCACCGCGCCGGTGGTGTCGCGGGTGATGCTGGCGACGCCGCCGAGCACCTGGGGCACGGCGTTGCCCGAACCGGTGACGGGCACGTTGAGCAGCTCGTTGAGCGTCCGGATGCGATATTCGGGCGCCTGCGCGACAACGGTGTACGACACGCCGTTCTCGGGATTGACGAAATAGACCGGTGCTGTCTGCGCGGTGCCGGCAAG
Source organism: uncultured Sphingomonas sp. (assembly GCF_937859915.1). Classification (GTDB taxonomy): domain Bacteria; phylum Pseudomonadota; class Alphaproteobacteria; order Sphingomonadales; family Sphingomonadaceae; genus Solisphingomonas. The sequence continues at coordinate 5,839 of NZ_CALMAW010000114.1, read as the reverse complement.
CGCGGTCGCGACGCTGTTGGTGACGTCGCGCTCGGTCAGCCCGAACTGGTCGATCCGGCTGCGATCGGCATGGACCTTGAGCTCGGGATAGGAGGTCGACTGCTGCATGCGCGCGTCGGCCGCCCCCGGGATCGCCTTGATCCGGCGGAGCATCTTCGCCGCATAGGCCAGATTGCCCTTGGCATCCTTGCCGGTGATCTGGATGTCGATCGGCGCCGGCGCACCGAAGTTGAGGATCTGGCTGGTGATGTCGGCGGGCAGGAAGGCGAAGGTCGAGCCCGGGAAATAATGCGGCAATTGCTCGCGCATCGTCTTGATGTAGCCCGCGACCGGATGATGGCCCTCGCCCAGCGTGATCTGGATGTCGCCGTCCTGCGGGCCGATCGTGCCGCTATTGTTGTAGACCGTGTTGATGCCGCTGACCGGCAGGCCGATGTTGTCGACAACCGTCGCCAGCTCGCCGGCGGGGATGATCTGACGGATGCGGCGCTCGATCCGGTCGAAATTGGCGGCGCTGTCCTCGATGCGCGAGCCGATCGGCGCGCGGACGTGAAGCGTGATCTGGCCGGCGTCGACCGTCGGGAAGAAGTTGCGGCCGAGGAACGGGACCAGCAGGAAGGACAGCGCGACGCAGACCAGAAAGCCGATCGCGAACACCGCACGCGCATCGAGCGCCTTCTGGAGCAGGCCGCCATAGCCCGCGCGCACGCGCTCGAAGCGCTTCTCGAAGCCCTGCTGGAAACGGGTGAACGGGTTGCGCGAATTCTTGCGCTGCTCGGCATGCGCGTCGTCATGCGGCTTGAGCAGGTACATCGCCATCGTCGGCACCAGCGTCCGCGACAGGATGAACGAGCCGATCATCGCGAAGATCACCGCGAGCGCCAGCGGAACGAACAGATAGCCCGCGACGCCCGGCAAAAAGAACATCGGCACGAACACGATGCAGATGCAGAGCAGCGAGACGAAGGCGGGCGTCACGATCTGCGCCGACCCGTCGAGGATCGCCTGGATCACGCCCTTGCCCATTTCGAGATGGTAGGTGATGCTCTCGATCGTCACCGTACCCTCGTCGACGAGGATGCCGACCGCGAGGCTCAGCCCGCCCAGCGTCATGATGTTGAGCGTGTTGCCGGTGACGCCGAGGAAGATGATCGAGAACAGCACCGCGAGCGGGATCGAGGTCGCGACGATCAGCGTCGAGCGCGCCGAACCCAGGAACAGCAGGATCATCAGCGCAGTCAGCACCGCGGCGATCACGCCCTCGCGGATGACGCCGTTGATCGCGGCGCGCACAAACAGCGACTGGTCGCCGACCGGGGTGATCTTGAGCTGCGACGGCAAGGTCTGCTGGAGCTGGGGCAGCTTGCCCTTGATCCCCGAGATGATCGCCAGCGTCGAGGTCTTGCCGTTCTTGAGGACGGTCATCAGCGCCGAGCGGTGGCCGTCGACATGGACGACATTCTGCTGCGGCGCGGCGCCGTCGCGGACATGGGCGACGTCGCGCATGTAGATGGTCGCGCCGTTGACGGTCTTGACCGGCAGGTCGTTGAACGCCTCGACGGTGGCGGGCGTGTTGTTGAGCTCGACGTTATATTGGAAGGTACCGATCTTGGCGAAGCCGACCGGGTTGATCTGGTTCTGCGCGGCGATCGCATTGCCGATGTCCTGGCCCGACAGCCCCTTCGATTGCAGCGCCTGTGGATCGAGATCGAACTGGACCTGGCGCTGCTTGCCGCCGAACGCATAGGGGATCGCAGCGCCGGGCACGGTCACTAGCTGCGGGCGGATCTGGTTCTGCGCGAGATCGAACAGCGTCTGTTCGGACAGGCCGGGGCCCGACAGCGCGAGCTGGACGATCGGGACGGTCGAGGCATTGTAGTTGAGGATCAGCGGCGGGGTGACGCCCGGCGGCAGCTGCTTGAGGATCGTCTGCGAGATCGAGGTAACCTGCGCGGTCGCGGTCTGGATGTTGGCGCCCGGCTGGAAATAGATCTTCACCACGCCGATGCCGTTGAGCGACTGGCTCTCGATATGCTCGATGTCGTTGACTGTGGTGGTCAGCACGCGCTCGAACGGCGTGATGATGCGGCCGGACATGTCGTCGGGCGACAGGCCGGTATATTGCCACGCGGTCGCGATCACCGGCACGCCGATATTGGGAAAGATATCGACCGGGGTCCGCGCCGCCTGGAGCACACCGACGATCGCGATCAGAATCGCCATCACGATGAAGGTCAGCGGCCGGGCAAGGGCGGTGCGTACGATGCCGTTCATCGCGTTACTCTTTCAACATCCGCGAGGGCCCGCAAGCGGTCGAATACAAACCAAACCCCGCGCGCACGCCGCTGAGGGGGGATGCGGGGGCGCGGGGTTTGGCAACGCCGCCTTTGCGCCGCAGCAGATCGTAGGTCCAGTATGGAATTCGGCCGGATCGATATATATAAGATATCGATCATGGAATTGCGCCATCTCCGCTACTTCGTCCGCGTCGCCACCGAACTCCACTTCGGCCGCGCCGCGCTGCAGCTCGGCATCTCCCAGCCCCCGCTCAGCCAGCAGATCCGCATGCTCGAGACCGAGCTCGGCGTGCAGCTGTTCGCGCGATCGAGCCGGCGGGTGCGGCTGACCGTCGCCGGCCGGCTGTTCCTCGACGAGGCCAAGGCGACGCTCGACCGCGCCGAACATGCGATCACGGTGACGCGGCGTGCCGCGCTCGGGGAGCTGGGCGAGCTCAGCATCGGCCTGTCCGCCTCGGCGCTGTTCACGCCGATCTTCGCGGATGCGGTGACTGCCTATCGCCGGCGCTATCCCGACGTGCATCTCGATCTCACCGAGCGGCCGCTGTCGGCGCAGCGCGAGGGGGTGGTGGCGGGCACGCTCGACATCGGCGTGGTGCGCAGCGGGCGCCGGCTCGCGCTGCCGCCGGGGCTGGTCGCGACCGCGCTGACGATGGACCGCATGTACGTCGCGATGCCGGCCGGGCACCAGCTCGCCGCCACCGACGCGGTTATCGACATCGCCGAACTCGCCGACGAGCCGATGGTCCATTATCCCTATGACCGCGAGGGCTTCCAGGAGGATCTGTACCGCCTGTTCGGCAGCGTCGGGCTGCGCCCGCGGCTGGTCCAGGAGGCGCACGAGATGTCGACGCTGCTCGGGCTGGTGTCGGCGGGGCTCGGCATCACCGTGCTGCCGGGGTCGCTCCGGCGGCTCCACGTCGCCAACCTCCATTATCGCGAGATCGCCGGCGACAGCGCGCTCAGCCGGATGTGGCTGTTCCACAATGCCGCGAGCCCGCGCCCGACCACGCAGACCTTCCTCGACGTGATCCTGCCCCACGCCAAGCCGCTGCCCGAGATCGCCATCCCCGACGCGGCCTGACGCCTCTGTTCGACCAGGAGTAGCGATGCTACGTCGAGGCGGCATGACTTTGAATGATCGTCGCCCCGGCCTCGAGCCAAGGTCCCGCATCCACGCCGTCGAGAATAGCGAAACCCCGGGTCGAGCCCGGGGTGACAGGGCATCGATCCACAGTCATCGCCAGGGCGCGCGACCATGACCCGCCCCGCGACGATCGGGGTGGTGATGCACGACTTCCCGCTAGGGGGTACCGAACGAATCGCGCTGCGGCTGGCGCGGGCATGGCTCGCACTAGGAATTCGGGTGACGATCTTTTGCGGCGACGAAGGCGGTCCGCTTCGGTCGATGGTGCCCGACGGCGCCACGCTGGTCACCGCAACGCCGCCGATATCGCGCGGCACCGGATCGCGCGAACGGCTGGGGCGCGCCGCCGCGCGCCATTTCGCGACCCACCCGGTCGACACGCTGTTCGTGACGGGCAATTTCCACTGGCAGGTGGTGCCGGCGCTCGCCGCGATCCCGCGGCGCGGCGCGATCGTCGTCCAGATTAGTTCGCCGCTGGCGCTGCCGCAGCGCGGACGCATCCTGCAGTGGCGCTTCCGACAGCGGATGCGCCGGCTGCTGCGCGGCGCCGACCGTCTCGTCGCGATGGACGAGACCGGCCGCGCCCGCGCCGATGCCATGCTCGGCCGCGCGATCGCGCGCACCATCCCCCTTCCCGCGCTCGACGACGACGCCCCGCCGCCGATCCGCGCGACCGGGCGCACCATATTGGCCGCGGGCCGCCTGATCCGGCAAAAGGGGTTCGACCTGCTGATCGAGGCGTTCGCGCGGCTCGACGACGCGTCCGCCCGGCTCGTCATCGTCGGTATGGGGCCCGAGGACGCGAGCCTGCAGCGTCTCGCGACGCGGCGCGGGCTGGACGCGCGCATCAGCTTCGCGGGCTTCGTGCCGGACCTTCGTCCCTCTCTCGACACGGCGCGCCTGTTCGTGCTGCCCTCGCGCTTCGAAGGCTATGGCGCGGTGATCGTCGAGGCGCTCGGCGCCGGGCGGCCGGTCATCGCCAGCGACTCGACCCCGGCGGTCGGCGACATGCTGACCAGCCCGGAGCGCGGCCTCATCGTCCCGGTCGGCGATATCGACGCGCTGACGGCCGCGCTGCGCACGCTGCTCGACCGGCCGGCCCCCGATCCCGCGCGGCTGGCGGCATCGGTGGCAGGCTATCGGATCGGCACCGGGGCGCGCGCCTATCTCGACCTGTTCGCCGACGCGATGGCAGCGCGCCGATGATCCTCATCGCCTACATCATCAACTCGCTCGAAGGTGGCGGCGCGGCGCTGCCGGTCCCGGCGATCGCCGACGTGCTGCGCGCCGGCGGCGCCGATATCCGGATCTTCGCGCTCACCCGCCGCGACGGCCGGGCGCTCGCGCCGATGGTGGCGGCCGGCCTCGACGTCCGCGTCCGCGACGGCGGCACCACCGATCATGTCGCCGCGCTGCGCTGGCTCGATCACGAGATCGCGCAGATGCGCCCGACGCATCTGTGGACCTCGCTGACGCGCGCGACGCTGCTCGGGCAGCTCGTCGGCCTGCGGCGCCGCCTGCCGGTGGTGAGCTGGCAGCATGCCGCCTATCTCAAGCCCGCCAATCGCCGCCTGCTGCGCGCGATGCAGCCGCTGTCGAAACTATGGATCGGCGACTCGGACGCGGTGACCCGGCTGACCGCCGAGCGGCTGCGCGTCCCGCCGTCGCGGCTGATGCAATGGCCGATCTTCCGCGCCGATCCTGCCGCGCGCCAGGCGACACCGTGGCGACCCGGCGAGCCGGTGCGGATCGGCAGCCTCGGACGGCTGCACCCCGTCAAGGGCTATGACGTGCTGATCGACGCGCTCGCCGCCCTGCCCGGCGGTATCGCATCCTATGACGTCGCGATCGCGGGCGACGGCGCGGCGCGAACGGCGTTGACCGCCCGGGCAGCGGCGCTCGGGCTCACCGGGCTGCGTTTCGTCGGCTATGCGGAGGATCCGGGCGGATTTCTGGCCGGGTTGCATCTCTACGTTCAGCCGTCGCGGTCCGAGGGACTGTGTATCGCGGTTCACGAGGCGATGCAGGCGGGGTTGCCCGTCGTCGCCAGCGCGGTCGGGCAATTGCCCTATTCGATCGTCGATGACCGATCGGGGTCGACGGTACCGCCGGGCGATCCGCAGGCGTTGGCGGCCGCGCTGGCACGGCTTCTCGCGCGGCCCGAGCGACTGGTTGCGATGGGTGCCGACGCGCGGGCCGACGTGCTCGCTCGCTTCGGCCCCGCGCATTTCCAGGCGGCCGGGCTCGCCGTGCTGGATCGGCTCACGGCGCTTTAGGCCGGATCGTACCGGCCTGCCAGGCGGGGCACGCAGCGTCGCTGCGGCGGGTGGCGAGCGCCACCCCGTCGGTCAGGCCGCGGCGACCGCCGCGCGGTCGCCGACGCGCACCGGTTGCG
>NZ_CALMAW010000113.1:29765-79298 GCF_937859915.1 uncultured Sphingomonas sp. | reverse complement strand
CGCCGGCACCGTGCCGTTCGGCGCGCAAGGGCGCAATCCGGCCGCGCCGCGCCCCGCCCCGGTGCCCGCCGATACCATGGCCGACGAGGCGAACGGTGCAGCCCCAGCGGCAGCGCCGGCCGGTGCTGCCATCGCCAAGACCGGCGATCCGTCCGAGGACGGCTATATGCTCGGCTATTCGCTGTGGACGCAGAAGCGCTATGCCGATGCCGAGCAGCAGCTGACCCAGGTCGTCGCCAAATATCCCAAGAGCAAGCGCGCGAGCTACGCGCAGAATCTGCTCGGGCGCGCCTATCTCGACGACGGCCAGCTGAGCGACGCCGCCAAGGCCTTTTACACCAGCTACAAGCAATTCCCGCGCGGCGACCGCGCCCCCGACAGCCTCTATTATCTCGGCCAGACGCTGTTCCGGCTCAAGAAGAATGCCGACGCCTGCCAGGCCTATGCCGAATTCGGCGACGTCTATGGCCCGACCGCCAACGCCACCTTGAAGGCGCGCGTTGCGCAGGGGCGCGCGGATGCCAAATGCGGCGCTTGACCCAGATGCCGGCGCGCGCTTCCTAGCTGATCTCGGCGGGCTGCTCGACGGTGTCGGGCTGCCAGCCGCCGCCCCGGTCGGGATCGCCTTTTCGGGCGGCCCCGACAGCCTGGCGCTGCTCGTCCTTGCCGCATCGACCGCCGCGGGCCGCGTCAAGGCCCTGACCGTCGACCATGGCTTGCGCGCGGACAGCGCCGAGGAAGCATTGGCCGCCGCCGCCGCCGCCGCCGCAATCGGCGTCCCGCACGCCGTCGTTCGCGTTGCCGTGGCCCCGGCGGGGGACGGCCTGCAAGGCGAGGCGCGGCGCGCGCGCTATGCCGCGCTCGCCAATTGGGCGCAGGCAGAGGGGCTCATGGCGATCCTGACCGCGCACCATGCCGACGACCAGGCCGAGACCGTGCTGATGCGGCTGGCGCGCGGCGCGGGTCTGTCGGGGCTGAGCGGTATCCGCCCTGCCCGTCCGCTCGTCGACACCGCATGCGCGCCCGCGACGATGCTGCTGCGCCCCCTGCTCGGGTGGCGGAAGGCGGAGCTCGCGGCGATCGTCGCGCGGTCGGGCTTCGCCGCGGCGCTCGACCCGTCGAACAGCAACCCCCGATTCGGCCGCACCGCGGCGCGTCGGCTGCTCGCTGGCACGCCGTGGCTCGATCCCGTCCGAGTCGCGGCCGCCGCCGACCATCTGCGGGACGCCGACGCGGCGCTCGACCAGCTCGCCGATCGTCTTTTCGTCGAAGCCGTCGCGCGCGCGGGCGACGCCGTGCTGTTCACCCCCGGCGACGCCCCGCACGAGCTGCGCCGCCGCACGCTCATACGCCTGTTTTCCGCGCATTTCCGCGCGTCGCCGGACGGCCCGCCGCTCGTCCATCTGATGGCGGTATTGGCGCGCGGCGGCACCGCGACGCTGGCCGGCGTCCGCGCGCAGGGCGGCGCGGTGTGGCGCTTCTCCGCCGCCCCGCCGCATCGGGGCGCCAAACGATCGTCGTGACCGTCGTTGTTCCATTGCCATTAACGTACCTCCGCCTACATTGTCGGCGAAGCCCACGCGATCGGATGACCATGCAGAACGACGACAAGGAACCCCAGGGCCAAGGCAATGCCTGGATGAAGAACATGCTGGTCGTGTTCGCCATCGTCGGCGCACTGTTCCTGTTCGTCTCGCTGTTCGACGGCGGCATGCGCGACGCGCGCGCCAGCGACACGATCGCCTATTCCGATTTCCTCGCCAAGGTCGCCGACGGCAGCGTCAAGGACGTGGTGATCTCGGACAATAATATCAGCGGCAAGATCGGCAACGACCAGAGCTTCAACACCGTCTCGCCGGGCGACGCGCAGCTCGTCCAGCGGCTGCAGGACAAGGGCGTGCGCTTCCGCGCCAAGCCCGAGGAGCAGACCTCGGTGTGGCTGCTGCTGCTCTATCAGGCGCTGCCGTTCCTGCTGATCCTCGGCATCGCCTTCTTCGTGATGCGCCAGATGCAGAAGAACGCCGGCTCGGGCGCGATGGGCTTCGGCAAGTCGCGCGCCAAGCTGCTCACCGAGAAGCATGGCAAGGTCACCTTCGACGACGTCGCGGGCATCGACGAGGCGCGCGAGGAACTGCAGGAGATCGTCGACTTCCTGAAAGACCCGACGCGCTTCGCGCGGCTCGGCGGCAAGATCCCCAAGGGCGCGCTGCTGGTCGGCTCGCCGGGCACCGGCAAGACGCTGCTCGCTCGCGCGATCGCGGGTGAGGCGGGCGTGCCCTTCTTCACCATCTCGGGCTCCGACTTCGTCGAGATGTTCGTCGGCGTCGGCGCCAGCCGGGTGCGCGACATGTTCGAGCAGGCCAAGAAGAACGCGCCCTGTATCGTCTTCATCGACGAGATCGACGCGGTCGGCCGTCATCGCGGCGCCGGCCTCGGCAACGGCAATGACGAGCGCGAGCAGACGCTGAACCAGCTGCTTGTCGAGATGGACGGCTTCGAGGCCAATGAGGGCATCATCATCGTCGCGGCGACCAACCGCCCCGACGTGCTCGATCCCGCGCTGCTGCGTCCCGGCCGCTTCGATCGCCAGGTGATCGTGCCCCGCCCCGACATCGACGGCCGCGACAAGATCCTCGCCGTCCACGTCAAGAAGGTGCCGACCGCGCCCGACGTCGACATGCGCACGATCGCGCGCGGCACGCCCGGCTTCTCGGGCGCCGATCTCGCCAACCTCGTCAACGAGGCGGCGCTGCTCGCCGCGCGCAAGGGCAAGCGGCTGGTCGCGATGAAGGAGTTCGAGGAGGCCAAGGACAAGGTCATGATGGGCGCCGAGCGCAAGTCCATGGTGATGACCGAGGACGAGAAGCGCTCGACCGCCTATCACGAGGCGGGCCATGCGCTGGTCTCGCTGCACGTGCCGGGCTGCGATCCGCTCCACAAGGTGACGATCATCCCGAGGGGACGCGCGCTGGGCGTCACCTGGAACCTGCCCGAGCGCGACCGCTATTCGATGAACATGAAGCAGATGAAGGCGAAGCTCGCGCTCTGCTTCGGCGGCCGCATCGCCGAGCAGCTGATCTACGGCATCGACGAGCTCAACACCGGCGCCTCCAACGACATCCAGCAGGCGACCGACATGGCGCGCTCGATGGTGATGGAATATGGCATGAGCGAGAAGCTCGGCTGGCTGCGCTACCGCGACAATCAGGACGAGGTGTTCCTGGGGCACTCGGTCAGCCGCGCACAGAACATGTCCGAGGAGACCGCACGGCTGATTGATAGCGAGGTCCGCCGGCTGGTCGAGGAGGGCGAGAGTCACGCGCGCCAGGTGCTCACCGACAACCTCGACGAGCTGCACAAGCTGGCGCTCGCCCTGCTCGAGTTCGAGACGCTGACCGGCGACGAGGCCAAGAAGGCGATCAAGGGCGAGGACATCGGCCGCGACGACCGCGACAAGCGCGCGCCGCAGCCGCGCGCCGCGACCGGCTCGTCAATCCCCAAGTCGCGCCGCCCGGGCGGCGGCGGGGCGTGGGGGGACGCGGCGCCGCAGGGGGCGTAAGGCCCACTTCCTCGCGGGAGGTATCGGGAGGCCGGGGCAGCGATGCTCCGGCCTTTTTTTGCTTGCGGGTCGGAGCGGGCGGGGTCGAGCAAAAGTGTCCCGCCCTGTCTACCGTCATTCCCGCGGACTCGCGAATCCATAAGCCCGACAGATTAGAAGAGAACATCGCGCGCTAGCTGCGCCGCGCGTATGGATTCCCGCCTTCGCGGGAATGACGGGTTTGGTGGAGAGCGGCCATTCCTCTTCTTCGTCATCCCGGACGTGATCCGGGATCCATAGACGCGGCATCAGCTATTGAGGCGCTGCGCGTATGGATTCCCGCCTTCGCGGGAATGACGGCAAGTGGTGGGAAGCGGACATTCTCTGATCCCGTCACCCTGGGCTCGACCCGGGGTCCCGCTTCTTCACCCCTTTGATCAAGGCAGCTGGACTCCGGCTCAAGGCCGGGGTGACGATAAAATCCAATGTCCGCATATGGGCGAAGGCGGCCGAACGCCCCTCCCTGAAAGGGAGGGGTTTGGGGTGGGTTGGTCTCCGGATCACCGTTATGTCCGCCTCAGGCGAACCCACCCCGACCCCTCCCTTTCAGGGAGGGGAGATGATGACGGCAAACGGGGGCGGTAGCGCATCCCCATTTGAGCCTTGGCAATTTTAGCCATATAGGTTATACGCGCTGCCCGTTCGATCCGCGCGCCTGACGAGGCGCCCGGTCGAGCGGGATGGGACGGCGCCGGCGCCACGGTGTCGGCGACCGTCCGAACGGCCGGCGCGCTGGCATCCGGAGGGATGTCCTTGCACTTGTCCGCAACCAGGCCAGCACCTGCTTGCCGCCTCCCGTGCCACGCGGAGACCGGCAGAGAACCAGGTGTCCGCCCCAACCGAGATCGCATCGATTTCCGCGCCCCAAAGGCCGCTTCGGCTCCCAGAGCTTCTTGCGGCATCAGGCGACCGGCGACGATGAAGGCTCTCGCGGGAGGAGAACCCCGCAAACCCTCCGCTTGCACGAGGCACGCGAGGGCGCCGGCCGTTTCTCTCGCTCGCCGCACGGCAGAGGCGGGAGACGTGCGTCCGGAAATCCTACAGATGCCATTCCCCACCGCCGTCATCCCGGCGAAAGCCGGGACCCATGGATGCGGGGTGGGAATGGGGCTGGCGCCGCGCCAGCCGTAGAATTGCCGCCGTCTATGGGTCCCGGCTTTCGCCGGGATGACGGAAAACAGAGGAAGCGCGCGTGCCGGCTCGGCCCACGCAAAAGCTCACCCGCGCTTGTGGTGCTCGCCCTTGACCCAGCGGATCGTGCCCGACGAGGCGCGCATCACCACGCTCTCGGTGGTCAGCACGCCATCGCGGCGGCGCTTGACGCCGTCGAGCAGCGAGCCCGCGGTGACGCCGGTCGCCGCGAAGATCGCGTCGCCCTTCACCAGATCCTCGAGCTCATAGATGCGGTTGAGGTCGGTCACGCCCCATTTGGCGGCGCGCGCGCGCTCGTCGTCGTTGCGGAACAGCAGCCGGCCCTGGAACTGGCCGCCGACGCACGCCAGCGCCGCCGCCGCGAGCACGCCCTCGGGCGCGCCGCCCGAGCCCATGTACATGTCGATCGTCGTGTCGGGGTTGGTCACCGAGATCACGCCGGCGACGTCGCCGTCGGGGATCAGATAGATGCCGGTGCCGAGCGCGCGCAGCTCGGCGATCATCTTCGCGTGACGCGGGCGATCGAGCACCAGCACGGTGATCTCGGAGGGCGCGACGCCCTTGGCCTTGGCGAACGCCTCGACGCGCTCGGTCGGCGTCTGGTCGAGCGAGACGAGGCCGCGCGGATAGCCCGGCCCGATCGCGAGCTTGTCCATATAGACGTCGGGCGCGTTGAGCAGGCAGCCCTCCTCGGCGATCGCCAGCACCGCGAGGCTGTTCGGCCCGCCGGTCGCGCAGATCGTCGTGCCCTCGAGCGGATCGAGCGCGATGTCGATCTTGGGGCCGGTGCCCTTGCCGACCTTCTCGCCAATATAGAGCATCGGCGCCTCGTCGCGTTCGCCCTCGCCGATCACCACGGTGCCGTCGAAGTCGAGCTCGTTGAACGCGGCGCGCATCGCCTCGACCGCGGCGGCGTCGGCCGCCTTCTCGTCACCCCGTCCGATCAGCTTGGCGGCCGCGATCGCGGCGGCCTCGGTGACGCGCACCATCTCGAGCACGAGGACGCGGTCGAGAAGCTGGCTTCTGGCAATCGGATCGGTCGACATGGTCTCTCCTTGAGGCGCCCCGGAATTGCGCCGAGCGTTAGGGAAGCTGTGTTACGATGTCGAGGATGGCAGCGCTGGTCGTGGGAGCGCGACGGAATCAAATAGCCGTTCGTCCCGAGCGCAGTCGTAGTGCGACCGGAATTGGAGTGCAGGATCGGTCCTAGACGTCGAGAATGTGCATCATCATCGGGACCCCGAGCAGGCTGCTCGAGCCCTCGAGCCGCGCCAGCGCGTCGGTGACCGCTCGCTCCGGCCCCTCGTGCGTCACCATCGCGACCAGAACCCCGCCCTCGGCGGTCGCGCCGCGCTGGATCAGGCTTTCGATCGAGACCCCGGCATCGCGCATCGCGGCGGCGATCTCGGCGAGCACGCCGGGCCGGTCGGCGACCGAGAAGCGCAGATAGGCACGGCCGCGGCGGTCACCCGTCTTCGCGGGCGCCATCGCCGCCAGGCTCGCGACCGGCATCGCGAAGGCGGGGCCATATTCGCCGCGCGCGATGTCGATCAGGTCCGCGACGACCGCGGAGGCGGTCGGCCCCTCGCCCGCGCCGCGGCCCTGGAACAGCAGGCGCCCGACGAAATTGCCCTCCGCCACGACGGCGTTGAGCGAGCCCGCGACATGCGCCAGCGGGTGCGCGTTGGGGACGAGGCAGGCATGGACGCGCTGGAACAGGCCGGCGGTGCTGCTGCCTTCGGGCTGCGCCTCGGCAAGCCCGACGAGGCGGACGCGGTAGCCCAGCGCCTGCGCCTGCGCGATGTCGGCGGCGAGGACGTGGCGGATGCCCGTGACGGCGGCGGCGTCGAAGTCGATCCGCGTCCCGAAGGCGAGGCTCGCTAGGATCGACAGCTTGTGCGCGGCATCGACGCCGTCGATGTCGAACGACGGATCGGCCTCGGCATAGCCGAGCCGCTGCGCCTCGCCGAGCACCTCGGCAAAGTCGCGGCCCTCGGCCTCCATCGTGGTCAGGATATAATTGCAGGTGCCGTTGAGAATGCCGTAGACGCGCCCGATCGCATTGGCGGCAGCCCCCTCGCGCAGCCCCTTGATCACCGGGATCCCGCCCGCGACCGCGGCCTCATATTTGAGCGCGACGCCCGCCGCCTCGGCGTCGCCGGCAAGCCCGATGCCGTGATGCGCGATCATCGCCTTGTTGGCGGTGACGAAATGGCGCTTGGCCGCGATCGTGCGGCGCGCGAGGGTCAGCGCGGGGCCGTCCGAACCGCCGATCAGCTCGACGACGACATCGACATCGTCGCGTGCCGCAAGCTCGGCGGCGTCGTCTACCCAGGCGAAGCGCGCCAGATCGACGCCGCGGTCGCGCGTCCGGTCGCGCGCCGAGACCGCGACGATCTCGATGGCGCGCCCGGCGCGGCGCTCGACGATCTCGCGGTTGACGTCGAGCAGCTTGACGACGCCCGCGCCCACCGTGCCCAACCCCGCCAGCGCGATCCGCAATGCTTGGCCCATGAAAAACCCTCCCGTCGTACAGCGGGACGCGCTGACACGACGGGAGGGTCAGGGCAAGCCGTCAGGCTTGCATTATCGCTAAACGATCAATGGCACTTCACATTGCCGCGATCGATCGAGCGACCGAGCAGCGCGCCGCCGCCCGCACCGAGCAGCGTGCCGAGCGTGCCGCCGCCGAGCAGAGCGCCGGCCGCGCCGCCGCCGATCGCGCCGATCACGGTGCCGGTCGTGCCGTCGCTGCGGCGGCAGTAATAGCGGCCGTCATGGCCGCGATAGACCTGGTCGTGGCGACCCAGGCGCCGATCGCCGCCATCCCGGCCGCGATCGCCATTATGGCCGTTGTCACGATAGTCGCGCGACGGATCCCAGCCCTGCTGGTCGCCATGCCACTGCTGCGCGGACGCTGCGGTCGAGGTCATCGCGACCGGCATCACCAGCATCGCGGCGGTCATCGCGCCCAATATGCTCTTCTTCATCGTCCACTCCTGTCAAATGTGCCCGCACAACCTTTCGTCGCCGAAATGGTTGCCCACGCTCCGGCTATGGCGCAGCGGGCATGGCGTCGGCCTGAACGCGCCGGTCAGCGATCAGACAGCTTCAGTTGGCCGCGCGGGTCGGCGGCGCCGCATTGACCCCCATCGACTGAAGGTAGCGCTTGATGTTGCGCGCCGCCTGGCGGATGCGGTGCTCATTCTCGACCAGCGCGAGCCGGACGAAGCCCTCGCCCTCCTCGCCGAAGCCGACGCCGGGCGCGACCGCGACCTGCGCGTGGGTGAGCAGCTGCTTGGAGAATTCGAGCGCGCCAAGATGCTTGAGCGCGGGCGGGATCGGCGCCCAGCAGAACATCGACGCCTCGGGCACCGGCAGTTCCCAGCCGGCGCGGCCGAAGCTCTCGACCATCACGTCGCGGCGGCGCTTGTAGAGCTGGCGGTTCTGCTCGACGATGTCCTGCGGGCCGTTGATCGCGGCGACCGCCGCTGCCTGGATCGGCGTGAACGCACCGTAATCCAGATAGGACTTCACCCGCGTCAGCGCGCCGATCAGCGTCTTGTTGCCGACCGCGAAACCGATCCGCCAGCCCGCCATCGAATAGGTCTTCGACACCGAGGTGAATTCGATCGCGACATCCTTGGCGCCGGGCACCTGGAGGATCGACGGCGTCGGCACGTCGCCGAAATAGATTTCCGAATAGGCCAGGTCGGACAGAACCCAGAGCTTGTGCTCCTTCGCGAAGGCGACGACCTTGGTGTAGAAATCGAGATCGGCGACATAGGCGGTCGGGTTGGACGGATAGCCCATCACCAGCACCGACGGCTTGGGCACGGTGTAGGCGATCGCATGCTCGAGCCGCGTGAAGAAATCCGGGCCGGGTGCGGCCGGGATCGAGCGGATCGCGGCCCCCGCGATGATGAAGCCGAAGGTGTGGATCGGATAGCTCGGGTTCGGCGCGAGCACGACGTCGCCGGGCGCGGTGATCGCCTGCGCGAGGTTGGCGAGCCCCTCCTTCGAGCCGAGCGTCACGACCACCTCGGTATCGGGATCGAGATCGACCCCGAAGCGGCGCGCATAATAGCCGGCCTGCGCCTTGCGCAGCCCGGGAATGCCCTTCGACGCCGAATAGCCGTGCGCATTGGGATCGCGCGCGACCTCGACCAGCTTCTCGATGACATGCGGCGCGGGCGCGCCATCGGGATTGCCCATGCCGAGATCGATGATGTCCTCGCCCGCCGCGCGCGCCGCTGCCTTCATCGCGTTCACTTCGGCGAACACGTAGGGGGGCAGGCGACGGATGCGGTAGAATTCCTCGGACATCGGGCAGGACCTTTTCTCGGATGGCTCGCCAAGCAGGCGGCGCGCGCGGTATAGCGGGATACGGCGCGCGGGCACAGGCGCTTGTCGACGGAGAACGGGATGACGCACGGCGAGGGCGATACGGTGATCGCGGCAGGCATGCTGACCCCGACGCTCGACGAACTCCAGCACTGGACGGGCGTGATCGGCCGCGCGCAGCAGCTCATGCTCGAATATGCCGTGACGCAGGCGACGCGCGCACCGGCGACGCTGCCCGATTTCTCGAAGCTGCTGACCGTCACCCCGCCGACCAGTTTCGCCGTCGACCCGACCAAGCTGGTCGATGCGCAGGCCGATTTCTGGAAGGACAGCCTGACGCTCTGGCAGCGTTTTCTCAACCCGGGCTCGACCGCGTCCCCGGATGCGCCGGTCGCCGATCGCCGCTTCGCCGCGCCGCAATGGCAGGCGAACCCGCTGTTCGACCTGATCCGCCAGTCCTATCAGCTGCTGTCGGACCACATGGTGCGCTCGGTCGGCGCGGTCGAGGGGCTCAGCGACAAGCAGCGCAACCAGATGCTGTTCGTGACGCGCGCCTTCGCCGATGCGATCGCGCCGAGCAACTTCCTTGCGACCAACCCGCTCGCGCTCGAGAAGATCGTCGCGACGCGCGGCGAGAGCCTGATCAAGGGGCTCGAAAATATGCTCGCGGATCTCGGACGCGGCCAGCTGACGCATGCGGATCGTGCCGCCTTCGTCCTGGGCGAGACGATCGCGGCGACGCCGGGCAAGGTGATCTACGAGACGCCGCTGTTCCAGCTGATCCACTATGCGCCGACCACGGCGCGCGTCGCGACGATCCCGCTGGTCGTCTTTCCGCCCTGGATCAACCGCTTCTACATCCTCGACCTCAACCCCAAGAAGAGCTTCGTGCGCTGGGCGGTCGAGCAGGGGCTCAGCGTGTTCATGGTGTCGTGGAAGTCCGCGGACGAAAGCCTGGCGGCGATCATCCTCGACGATTATGTCGCGGCGCAGATCGAGGCGATCGACGTCGTGCGCGATCTGCTCGGCGTCGGGGCGGTGCATGCGATCGGCTATTGCGTCGCCGGCACCACCTTCGCCGCGACGCTCGCGCTGCTGACCGCGCGGGGCGAGGCCGCCAAGGTGGCGAGCGCGACCTTCTTCACCGCGCAGGTCGACTTCGCCTCGGCCGGCGACCTGTCGCTGTTCATCGACGACGCCCAGCTCGGCCTCGTCGCCGAACTGGCGGGCGACAAGGGCTATCTCGACGGCCGCTACATGGCCGCCGCGTTCAACCTGCTGCGCGGGCGCGATCTGATCTGGAACTATGTCGTCCAGAATTATCTGATGGGCGAAGACTATCCGGCGTTCGACCTGCTCTATTGGAACGGCGACACGACCAACCTGCCCGCGGCCTGGCATCTGAGCTATCTGCGCGATCTCTACCGCGACAATCTGCTCGCCAAGCCGGGCGGGATCAGCGTCGCCGGGACGCCGATCGACCTCACCACCGTCACCACGCCGAGCTATGTCCAGGCCGGCCGCGAGGATCATATCGCGCCCGCCGACAGCGTCTGGAAGCTCACCGAGCATCTGGCCGGGCCGCTGCGCTTCGTGCTCGCCGGATCGGGACATATTGCCGGCGTGGTCAATCCGCCCGACGCGCAGAAATATCAATATTGGACGAGCGACACGCCTGCCGCCTCGCTTGCCGAGTTCGTCGCACAGGCGCGCGAAACCAAGGGCAGCTGGTGGCCAGACTGGCGGGGTTGGCTGGCCGCCATCGACGACGGCACCGTCGCCGCGACGCGCGCGCGCATCCCCGGGCGCGGGAAGCGCAAGGCGATAGAGGATGCGCCCGGCCGCTACGTCCGCCTGCCCTGAACGGCTCGACGCAAGCGTGGAACCGCTTGCCGCAGACGCCGATGCTGCACTGCACAATATTGCTTGTCGATCGACGCAGTTCGCAGTATTGTGCGGTGCAACAACAATGAATGTATGTGAGGTCTGGCCGTCATGTCCGAACCCAGCAAGCCGGCGACACGGCAACCGAAGCTCTCGGCCGTGCCGAAGGCGATCGACGCCGCGCCGGTTGCTAAGGATTTGGTGGCGAAGACTTTAGCGCCGGCCCCCGCCGCCAAGGCGCCGCCGGCCGCGTCCGTCGACGCGCCGCCGTCGGCCGCGCCGGTCGTCGAACCGGTCAAGCGCAAGCGCGGTCGCCCCCCCGGTGCGCGGGCCGAGACCGATTCGCTGGCGCCCCATCCGGCAGCTGCCGAGCCGGTCGCTGCGAAACCGGCCTTTGCGAAGCCGGTTGCCGTCACACCGCCCGCCATAAAGCCGACTGTCGCCGCACCGACACCGGACAGCCTCACACATGAACCCGTGGCACCTCTCGTCGCCACAGCCGTAGAAGGACCGACCGCCATGAACGACACGATCAGCAAGATGCAGGACGCCGCCAAGACCTTCACCGGCGACGCCGGTGCGCGCACCCAGGCGCTGTTCGGGGACTTCAGCGGCCGCGCCAAGGGTGCCTACGACAAGAGCGTCAAGATGACCGAGGAATTCACCGAATTCCAGAAGGGCAATGTCGAGGCGATGGTCGAATCGTCGAAGCTCGCCGCCAAGGCCGCCGAGGCGCTCGGTCAGGAAGCTGCCGATTATGCGCGCAAGTCGTTCGAGACCACGACCGCCGCGTTCAAGACCTTTGCCTCCGCCAAGTCGCCGACCGAACTGTTCAAGCTGCAGAGCGACTATTTCAAATCCTATTTCGACTCGGCCGTCGCCGAGAGCTCGAAGGTGACCGAGGCGTGGCTCAAGCTCGCCGGCGAGGTTGCCCAGCCGCTCTCGAACCGCGTCGCGGTCGCGGTCGAGAAGGTCAAGGCGACGACCGCGATCTAATCCGCTTCGTCGGCCACCATCGGCCGATTTGACAATCGAAGGCCGTCTCGCTCCAGCGAGGCGGCCTTTCGCTTTTGCGCCGATGTCGCACAAAGCCCGACACGGGCTCTTGCCCTCCCGCCCGCGGATGCCATATTCTGGCGTGAACATGCATATGCCCAACGACATCATCGAACCGACCTACGAGAGTCGTGGCGCGATCCGCGTGACCGCCGCGAACAAGGATGGCGAGGATCCCGGCAACGGCGTCGGCGTCGCCACCCGCACGCGGACGCGCACCAAGAAGCCGTCGTTGTACAAGGTGTTGATGCTCAACGATGACTACACGCCGATGGAGTTCGTCGTGCTGTGCCTGCAACGCTTCTTCCGGATGAGCATCGAGGATGCGACCCGGGTGATGCTCCACGTCCACCAGAAGGGCGTCGGCGTATGCGGCGTGTTCAGCCACGAGGTCGCCGAGACCAAGGCGACTCAGGTGGTCGACTTCGCCCGCCAGCAGCAGCACCCGCTGCAGTGCACGATCGAGAAGGCCTGAAGGGTCTTTTGCCGCGCGCTCATGGAGAGCGCCTGGCGTTCGCAAGACGGTGACGCGAAGCCGAGATCGGCAAGTCTCGGAACGATCCAACAGGACTCGATCGCCAGCAGGATCGACCGAGCGCATGGGCTTCGGGATCGCAGATCGGTGTTGCTGTAGCCTAGCCGAGCGCGCTTCGATCAGCGCCAACTAGAAGAGGAATGGTGGAGCCGTGGGGGATCGAACCCCAGACCTTCGCAATGCCATCGCGACGCTCTCCCAGCTGAGCTACGGCCCCACATTCCATTCGCGCCGACTGGGGATCGGCATCGAGATCGCCGCCTTTAGGGCAGGCGGCCGACCCGTGCAAGAGGGCTTGGTCGGGACGTTCGCGCTTTTTGCACTATGCCCCGACCGAGCCGTTCGAAGGACTTACTGCTCGTCCTCGTCGTCATGCTTGGCGACGCCCAGATCGTCGTCGCCACCCAGATCGGTGTCGTCGTCGGCAGGCTCTTCGTCCTCGGCGATGTCGATCTCCTCGGCGAGATCGGAATCCTCCGTCTCCTTCTTCTCGACCACCGGCTTGGGCGCGTCGAAAGGCAGCGGCTGCTTCGACTTGAGCACCGGATCGGCTTCCCACTGGATGCCGCAGTTGATGCAGGTGATCGGGTCGTCCTTGCCCAGATCGTAGAAGCGGGTGCCGCACTTCGGGCAGGCCCGCTTGGCGCCCCATTCAGGCTTCACCATGTCTCGTTCACATCCAATTGCTTGAAGGAGGCCGCCAGGCGGGAAACGCCGACGGCTCGCGGGCCGCGCCTTGCCATAGCGGGGGGCGGCTGTCAAAAGCCCGGGCCCTATGACCCCGCCCCCGCCCCAGACACTGCGCCTCACGGCGCCCCGCCCGCTCGCCGGCCGCGTCACCGTGCCCGGCGACAAGTCGATCTCGCACCGCGCGCTGATGCTGTCCGCGCTGGCGGTGGGGACGAGTCGCGTCGAGGGATTGCTCGAGGGCGAGGACGTGCTCGCCACCGCGGCCGCGATGCGCGCCATGGGGGCGACGATCATGCGCGGCGACGACGGCGCGTGGACGATCGACGGCGTCGGCGTCGGCGGCCTGCTCCAGCCCGCGAGCGCGCTCGACATGGGCAATTCGGGCACCTCGACGCGGCTGCTGATGGGGCTGGTGTCGAGCCATGCGATCAGCGCGACCTTCATCGGCGACGCCTCGCTGTCGAAGCGGCCGATGGCGCGGGTGATCGAGCCGCTGTCGCGCACCGGCGCCGAGTTCACCGCAAGCCCCGGAGGGCGGCTGCCGCTGATGGTCCGCGGGATCTGTCCGGCGGTGCCGATCGAATACCGGCTGCCGGTGGCGTCGGCGCAGGTCAAGTCAGCGGTGCTGCTCGCCGGGCTCAACACGCCGGGGATCACGCGTGTGGTCGAGCCGGTGCCCACGCGCGATCATAGCGAGCGGATGTTGCGCGGCTTCGGTGCCGAGATCAGCGTCGAGACGCAGGCCGACGGCACCCGGATCATCGCGCTCACCGGCGAGGCGGAGCTCCGGCCGCAGCAGATCGTCGTGCCGGGCGATCCGTCCTCGGCGGGGTTTCCGGCGGTCGCCGCGCTGATCGTTCCGGGCTCCGAGATCGTGATCGCCAATGTCGGCCTCAACCCGACGCGCGCCGGCCTTTACGAGATGCTGCGCGCGATGGGCGGCGACATCGGCTTCGAGAACGAGCGCACCGTCGGCGGCGAGCCCGTCGCCGATCTGCGGGTGAAGGCGTCCGCGCTGCGCGGGATCGAGGTGCCGCCGTCGATCGTGCCCAGCATGGTCGACGAATTTCCGATCCTGTTCGTCGCCTGCGCGCTGGCACAGGGGCGGTCGGTGCTGCGCGGGCTCGACGAGCTGCGCGTCAAGGAATCGGATCGCATCGCGGTAATGGCGGCGGGGCTGCGCGCGATCGGCGCGACCGTCGAGGAGGTCGAGGACGGGCTGATCATCGACGGCACCGGCGGCGACCCGCTCGCGGGCGGCGCGGTCGTCGCGACGCATCTCGATCACCGCATCGCGATGAGCTTCGCGGTCGCTTCGCTCGCCTGCCGGATGCCGGTGACGGTCGACGATCGCGCGCCGATCGCGACGAGCTTCCCGAGCTTCGTCGCGATGATGGCGACGCTCGGCGCCGAACAGTGGGAAGGCAATCTATGATCATCGCCGTCGACGGCCCCGCCGCCTCGGGCAAGGGCACGATCGCCAGGGCGCTCGCCCGCCATTACGGACTGCCGCATCTCGACACCGGGCTGCTCTACCGGGCGGTGGGCATCGCGGTGCTCCGCAGCGGCGGCGATCCGTCCGACGAGGGCGATGCGTTCCGCGCCTGCGGGTTCGAGGATACGCTGCTCAGCGACCCGGGGCTCAAGAGCGAAGCTGCCGCGCGCGCCGCCTCGATCGTGTCGGCGCATCCCGTGGTCCGCGCCGCGCTGCTCGAACGCCAGCGCGACTTCGCGCATGCGCCGGGCGGCGCGGTGCTCGACGGGCGCGACATCGGCACGGTGATCGCGCCCGAGGCGCGGGCCAAATTGTTCGTCACCGCCTCGCCCGAGGTGCGTGCGCAGCGGCGCTTCGCCGAGTTGACCGGTCACGGCCTCGCGGTCAGCTACGACCATGTGCTGGCCGACATCCGCGCCCGCGACGCGCGCGACTCGGGCCGCGGGATCGCGCCGCTCCGCCAGGCCGACGACGCGGCATTGCTAGAGACCAGCGATCTTGGTGTCGACGCGGCGGTCGCGGCGGCGATCGCGCTGGTCGAACAGGCCCGGTAGGGCGTTCGCGATAGAGCGTTCCCCGGCGGACGCCGGGGCCCAGTTCCTGCGCCCGTGGCAAGCGGATGCGCCCGCCGGCGACGTGGGGCCTGGGCCCCGGCCTGCGCCGGGGAACGGGATGCGGGGTCGTCGCTCCTAGCCGGACCGCGGCTCGGTCTGCGCCCGGCGGCCCGGCTTGCGCCGGCTTTCCGCACCGTCACCCTCGATCAGGCTATTTTCGAACGCTTCGCGTGCGACATCCCAGACGCTGCGGTCCCGCGCCGGCTGGGACGTCGGTTGCGGGCTGTTTTTCTGCTCCGTAACCATGTCTTTCTCCTGCCGCGAAAACGCGCGACAGGCACATTTGGCGCCACGGCTGGTCTCAGCCGATCAGGCGCCGGCCTCATAGCGGAGCAGCACGGCGCCGAGCGGCGGGATCGTCACGCGCGCGCTGGCCGGCAGGCCGTGCGAGCCCTCGCCCGATGCCTCCACCCAGCCGCCATTGCCGATATTGCCGCCGCCGAACGACGCGGCATCGGTGTTGAGCAGTTCCTTCCACCGCCCGACCTGCGGCAGACCGATCGGATAGTCGGTCCGCGCGTCGGGCGTCATGTTGAGCAGCACGACGATCGGGGCGGTGCCCTCCGCGCCATAGCGTGCATAGACGAACACGCTGCCCGCGGCATCGTCGCCGACGATCCACTGGAAGCCGCGCGGATCGGCGTCGCGCTGGTGCAGCGCGGGCTCGTCGGCATAGAGCCGGTTGAGCGTGCGGACCAGCGCCTGCATCTGCGCATGGTCGGGCTGGTCGATCAGCCCCCACTCGATCTCGCCGTCATGGTTCCACTCGCGATATTGCGCGATCTCGGAGCCCATGAAGAGCAGTTTCTTGCCGGGATGCGTCCACATGAAGGCAAGATAGGCGCGCAGATTGGCGAACTGCCGCCAGCGGTCGCCGGGCATCTTGCCGATCAGCGAGCCCTTGCCGTGGACCACTTCGTCATGGCTGATCGGCAGCACGAAGCGCTCCGAATAGGCATAGACGATCCCGAAGGTGAGCTCGCCGTGATGCCAGCTCCGGTAGAGCGGATCGCGCTCCACATATTGAAGCGTGTCGTGCATCCAGCCCATGTTCCACTTATAGTCGAAGCCGAGCCCGCCCTGTGCCACCGGCGCGGAGACGCCCGGCCAGGCGGTCGACTCCTCGGCGAGCGTGATCGCGCCCGGCGCGCGCTCCTCGACCAGCAGGTTGAGCCGCTTGAGGAACTCGACCGATTCGAGATTCTCGCGTCCGCCATATTGGTTGGGCACCCACTCGCCGGCGTTGCGGCTGTAGTCGCGGTAGAGCATCGAGGCGACGGCATCGACGCGCAGCCCGTCGACATGGAAGGTTTCCAGCCACCACAGGCCCGAGGCGAGCAGCATGCCCGCCACCTCCTTGCGGCCGAGATTGTAGATCAGCGTGTTCCAGTCCTGGTGGAAGCCTTCGCGCGGATCGGCATGCTCGTAGAGATGGGTGCCGTCGAAATGGGCGAGGCCGTGCGCATCGGTCGGGAAGTGGGCCGGCACCCAGTCGAGGATCACGCCGATCCCGGCGCGGTGACACTCGTCGACGAAATAGGCGAACTCGTCGGCCGAGCCGAAGCGCGACGAGGGCGCGAACTGCGAAAGCGGCTGATAGCCCCAGCTGCCCGCGAAGGGATGCTCCATGATCGGCAGCAGCTCGACATGGGTGAAGCCCATCTCGCTGACATAGGGGATCAGCCGGTCGGCGAGCGCGTGCCAGCCGAGCGTGCCCAGCGGTTCGCCCTCGGGCCGCAGCCACGAGCCGGCATGGACCTCGTAGATCGAGATCGGCGCGTCGGCGCGCTGGCGCTGCGCCCGCTCCGCCATCCAGTCGCCGTCGAACCAGCTGTAATCCGCAGCGGGGGCGACGACCGACGCCTGCGCCGGCGGCAATTCGGTCGCGCGTGCGATCGGGTCGGCCTTCTCGACGACGCTGCCGTCGGCGCCGGCAATCTCGAACTTGTACGCCGTCCCCGCGCCGACCCGCGGCACGAACAGCTCCCAGATGCCCGCGCCGTGGCGCAGCCGCATCGGGTGGCGGCGACCGTCCCAGCCGTTGAAATCACCGATCACCGAGACGCGGCGCGCATTGGGCGCCCACACCGAGAAGCCGACGCCGGCAACGCCGTCAATCGTCTTGGGCTGCGCGCCAAACACGCGGCCGAGATCCCAATGCCGGCCCTCGGTGAACAGGTGGAGGTCGAGATCGCCGAGGAACGGCCCGAAGGCGTAGGCATCCTCGGTCTGCTGCACGGCGCCGCCCGGCCAGCTGATGCTCAGCGCATAGGGCGCGTCACCCTCGAGCGAGCCGGTGAACAGGCCACCGCCCTGGTCCTGGAGCGTGCCCAGCGCCGCGCCGCCCTCACGCGCGACCAGCGACACCGATTCGGCGCCCGGCTGGAAGGTGCGCACGATCGTGCCGTCGTCGGTGCGATGCGGCCCGAGGAAGGCGAAGGGATCGTCGAGCCGCCCCTCGATCAGCGCGACGGTGAGCGCGCTGAGATCGTCGTCATACGGCATCATGCCTGTTCCCTGTTCAATAGACGGCCGGCGGCCCGTGCGAGACCCGAGACGGGCACGCCGATCCAGTCCGGCCGGTTGGCCGCCTCATAGGCGACCTCATAGGCGGCCTTCTCGAGCAGGAAGACGTCGAGCAGCGGGTCGATCGTCCGGTCGCTGGTGCCCGAATAGCCCGACAGGAACAGCGCCGCGGCACGGTCGCGGAACTCGGCATAGCGTTCGCTGGTCCGCGCCTCCTCGGTATCGGCGCCCGCCGGCAGCGCGCGCCGCGCGACCGCGGAGGCATAGTCGAACGAGCGCAGCACGCCGGCGACATCGCGCAGGGGCAGGTCCTTGCCGCGACGCTCGGCGAGCGGTCGCGCGGGCTCGCCCTCGAAGTCGATCAGCATGACGTCGCTGCCGGTGACGAGCATCTGCCCGAGGTGCAGGTCGCCGTGGATGCGCGTGCGCGCCAGGCCCTCGGCCTTGGGCGTCACCGCATGGATCGCCGCGACGATCGCATCCCGGCGTTCGATCAGCATGTGGGCGTCGCCATCGTCCATGTCGCGCAGCAGACCCAGAGCGCCGTCGAGCTGCTTGGCGACGCGCTCGGCGAGCGCCGTGCAATCCTCCGCCGACATCGGCTCGGGCGCGAATGCCGGATCCTCGCTGGGCCTTGCTAGAATCGCGTGCATCTCGGCGAGCCGGCCACCGAGATGGCAGGCGAAATTCTCGTAATTCTCGAGCCCGCCCTCGACGTCGGTCGCGAGCCGCTCGAGCGTGCCCAGCGTCCATTCCCAGCCGTCGCCCTGGTTGTGGACGAAGCGCTGGACGAGCATCACCAAGCTCGATTCTCCATTCTCCTCCAGCCGCACCTCGCCAAGGATCGGCGGCACGTTGGCGAAGCCCTGGGCGCTCAGATAGCTGACCATCTCGACCTCGGGATGGACCCCCGGCGTGATCTTGCGCAGCAGTTTGAGCACCGCCTCCTCGCCGAGCAGCATCGAGCTGTTCGACTGTTCGGCGCTCAGCCAGCGCGGCGCGATGTCGGGCGCGATGTCGAGACCGTCGTGTGCGGTGAAGCGCGGCGCGCCGCCCTCTACCGCCACGCAGCTATTGTCGCGCAGCGCGGTCAGCACCGCAGCGGGGAAGCCGGCGAGCGCAAAGCCATCGGTCAGCAGACCGACGTTGCGCCCGCGGCGCACGCGCGCCAGCGCCAGCGCCGAGGCGAAGCGGCCGGGCTGCTCGCCCTCCCAGACGATGCCGAGCGGCAGCGTGTAGCGCGCGGTGCCGCTCGGCGTGGTCACCTCGATCTCGGCGAGCAGCAGGTCCTGCGCCTGGGGCAGCTCAGTCATGCGCACGATCGACACCGTCTCGATCGTCTCGTCCTTGGCGCCGAACCAGCGGCGCTGCGGGACATAGGCGGTGAGGATGTCATGCTCGAGCACGCCGCGATTGGCGCCGAGCCCGACATCGGCGAGGTCGGGCCGCAGCACGAAGGTATAGCGCTCGATCTCGACGCCTGGGGCCGAACTCGCCCAATCGGGCGCATCGACATCGGTCGCGAGCCGGAACCAGAGGAAGCCGTAGGGCGGCAGTGTCAGCAGATAGGGCAGCTGCCCGATCGCGGGGAAGGCGGCGGCGCCGGTCAGCTCGATCGGCACGCGGCTTTCGAACTCGTGGAGATCGAGCTCGACCGCCTGCGCGGTGCGGCCGAGATTGGCGACGCACAGGATGGTGTCGCCCTCATATTCGCGCAGATAGGCGAGGATGCGGCGGTTGGCGGGCTTGAGGAAGCGCTGCGTGCCGCGCCCGAACGCCTGATGCTCCGAGCGCACCGCGAGCATACGCTTGAGCCAGTTGAGCAGCGAATGGCGGTCGCCGGTCTGCGCCTCGACGTTGATCGCCTGAAAGCCGTAGAGCGGGTCCATGATCGGTGGCAGCGCGAGGCTGGCGGGGTCCGCCCGCGAGAAACCCCCGTTTCGGTCGGAGGACCATTGCATCGGAGTGCGCACGCCGTCGCGGTCGCCGAGATAGACATTGTCGCCCATCCCGATCTCGTCGCCATAATACATGACCGGCGTGCCGGGCATGGTCAGCAGCAGCGCGTTCATCAACTCGATGCGCCTGCGGTCGCGCTCCATCAGCGGCGCGAGACGCCTACGAATGCCAAGGTTGATCCGCGCGCGCTTGTCCGACGCATAGGTGTTCCAGAGATAGTCGCGCTCGGAGTCGGTGACCATTTCGAGCGTCAGCTCGTCATGGTTGCGCAGGAAGATCGCCCATTGGCAGTTCTTGGGGATTTCGGGCGTCTGGCGCATGATGTCGGTGATCGGGAAGCGATCCTCCTGCGCCACCGCCATGTACATGCGCGGCATCAGCGGGAAGTGGAACGCCATATGGCATTCGTCGCCGCTGCCATCCTGGCTTCCACCGAAATATTGCTGCGTGTCCTCGGGCCACATGTTCGCCTCGGCGAGCAGCATGCGGTCGGGATAATGCGCGTCGAGATCGGCGCGGATCTGCTTCAGCACGTCGTGGGTCTCGGGGAGGTTCTCGTTCGAGGTGCCGTCGCGCTCGATCAGATAGGGGATCGCGTCGAGCCGGAGGCCGTCGATGCCGAGATCGAGCCAGAAGTGCATCACCGACAGCACCTCGGCCATCACCGCCGGATTGTCGAAGTTGAGATCGGGCTGGTGCGAGTAGAAGCGGTGCCAGAAATATTGCTGCGCCTCCTCGTCCCACGTCCAGTTGGACTTTTCGGTGTCGAGGAAGATGATCCGCGTGCCGGTATAGAGCGTGTTGTCGTCGGACCAGACGTAGAAATCGCGCTCGGGGCTGCCCTTGGGCGCCTTGCGCGCGGCTTGGAACCAGGGGTGCTGGTCCGATGTGTGGTTGATGACGAGTTCGGTGATGATCCTGAGGCCGCGGGCGTGCGCCGCGTCGACGAAGGCGCGGACGTCGTCGAGCGTGCCATAGTCGGGCGAGACGTCGCGATATTCGGCGATGTCGTAGCCGTCGTCGCGGCGCGGGCTCGGGTAGAAGGGCAGCAGCCAGATCGTCGTGACGCCGAGATCGACGATATAATCGAGCTTGGCGAGGAGCCCCTCGAAATCGCCGATCCCGTCATTGTTGGAATCGAAGAAGGATTTGAGATGCAGCTGATAGATGACCGCATCCTTGTACCACAAGGGATCGGCCGCGGGGCCTTCGACGTCGGTCATGCAGTCTCTCCGGGCGCGATGCGCCAGATGCGATAGGGTTCGCTCGGGTCCAGCCGGATCCACTGCGTCTTGCCGGTCCAGTCGAAGCGGTAGCCGCCGACCAGATCGTGGACCGCGATGCGGCCGTCGTCGGGGATGCCAAACTCCCACAAAGGCAGCTCGAACGTCGCTTCCTGCGCGTGGTGCGGATCGAGATTGACCATGACGAGGATCATGCCGGTGCCGTCGGGCTCGGGCTTGGCGTAATAGATGATGTTGTCGTTGTACGCGGGGAAAAAACGCGTGTTCAAATGCGTCTGCAGCGCGGGATGCGCGCGGCGCAGTCGGTTGAGCAATGTGATGTCGGCGACGATGTTGCCGGGCGCGTTGTAGTCGCGGGGGCGGATCTCATATTTCTCGCTGTCGAGATATTCCTCGCGGCCGGGCAGCGCCGCGCTCTCGCACAGCTCGAACCCCGAATAGACGCCGAACAGCCCCGACAAGGTCGCCGCCAGCACCGCGCGGATGCGGAAGCCCGCGCGGCCCGAAGTCTGCAGATAGGGCGGGTTGATGTCGGGCGTGTTGACGAAGAAATGCGGGCGGTAGAAGTCTTTGGGCGCGGTCGTCGTCAGCTCGGTGACATAGTCGACCAGCTCCTGCTTGCCGTCGCGCCAGGTGAAATAGGTATAGCTCTGCGAAAAGCCGACCTTGGCGAGGCGGTACATCATGTTGGGTCGCGTGAACGCCTCGGCGAGGAAGATCGCGTCGGGGTGGCGCGCGCGGACGTCGGCGATCATCCACTCCCAGAAGGGCAGCGGCTTGGTGTGCGGATTGTCGACGCGGAAGGTTTTGACGCCGTGCTCGGCCCACAGCAGCACGACGTCGCGCAGCGCCAGCCACAGCCCGGGCACGGCATCGGGGCCGTAGAAATCGACGTTGACGATGTCCTGATATTTCTTTGGCGGGTTCTCGGCATATTTCATCGAGCCGTCGGGCCGCCAGGCGAACCAGCCGGGATGCTGCTTGAGCCAGGGATGATCGGGCGCGCACTGGATCGCGAAGTCGATCGCGATCTCGAGACCGTGGTCGCGCGCGGCGGCCACGAGGTTGGCGAAGTCGTCGAAGGTGCCGAGCTCGGGATGGATCGCGTCGTGCCCGCCCTCCGCCGATCCGATCGCATAGGGGCTGCCGACGTCGTGCGGCTCGGGGGTCAGCGTGTTGTTGGGGCCCTTGCGGTTGGTCGTGCCGATCGGATGGATCGGCGGGAAGTAGAGCGTGTCGAAGCCCATGTCGCGGATGCGCGGCAGATGATCGATCACGTCGGCGAAGGTGCCGTGGCGATCCTTGCTGTCGGTCATCGAGCGCGGGAAGAGCTCGTACCAGCTCGAATAGCGCGCCTGCAGCCGCTCGGCGTCGATCGCCTGGCCGCGCGAGACGATGGCATGCAAGCGGTCGTCGGCGCGGTCCATCACCGAGGCGAGTTCGGGCGACAGCAGCAGTGCCGCGCTGCGATCCGGCTCCGTCGACGCCTTCGTGGCACGCTCCGCCCAGTCGGTCAGCGCGGCGCGCAGGTCGCCGACGGATCGCTCCGCTGCCTGCCGGATCAGCGCGACACCCTCGGCATGATCGACGGGTTGCGCGACGCCGGCGTCGAGCTTCTTGCCGAAATCGCGCCGGAAACCGCCGAAGCGGTCGAGCCAGCCTTCGATCACGAACTCGTGGCGGCCGAGCCGGTCGAGCGTCAATTCGCCGGTCCAGCGATCATTGGGGCTTTGCGCCAGCCGCGCCGTCCGCCACTCTTCGCTATCCAGGGCGCGCCATCTGACTTCGGCGGCGAGCTGTTCATGCCCGTCCGCGTAGATCAGCGCCTCGACCGCGACCCGCTCGCCGGCGACGCGCTTGACCGCGAAATCGCCGCCCGCGACGCTCGGCGTGACGCCCTCGAGCACCACACGCGGCGCCTCCGCCGCCGAGCCGACATTCGGCGATGCCCCCAGCAGGATGGGTTCGGCGCGGCGCGTGCGGAACAGCCGCACGTCATGGGCGCCGAGCGGCACCGACAGACCGGCGCTCCCTTCGACGGGTTCGCACGGCCCGAACGCCGCGCCGGCATTGGTCAGCAGGCGCTCGGCATCCTCGATCGGCTGCGCCACCGCGGCCGTATTGACCAGGATGACGAGCGCGTGATCGGCGTGGCGCACGTCGCGTGCGTCGGTGCGCAGGAGCGCGGTGACCGCCGCGCCGTCGCCGGTCAGCCGTCGCATCTCGCCATCGCTGTCCGCCACCAGCCGCACGACCGCCAGCGCATCCCGCGCCCGCTGCGGATCGCCCGCGACCAGTTCCGCCGGCAGGATCAGCCCGTCGCCGACCGCCGCCGCCGCGACGACCGCCGCGCCGTTGGCGGGCGCGACCTCGATCAGCAGCGGCGCGATCGGGCGGAGGCGAGCATAGCGCGCGACCGCAGCGCCGGAGCGCAGGTCGGCCGCATCGAACGCGACGGCCAGGCCGGTCAGCGCCGCGCCCGCCAATATCCGCAGGTCGGCATCGGCCACCCCCGCGGAATCGAGGACGACGGCAAGATCGGGAAAATCGGCGCGCAGATCGGCGATCAACCGCGTCAGGAATGCTGCGCCGACCGCGTGAGCGGCGACGAAGCGGAAGCCGATCGTTCCGGCCTCGCAGAAGCGCCGGAGCCGCGCCAGGATCGGCGCATACAGCGCGTCCTGCGCCGACGCGTCGCGGAGCCGGGCCCAGGCCGAACCGATCGGCGGCATCGCCCGGCGCGGATCGACCGTCGCGTTGTCCGATCCGCTCCGCCGCATCGCAAAGGCCCGCGGATGCTCTGTCACCAGTGCGTGATCGATCGGCAGGCGGCGGACGTCGACGGCAAGCAGCGTTCCGCCGGGTGCATCGTCCTCGAACAGCGACGTGAGCGTCCGGATGTGTCCATCGAAGCGCAGACCCGCTTCGGACGGGGCGGCATCGGGGCGGTTCGCGAGGTCGAGCAGGCAGATCATCGTCGACGGCAAGGCAAAGCTCCGGACAGGAGGACGGGCGCGATGGGGCAAGCGCTTCGGCAGCGCCGACGTTCCCGCTCGATGATCGAAGACTGCGCGGAACCGGCGGTCACCTTCGACGGGCGCCGTGGTTCTGCGCCTCCCCTGCTATTTCTTGGCTGTGCCCTTGGCGGCGCGCTTGACCGTCGCGACCACGGACTCGGCCGCCTGCTTCGCCTTGCTCACCGCCTTGGCGGGCGCTGACACGGGCTCGGGCTTCGCCGCCGGCTTGGCCTTGGTCGCCGCGACCGGCTTGGCCACGGCGGCGGGCTTGGCTGCCACCGCCGGCTTGGGCGACTCGACCGGCGCGGCGGCAGCCGCCTTGGGCTTCGGACCCGGCTTCGCCTTGATCGCGGGCACGACCGCAGGCGTGGCGAGCGCTTTGGGCTTGGGGCCCGGCTTGGCTCGCGCGGTCGGCGCCGCCTTGCTTCCGGCCTTGGGCTTGTCGGCACCGGCTTCGGCATCGACCTCGCGCACCGCCTGGTCCCAATGCTCGCCATGCTGGCCGTGCTTGCTGCCGCTTTTCTCCCACAGCGCATAGGCGCGCTCGCGGATGGCCTTCTCGCGCTTGTCGCTCATGATAGGTACGCCATCGTCATGATCTCCGCTCATTTCTTCCCCCGAACGCACATTTGGCAATTCGTGTCCCGCGCCTTGTAATATTGCCGGGCGGAACGAAGATTCGGCGCAGCGGTTTGAGCGGAAACGGCAGTCCAGGCCTATTTCCCCGCCCCCATTTCACGCCCTCACCCGGAGCAACCATGGTCATCACCCCCGCCTCGCGCATCGAAGAAGGCCTGCCGCACCCGCGCGGCGCCACCTGGGACGGCAAGGGGACCAATTTCGCGATCTTCTCCGCCAACGCCACCAAGGTCGAACTCTGCCTGTTCGACGAAGACGGCGGCAAGGAAATCGAGCGGATCGCGCTTCCCGAATATACCGACCAGATCTTTCACGGCTATGTGCCCGACGTCGGCCCCGGCCAATTCTACGGCTACCGTGTCCACGGGCCCTACGAGCCCGAGAACGGCCACCGCTTCAACCCGAACAAGCTGCTGCTCGACCCGTATGCACGCGCCCATGCGGGCAAGCTGACCTGGGACCCCGCCGTGTTCGGCTATCAGATGGAAAGCGGCGACGACACGACCTTCGACGAGCGCGACAGCGCACCGTTCGTGCCGCGCTGCGTCGTCGTCGATCCCGATTTCGACTGGAAGGGCAAGCCGCGCTCGGATGCGGTGCCGTGGGACGACACCATCCTCTACGAGACGCACGTCAAGGGCTTCACCAAGCTCAACGACAAGGTGCCCGAGAAGCTGCGCGGCACCTATGCCGGCTTCGGCGACAAGAATGTCATCGACTATATCAAGACGCTCGGCGTCACCTCGGTCGAACTGCTGCCGGTGCACAGCTTCGTCGACGACAGCCAGCTGCTCGAAAAGGGCCTGCGCAACTATTGGGGCTATAACACGATCGGCTTCTTCGCGCCCGATCCGCGCTATGCCTCGGACGTCCCCAATTCGTTGCGCGAATTCAAGGAGATGGTCGCGCGCTATCATGCGGCCAAGCTCGAGATCATCCTCGACGTCGTCTACAACCACACCGCCGAGGGCAATGAGCTCGGGCCGACGCTGTCGTTCAAGGGCATCGACAACGCCAGCTATTACCGGCTGATGCCCGACGAGCCGCGCTATTACATCAACGACACCGGCACCGGGAACACGGTCAACCTGAGCCATCCGCGCGTGATCCAGATGGTCACCGACAGCCTGCGCTATTGGGCCGAGGAGATGCATGTCGACGGCTTCCGCTTCGATCTGGGCACCATCCTGGCGCGCGAGCCGCATGGTTTCGACGAGCAGTCGGGCTTCCTCAAAGCGGTCGGGCAGGATCCGACGCTGGCCGGCGTCAAGCTGATCGCCGAGCCTTGGGATTGCGGCCCCGGCGGCTATCAGGTCGGCGGCTTCCCGCCGGGCTGGGCGGAATGGAACGACAAATATCGCGACACGGTGCGTGATTTCTGGCGCAGCCATTCGTCGCTCACCGATCTTGCCCCCCGGCTGTGCGCGTCGCGCGACCTGTTCGACAAGGGCGGCCGGCGCAGCTGGGCGTGCGTCAACTTCGTCACCGCGCACGACGGCTTCACGCTCAACGACGTCGTCAGCTACAATGACAAGCATAACGAGGCGAATGGCGAGGACGGCAAGGACGGCTCGTCCGACAACCGTTCATGGAATTGCGGCGCCGAGGGCGAGACCGACGACGCCGAGATCAATGCGCTCCGCGCGCGCCAGATCCGCAACATCCTCTCGACGCTGCTGCTCAGCCAGGGCACGCCGATGCTGGTCGCGGGCGACGAGTTCGGGCGCACGCAGGGTGGCAACAACAACGCCTATTGCCAGGACGATGCGATCAGCTGGCTCGACTGGAACATCCAGGAGAAGGGCGAAGGCCTGCTCGCCTTCACCCGCAAGCTGATCGCGCTGCGGCACGACTATCCGGTGCTGCGCCGTGCGCGCTTCCTCACCGGAGAGATGAACGAGGAGGCCGGCGTCAAGGACGTCTCGTGGATCGCGCCGCGCGGCGAGGAGATGAACGAGGGCGACTGGGGCGAAGGCGGCACCTGCTGCGTCGGCATGCTGATCGACGGCCGCGCGTTCAAGACCGGCGTGCACCGCCGCGGCGAGGATGCCAGCGTGCTGATCATCATCAACGGCGGCAGCGAACCGCTCGAGTTCACGCTGCCGCCGGTGTTGGAGGCCGAGGGCTGGACGCTGCTCGCCGACACCAATGCGCCCGAGCGCGACGAGGACGCCGTGCTCGGCTTCGGCGAGGCGATCGACGTCGCGGGTCGCTCGGTGCTGGTCTACCGGTTGGCGTGAGGCAGCGCACCGCGCACGGCGGGCAGCATCCGCCCCACGACGATCGCGACCCCCGCGGCGTTGGGATGCAGCCCGTCGGCCTGGATCAGCGCCGGCTTGCCCGCGACGCCGTCGAGGAAGAAGGGGTAGAGCCGCGCGCCATAGTGTTTGGCGAGCTGCGGGTAGATGGCGTCGAACTGCGCGCGGTAGTCGGGGCCGAGATTGGGCGACGCCTTCATCCCCGCGATCAGCACCGGGATATGGCGGCGCTGGAGTTCGTCCATGATCCGGTCGAGATTGACGGCCGCCTGCGCGGGCGGCAGGCCGCGTAGCATGTCGTTGGCGCCGAGTTCGACGATGACCAGATCGGGCGTCGTGCCAAGCCCGCGCAGACCCCACAGCAGCCGCGCGCGCGCCTGCGCGGCGGTATCGCCCGAGATGCCGCCGTTGCGCACCGTCGCGGACACGCCCGCGTGGCGCAGCGCGCGTTCGAGCTGACTGGTGAAGCCGTCGGCGGGGGGCAGGCCGTAGCCCGCGGTCAGGCTGTCGCCGAACGCCCAGATCAGCGGCCCCGCCGCCTGCGCGGGCGCGCTCGCCAAACCGAAAAGCAGCAGCGCGAGATGGACAAGCGCGCGGCGTGCCCCATATCCCCGATATCGTGACATCAGCCGCTCCTCCACCCTTCGTCGAGCAAGACCGCCCGGCGTCCGATAGCAGCGTCATCGCGGCGCGTAACCTGACCTTGTCGCTGGGCAAGCCACCGGCGCGCGTACAAATCCTGCGCGGGATCGACCTGAGCGTCGCGCCGGGCGAGAGCGTCGCGCTGCTCGGACCGTCGGGATCGGGCAAATCCTCGCTGATGGCGGTGCTCGCCGGGCTCGAGCGGCCGAGCGGCGGCCAAGTGCGCGTCACCGATCTCGATTTCGCGCGGCTCGACGAGGATGGCTTGGCGATCGCACGCCGCGGGCGGATCGGGATCGTGCTCCAGGCCTTTCACCTGCTGCCGACGATGACCGCGCTCGAGAATGTCGCGGTGCCGCTCGAGCTTGCCGGCCAGCCCGACGCGTTCGCGCGTGCCGAGGCGGAGCTTACGGCCGTCGGGCTCGCGCACCGGCTGCGCCATTATCCCGCGCAGATGTCGGGCGGCGAGCAGCAGCGCGTCGCGATCGCGCGCGCGATCGCGCCCCGCCCGACGCTGCTGTTCGCCGACGAGCCGACCGGCAATCTCGACGCCGCGACCGGCCATGCGATCATGGACCTGCTATTCGCGCGCCATGCCGACACCGGCGCGACGCTGTTCGTGATCACCCACGACGCGGGCCTCGCCGAACGCTGCGCGCGCGTGATCGAGCTCAGCGACGGGCTGATCGTCGCCGACCGGCGCCACGCGTGACCCTTGCCTGGCGGCTTGCGCTGCGGGATCTGCGAGCCGGGGGACGCGGGCTGTGGCTGCTCGCGCTGTGCCTGTTCCTCGGCACCGCGGCGCTCGCCGGGATCGGCAGCCTATCGGCGAGCATCCTCGGCGCGCTCGACTCGCAGAGCCATGTCATGCTCGGCGGCGATCTCGAGATGCGCGTGTCGCAGCGGCTCGCCACCGTCGAGGAAGGCGCGGCGTTCGCCGGCTTGGGTACGACGTCCGAGACGGTGCGGCTGCGCGCGATGGCGCAGCCGGTCGGCGCCGGCGCGCCGGTGCTGGTCACGCTCAAGGCGGTCGACGACGCCTGGCCGTTGGTCGGCCGATTCACGCTGGCGCCCGGCGCCGCCAACGCCCGACCGCATGGATTGGAAGCGGCGATCGCGCCCGCGCTGGCGGATCGCATGGGCCTGCACGTCGGCGACGCAGTGCGGATCGGCACCGCGCGGCTGCGCGTCATCGGGCTCGTCGGCAACGAGCCCGACAAGCTGGGCGAGGGGTTCAGCCTGGGGCCGGTGGTGCTGGTCGACCGCGCCGGGCTCGATGCGACCGGGCTGATCCAGCCGGGCAGTCTTTACGAGAGCCGCTATCGCTTGCGCCTCCCGCACGGCGCGGATCCCGGCGCGATCGGCAATAGCCTGCTCGCGCGCTTCCCGAACGCGGGGTGGAGCGTCCACACCCCCGACGCCGCGGCGAACATGCTGCGCCAGGGCATCGCGCAGCTCGGCCAGTTCCTGCTGCTCGTCGGGCTCGCGGCGCTGGCGATCGCCGGGGTCGGCGTCGGCAGCGGGGTGAGCGCCTATCTGTCGGCCAAGACGCGGATCGTCGCGACGCTCAAGGTACTTGGCGCGCGGTCGGGGACGATCGCCACGATCTTCCTGATCCAGCTCGGGCTGGTCGCGGGCGGCGGCATCGTCGCGGGACTGGTGCTGGGCGCCGCGCTGCCGATGCTGGTCGGCAGCCTGATCGGCGACCGGCTGCCGGTGCCACCTGCGCTCGGCCTCTATCCGCAGCCGCTGCTCGTCGCGGCCGGGCTCGGGCTGCTCGTCTCGCTGTTGTTCGCGCTCCCGGCGCTTGCCCGCGCGCGCGCGGTGCCTGCCGCGACGCTGTTGCGCGACGTGCTCGCGCCACCATTGCGGCCTGCGCCCGCCGTGGTGGCGGGCATGGCGGCGCTGCTGGCGGCGCTCGTCGCGCTGGCGGTGCTGACCGCGAGCGACGAGCGGATCGCGCTCTATTTTGTCGCCGCGACCGCAGCGCTGATCCTGCTGCTCTGGCTGGTCGGCCTCGCGCTGCGGGCGACATTGCGCCGTCTGCCCAAGCCGCGCCGGCCGCTGCTCCGCCTCGCGCTCGCCAACCTCCACCGGCCGGGGGCTGCGACCGACCGGCTGGTGGTCGCGCTGGGCCTGGGCTTCTCGCTGTTCGTGGCACTGGCGATCATCGACACCAGCCTGTCGAGCGAGATGCACGGCGCCGCCCCTGCCAAGGCGCCGCGCTTCTTCGCGATCGATCTCCAGCCCGAGGATGCAGCCACCTTCCGCACCGCCGTCACCCGCGCCGCGCCCGGGGCGACGATCGAGGCGGTGCCCTCGCTGCGCGGCGCGATCGTCGCGCTCAAAGGGGTGCGCGTCGCCGACATGAAGACGCTGCCCAAGGGCGCGTGGATCCTGCGCGGCGACCGCACGATCACCTGGTCCGCAACCCTGCCGCCGCGCAACGCGGTGACCGCGGGCCACTGGTGGCCGGCGAACTATACCGGCCCGCCGCTGGTCTCGCTCGAGGACAAGGCCGCCGAAGGCCTCGGCCTGCACGTCGGCGACAGCATCACCGTCTCGGTGCTCGGCGTCGAGGTGCCGGCGCGGATCGCCGCGCTGCGCAGGGTCGATTGGGGCGGGCTCGGGCTCAATTTCGCGCTGGTCTTCTCGCCCGGCTATATCGAGGAGGCGCCGCACGGCCTGCTCGCCAGCGTCTACGCCGCCCCCGACCGCGACGGGGCGATCGCCCGCGCGGTCGCCGACGCGCTGCCCTCGGTGTCGATGATCCGCACCGGCGACCTGATCGCGACGATCGCCGGCGTGCTCGGCCAGGTCGGCCTCGCGATCCGCGCCGCGGCGGGCGTCACCGTCGCGGCCGGGATCGTCGTGCTGGTCGGCGCGGTGACCGCCTCGGGCCAGGCCCGTCGCTACGACATCGCGGTGCTCAAACTGCTCGGCGCGCGCCGCCGCCAGGTGCTGACCGGCCAGGCGATCGAATATGCGCTGCTGGCGAGCCTGCTGGCCGCGGTCGCGCTGCTGGTCGGCGGGCTCGGTGGCTGGGTGGTGGTGACGCAGCTGTTCGCATTGCCCTGGGCGCCCGACTGGGGCGTGGTTGCCGCGACGCTGGCGCTGTCGGTCGCGGGGACGCTGGGCATCGGGCTGGCGGCAAGCCTGCCGACACTGTCGACGCGTCCGGCGCAGACGCTGCGCGAGGGATAGGTGGTGGCATCGGACGCGCCTGGCCTTCTCCCGTCGACCCGGCGAAAGCCGGGATCCATGGATATCGAGCCGTCACAGCTCAAGCGTGCCGCATCCAGGGGCGCCGACGTGCGTCGGGACGACGAAGACGAGGCGTCCTGATGAACGGCAATTTGCTCGCCCTCTCGCATGTCGCCAAATCCGTCCCCGGCGGCCGCCTGCTGTTCGGCGACGTCTCGCTCGATCTTGCAGCGGGCGAGTTCGTCGCGATCATGGGCGAGTCCGGCGTCGGCAAGTCGACGCTGCTCAACCTCGTCGCCGGGCTCGACGCACCCGATCGCGGCACCGTCGCGCTCGACGGCACCCTGCTCGACACGCTCGGCGAGGATGCTCGTGCCGCCCTGCGCCGCCGCCGGATCGGCTTCGTGTTCCAGGCCTTCCACATCCTGCCGCATCTGACGCTCGGGCAGAATGTCGGCCTTCCGCTGGTGCTGCTCCGCGCGCCGCCGCGCGCCGCGATCGCGCGCGCGACCGATCTGCTCGCCGCGGTCGGGCTTGCCGGGCGCGAGGGTGACTATCCGAGCCAATTGTCGGGCGGCGAGCTCCAGCGGGTCGCGATCGCCCGCGCCATCGCGCACCGGCCCGCGCTGATCCTGGCGGACGAACCGACCGGCAATCTCGACCCCGACACGGCCGCCCGCGTGCTCGACCTGCTCGTTGCGCAGATCCGCGAGACCGGCGCCGCCGCTTTGCTCGTCACCCATTCGGAGGTGGCCGCGGCCGCCGCCGACCGCGTGCTACGATTGACCGCGGACGGGCTCGTCGCGGCATGACCGCGGCTTGGCGAGCCGCCACCGCCCCGCGCTGGATGATCGCCGGCGAGTGGCACGCGCATCCGGTCCGCATCGCGACCGCGGTGATCGCGATCGCGATCGGCGTCGCGCTCGGCTTTGCGGTGCATCTGGTCAACGCCTCGGCGCTCGACCGGTTCGCGCGCGGCCTCGCCACCGTCAATGGCGGCGCGGACCTGCGGATCGAGACGACGTCGCGCCAGGGCATCGGCGAGAACCTCTATCCGCGGATCGCGCGGCTGCCCGGGATCGCGGCGGCGAGCCCGGTGGTCGTGCTGCACGCGCGGATTGGTGGCATGCCGGTCGACCTGCTCGGCCTTGACGCGCTGCGCGCCGCGCAGGTCACGCCGACGCTGCTGCCCAGGCCGGGGGCCGGCGATCCGATGGCGGTGTTCGACCCGCAGTCGCTCTTCCTGTCGCACGCGGCGTTGGCCGGACACCGTGTCGGCGAGCGGATCATCGTGGTCGTCGACGGCCGCGCGCAGAGCTTCACGATCGCCGGATCGCTCCCCGGTGCGCAGGCACGCGCACTGGGCATGATCGACATCGCCGCGGCGCAGTCGCGCTTCGCCCGGCTCGGCACGATCGACCGGATCGACCTCAAGCTCGCCCACGGCGCCGACACCGGGCGGATCCGCGCGACCCTGAACGCCGCGCTCCCGCCCGGCGCGATCCTCGCCGGCACCGCCGACGACGCCGACCGCACCGATGCGCTGTCGCGCGCCTATCGGGTCAATCTCGACATGCTCGCGCTGGTCGCGCTGCTGACCGGCGCATTCCTCGTCTATTCCGCGCAGGCGCTGTCGGTCGCACGACGCGGGCCGCATTTCGCGCTGCTGCGCGTGCTGGGGGCCGATCGGCGCATGGTGACCGGCCAGGTGCTTGCCGAGGGGCTGGTGTTCGGCGTGATCGGCGCAGCGGTCGGCATTGGCCTCGGCCTCGGGATCGCGATGCTGGTCCTGCGGCTGGTCGGCGGAGACCTCGGCAGCGGCTATTTCTCTGCGGGCGACGTGCCGCCGCTGGTGTTCGCCCCGGGCGCGGCCGCCGGTTTCGCTGCGCTCGGAATCGCCACCGCGCTGATCGGCAGCCTGGTCCCGGCCCGTACGGCCGCGCGGATCGCGCCGGCGGTGGCGCTCAAGAATCTCGGCGATGCGATCGACCCGCGGCGGACACCCGCGATCCTGCCGGCGGTATCGCTGGCGGGTGTCGGCGTCGCCGCGGCGCTGATGCCGGCGGTCGGCGGGATCGCATTGTTCGGCTATCTGTCGATCGGATTGCTGCTCGCCGGGGGCGTCGCGGCGATGCCGTGGCTGGCGCGCGCGCTGCTCGCCCCGCTGGCGCGCCGGCACTTCGTGTCGCCTGCGATCGAACTCGCGGTGCGCCGTCTGTGGGGCGCCCCCAGCCAGGCCGCGGTCGCGCTGTCAGGAATCGTCGCCAGCGTCGGGCTGATGATCGCGATGGCGGTAATGGTGGCGAGCTTCCGCGGTTCGGTCGACGAGTGGCTGGGGCAGATCCTGCCGGCGGACCTCTACCTCACCGCCGGCGGCGATGCGCCGTTCGACCCGACCGCGCAACGGGCGCTCGCCGGCGTCGCCGGGGTCCGCCACGTCGTCTTCTCGGTCCAGCGTCCGATCGCGCTCGCGCCCGACCGGCCGGCGCTCGCACTCGTCGTCCGGCCCGACGCCGCCTCGGCCTATCCGTCGCTGGGACGGCGCATCGCGGCGCCGCCCGGCCGGATCGGCATCGGCGTTTCCGAGCCTGCGGCCCGGCTCTATCAGCTGGCGCCCGGCGCGACGGTGGCGCTGCCGCTCGGCGGCCACCGCGTGCTTGCGTTCGTGACCGGCATCTTCCGCGACTATGCCCGCCAGGCCGGCGCGATCGCGATCGACAGCACCACCTACGATCAACTCACCGGTGACACGCATCGCGGTGACGCCGCGATCGACATCAGGCCCGGTGCCGACCCCGCCACGGTGATCGCCGCCATCCACCGGAGACTGCCCCCGCTGATCGCGGACACGATCCAGATCCTGCCGGTCGCCGCGCTCCGCCAACGCGCGCTCGCGATCTTCGATCGCAGCTTCGCGATCACCTACGGGCTCGAGGCGGTGGCGATCCTGGTCGGCCTGGCCGGCGTCGCGGCGACCGCGTCGGCGCAGACGATGGCCCGCACGCGCGAATTCGGGATGCTGCGTCATCTCGGCGTGACGCGGCGGCAGATCGTCGCGATGCTCGGGATCGAGGGCGCGCTGCTCGGGCTGGTCGGCGGGATCGCCGGAGTCGGGCTCGGCTGCGGCGTGGCGCAGGTGCTGATCCGCGTGATCAATCCGCAGTCGTTCAACTGGACGATGGACACGCGGACGCCGTTGGGCCTGCTCGCCGGCGTGGTTCTCGCGCTGATCGTCGCCTCGGCGATCACCGCGATGCTGGCCGGGCGCAGCGCGGTCTCGGTCGACGCGGTCCGCGCGGTGAGGGAGGATTGGTGATGCTCGCCCGCCTGCTGGCGATGCTCGCGCTGCTCGGCGCGGCAGCGCCGCCCGCCCCCTTCGCGATCGCCAGACCCGGCGCCGCTTTCGCTTTCCCGCGCGATCATGGCGCGCACCCGGAGTATCGCACCGAATGGTGGTACGTCACCGGCTGGATCGATGGGCCGGGCGGCACGCATCGCGGCTTCCAGGTCACCTTCTTCCGCACCGCCACCGGTCTCGCGGCCGACGATCCGAGCGCCTTCGCACCCCGCCAGATCCTGTTCGCGCACGCCGCATTGTCCGATCCTGCGGTCGGCCACCTCCTGCACGGCGAACGGATCGCACGCGAGGCACTAGGGCTTGCCCGCGCCTCGCGTGCCGACGCCGACGTCGCGATCGACGACTGGACGCTGCGCCGTCTGCCCGACGGACGCTTCGTAACGCACGTCGCGGGCGACGGCTTCGCGCTCGATCTCGCCTTTCGCCCCACGCAGCCGGTGCTCGCGCAAGGCGATCATGGCTATAGCCGCAAGGGCCCCGATCCGCGCGACGCCAGCCGCTATTACAGCGTGCCGCATCTCGCGGTGTCTGGCAGCGTCACCGAACAGGGTAGTGTGACGACCGTCACGGGCAACGCCTGGCTCGATCGCGAATGGTCGTCGACCTATTTGATGCCCGGCGCGGTCGGGTGGGACTGGACCGGCCTCAATTTCGACGATGGCGGCGCGCTGATGGCGTTCCGCATCCGGGGCGCCGACGGCGGAACGCTGTGGGCGGGTGGGACCTGGCGGGCGCCCGACGGAGCGTCGACGGTGCTCGGCCCACACGACGTGGCGTTCACCGCGCGACATCGTTGGCGCTCGGCGGGGACCGGCGCTGCCTATCCGGTCGACCCGCTGCTGCGAATCCGTCTGCCCGGCGGCGTGCGGACATTGCCGCTGGCGCCGCTGTTTCCCGACCAGGAACTGGACGGGCGTGCTGGCGGCAGCCCGGTCTATTGGGAGGGCGCGGTCACGACCCCCGGCGCTCGCGGCTATCTCGAACTGACCGGCTATGCGGGCCCGCTCAAACTATAGACACCCGTCATGCGGCGGGCAGCAGTCCCGACATCAGCCATATGCCGGCCCCCATCCCCGCGACGAGGCCGACCGCGACGGTCAGCATGACGAACAGGAGGTGCTCGGCGGGGAGCCAGCCGGCGTCGAGGAGGAGATCGGGGTCAGTTCTCATGCCGCTCCTCTGCCCCGCGCAGATCGCAGGCGAATTGCAGCGTGTTGCAGCATGGATACCTCGGTCATCCGAACGCCATACGTCCGGCGTCCCGGGGTATGACCCGTGGTTCCAAGCTGCTAGTCGGCGAAGGCGGTCGGATACCGCATAGTCTGGGATGGAGGACGACATGCCCGGTTACACGATCACGGTCGTCCGCAGCGATTATCGACGGGTGTCGGTCCCGATCGAACGGGACGATCTGGGCGCGGTGGTCGGCCAGGCGCTCGACAAGGCACGGACGCTGGCGCTCAACGGCTGCCCGTTCGGCGACGCGCAGCCGCCGCGCTGCGTCGAGATCGCGGACAGCCTCGACGCGCTGGTGTTGCGCATCATGGTGGATGCGAGCCTGATCCCGTTGGCGCCGTGACGCGGGCCGAACCTGCCCCCCAGACGACGGAGACCGATCGCGCCGCGATCCGCTTCGTCATCCTTACGATCTTCATAGATGCGGTCGGCTTCGGCATCGTGATGCCCGTCCTGCCGACGCTGGTGCTCGCGCTCGGCCACGGCACGCTCGCGCAGGCGACGCGGACCGGCGGCTGGCTGGCGATGATCTATGCGCTGATGCAATTCCTCTGCGGCCCGCTCGTCGGCGGCCTCGGCGACCGCTTCGGACGCCGTCCGGTACTGGTCGGGTCGCTCGGCGGTTTCGCGATCGACTATCTGCTGATGGGGTTTGCACCAACGCTTGGCTGGCTGTTCCTCGGGCGCGCGCTCGCGGGCATATTCGGTGCCTCCTATGGTCCGGCGACCGCCGCGCTCGCCGATGTCAGCACGCCCGAGGACCGCGCCAAGACCTTCGGACTGATCTCGGCGGCGTTCGGGATCGGCTTCGTCGTCGGCCCGGCGATCGGTGGCCTGCTCGGCGCATGGGGACCGCGCGCGCCTTTCTACGCCGCAGGCGCGCTGGCAGCGTGCAATTTCGTCTATGGCTTCCTCCGCTTTCCGGAGACGCTGCCACTCTCCCGGCGCCGTGATCTCGATGCCAAGCGGCTCAATCCGCTCGGCGCGCTGTTCGCGATCCGCCGCGCCGGACGGGTGCTGCCGTTGCTCGCCATCTATTTCTTCTGGCAGGTCGCGACGCTGGTCTATCCGGTGACGTGGGCTTTTTACGGGATCGCCAGCTTCGGCTGGTCGAGTATGATGATCGGCGTGTCGCTGGCATGGGCCGGGATGGTGATGGCGGGCGCGCAGGTTCTGCTGGTCGGCCGGATCGTGGCGAAGCTGGGCGAGCGACAGGCCGCGATGCTGGGCATGGCGACCGCGGCGCTCGGCTTCCTGTGCTACGCCTTCGTGCGGAGCGGGACGCTGGTGTTCGTGCTGCTCACGCTCACCGGGCTGCAGAGCATCGTCCAGCCCGCGGTGATGGCGATGATGTCGCGGCGGGTGCCCGAGACGCAGCAGGGCGAGTTGCAGGGGCTCAACGGCAGCGTCGCCGCGCTGGCCGCGATCCTGGCACCGCTCGTCCTGACCCAGCCGCTGGCCTATTTCACCGGCCCGCATGCGCCCTTCTATTTTCCGGGCGCTGCGTTCATCGTCTCGTCGGCAGCGACGGCGACCGCCTTCCTGATCCTGCTCGCGACGCCGCGGGCAGAGGCGGTGTGAGCCTTCTGGACGACTGCCCCGATACGGGCAGCCGCGCGTCCGCCTAAACGCCGCCCGGCACCGTCTGATGCCCCGCCCCGGCCAGCGCGTCCGCCAGCGCCGCGACGCAGGCATCAAGCCGCGTCTGGTCGGTCGACCGCACGACGAAGTTTGCACCGACCCGGCCCTCGCGGAAAAAGGGATAGCTGCCGATC
The DNA here is from genome assembly GCF_937859915.1 of uncultured Sphingomonas sp. Taxonomy (GTDB): domain Bacteria; phylum Pseudomonadota; class Alphaproteobacteria; order Sphingomonadales; family Sphingomonadaceae; genus Solisphingomonas. Next base: position 42,072 of record NZ_CALMAW010000113.1, on the reverse strand, counting down.
TGGCAGCCGTCGTGCGTCCGCTCGGTCTCGCGCAGGATGTCGGCGACCTCGCTCTCGGCCACCCAGCAGCCGAGCGTCGTCGAGCGCACCGGCAGCCCGCCTTCGAGCGTCCCGGTCAGCGCGTCGAGCATCTGCCCGGCGATATGCGGCACGCCGGCCATGATGAAGATGGTGCCGAGCCGGATTCCCGGTGCCCCCGAGATTCGATTTTCGATCAGTTCGGCCCCCGCCGGCACGCGCGCCATCCGCAGCCGCGCCTCGTTGAGCCCGCCGCGCGTCGCATAATATTCCTCGAGGATCGCCCGTGCCTGGGGATGGACCTCGACCGCGAGCCCGAAAGCGGCGGCGATCGCGTCGACCGTGATGTCGTCATGCGTCGGCCCGATGCCGCCGGTTGTGAAGACATAGTCGTTGCGCGAATCGAGCGTGGTGACCGCCTCGGCGATCGCCGCCATGTCGTCGGCGACGACGCGCACCTCCGCCAGCCGGATGCCCTGGACGTTGAGCCAGGCCGCCAGCTGGGCGATATTCTTGTCCTGCGTGCGGCCGCTGAGGATCTCGTCGCCGATGACGACGAGGGCGGCGGTCCAGATACGTGTTGGGTTCATCGTAGCGGCCATAGCGCGCGGCTGCGCCAGACGCTATATGGACGGCATGACCAGCTATGTTACCGTCACTGCCGACGACGTCATCGAACGCGACGGCGCGATCAAACTCTATGACGCGGCCGGGTTCGCGGGCATGCACAAGGCGGGTCAGCTCGCCGCGCGCATTCTCGACGCGCTGGTGCCGCATGTCGTCCCCGGGGTCACCACCGAGGCGCTCGACGACATCGTGCGGCGGATGACGCTGGATGCCGGCGGCGTGCCCGGTACGCTCGGCTATCGCGGCTATACCAAGAGCTGCTGCATCTCGATCAACCATGTCGTCTGCCACGGCATCCCGCAGGCCAAGCCGCTCAAGGACGGCGACATCGTCAATATCGACGTCACCCCGGTGCTCGATGGCTGGCATGGCGACACCAGCCGCATGTATCTGGTCGGCGACGTGGCGCTGAAGGCCAAGCGGCTGGTCGAGGTGACCTATGAATGCCTCATGCTCGGCATCGCGCAGGCGCGGCCCGGCAATAGGCTCGGCGACATCAGCCATGCGATCCAGACGCATGCCGAGAAGCATCGCTACGGCGTCGTCCGCGATTTCTGCGGGCATGGCGTCGGCCGCGTGTTCCACGACGCGCCCGAGGTCGTGCATATCGGCAAGCCCGGCACCGGCCCCGAGCTCAAGCCCGGGATGATCTTCACGATCGAGCCGATGATCAACATTGGCCGCCCCGACGTGAAGATGCTCGACGATGGCTGGACCGCGGTGACGCGCGACCGCTCGCTGTCGGCGCAGTTCGAACATTCGATCGGCATCACCGAGACCGGCTGCGACATCTTCACGACCAGCCCGGCCGGGCTGGACAAGCCCCCCTACGCCTGATTTCTTCCGTCTTCATCTTCAGGAGCACCCGACCATGACGCTGCGCACCCTTTGCGGCATCGCCGCCCTCGCGCTTTGCGCGGCTCCCGCCTTCGCCGCGTTGCCCGTCGGCGCGCCCGCCCCGACCTTCACGACGCAGGCGAGCCTAGCGGGCAAGGAAATGCCGTTCGATCTCGCCCAGGCCCTCAAAAAGGGTCCGGTGGTGCTGTATTTCTACCCCGCCGCCTTCACCTCGGGCTGCACGATCGAGGCGCATGACTTCGCCGACGCGACCGACAGCTTCAAGAAGCTCGGCGCGACGGTGATCGGCGTCTCGGCCGATCCGATCGACAAGCTCGACAAATTCTCGGTGAGCGAATGCCGCAACAAGTTCGCGGTCGCGAGCGCCACGCCGCAGATGATCGCCGATTACGACGTCAAGCTCGCGACCACGACGCGCGCGAACCGCACCTCCTATGTGATCGCGCCCGACGGCAAGGTAATCTTCGCTTACTCGGCGATGGACCCGGCCGGCCACGTCGAAAAGACGATGGACGCGGTCAAGGCCTGGAAGGCCGCGCACAGGAAGGGGTGAGGTGCTACTGGTCCCCGGCGCAGGCCGGGGTCCAGGCCCGACGTTCGTCGCGAGCCCCGCGCCGGAACGTAACGTGGGGCCTGGGCCCCGGTCTGCGCCGGGGAACGGCTAGATAATAGGTCGCGTCGCCGTTTCCATCCAGGCGACGCGCGCGGCATTCGCCGCATCGTGCGCCAGCCGGGTGGTCAGCGGCAGTCGCCGTCCTTCGGTGAGCGCCAGCACCCACGTGACCGCAGTCTCCAGCGAGACGCGGTGGCCCGTGCCGACATAGATCGGCAACGCCCGCGTCCGCGTCCTCAGCGCCATCGCCACCACCTCGCCGCGATCGACCAGCGGCGCCCGCGATCCCGGTGCCTCGCCCAGCTCGCCGTCGATCCGCCCGCACAGGATCGACTTGGCGACCCCGATCGCAGGCACGTCGAGCAGCACGCCGAGATGCGTCGCGATCCCGCAACGGCGCGGATGTGCGCGGCCATGGCCGTCGACGAGCAGCAGCCCGGGTTTCGCGCCGAGCGTCTGCCACGCCGCGACCAACGCTGGCGCCTCGCGGAAGCCGAGATAGCCAGGCACATAGGCGAAGGGTGGGATTTGCGTCGCGATCCCCGCCGGCTGGACCGCCCGGTCGGGCCAGCCGAGCGGCGCGATCGCGGCGTGGATCGGCCCCTTGCTGTCGCGCCATTTCATCGAGGTGTCGGCGCCGGCAATCAGATCGACAGCACCGATCCGGTCGCGCGTGTCGCAGGCGTCGGCGATCTCGCGCTGTGCACGCGAGGCGTCGGCCAGCGTCGCCGGGCGCAGCCAATCGTCCTTCACGCGAGTGCCGCCGCTATCGCCGCTGCCGCGCGTCGCGCCGCGTCCGGGCTGGCGTCGCCGAGCGCGGACGCGGCGAAGGCGCGCTGGATCGCGTCGTAGCGCGGCTGTTCGACACAGGCGGCGTCGAGCGCGGCGGGCAGACCGTCGAGACGGTCCACGACCGCGCCGCACGTCCAGAATTCATGGTCGTCGGTCGCGCGCCAGTCGATGCCTTGGGCGTTGAGGAAAACGCACGGCCGCGGGCGGATCAGAAACTCGACGACCTGGCTCGACGTGTCGCCGAGATAGATATCGGCCGCCGCCATATAGCTGCCGTCGACCATCGCGAAGCTGTCGAGATCGGTGTGGACGTGCGGGAGATGCGACACCGCCGCGAGCACCGCGCGCACGTCGGGGCCCTTCTCGACCAGCCGCTGGTGCGGCGCGAGGATGACGTTGAAGCGGTCCTGCGCCGCGAGCATCGCGACGATCTCGCGCCCCCAGTCCCACCAGGACGATCGCGCGCGCTGCCAATGCGGCGCATAGACGACTACCGGCCTGTCGTCGGCGAACAGCCGCCGCGGGCGGGCGAGCGCTCGAAACCCCGCCTTGACGTAGCCGGTGACGATGAGCTGTTCGTCGGGCAGACCGCGCGCGGTATAGGTTGCCTTCTCGGTCTCGCTCGGCACCAGCAGACGCCAGGCGGCGCGGCGACGGCGATCGTCGCGCGCGCTCATCGATCCGACCCCGTGCGAGGTCTTGATGAAGCGCATCGGCAGGAAGGGTAGCGCGCTCGGCAGCCACAGGCTGGTCTGCTCAGCGCAGACCACGACGCGCGTATGCAGCAGGTGGGGCAGCAGCCGCAGAAGCGTCGGCAGCTTGGCCGGCAGCCGTGGATTCTCGCCCCGCGCGAGGTGCGGCAGGTCGAGGAAACCGGGCGCGCGGCGCAGCCGCACATGCCCGGCAAGCCCGGCTTCCGCCAGCCAGCCGGCGATCAGCTGCTCGTGCACCGAGGTCGCGACCCAGCAATCGATGCGCAACGCGGGCGCCTGCGCGGCCAGCGCCTCGACGATCGGATAGAGATGCGGGATCAGCAGCGTTTCACCGAGAAACAGGAACGCGACGCGGGTATCGGGCATACCGGCTCCTATAGCCGCCTCCGCGCCCTACGGGAGGGGGGACGCGGTCCAGCGTGCGATATCCTCGGGCCGGTCGATCTCGGTCCAGACCCCGTGGTCGAAGCCGATCGCGTGCACGACGCCTTCGTGCGCGAGCCGGTCGACGATCGCGTGGTGGAAGCGCTGCGTGCCGTCGACCTCGCGGACCGTGTGATCAAGCGCCCGCGCATAGCCCTCGCGGCCATCGCCGACGACGAATCCCAGCGAACGATGCTGCGCCGGCGGCGCCGGAAGATCCTTGCCCACCGCGACGACCTGCGCGCCATCGAGCCGCACCAGCATATCATCGGTCTCTGCACCGTCGAGCGGCTCGACGAACAGGTTGAGCCCTGCTTGCACCCGCTTCAGCCCATCGGCGACGAGGGTGGGGTCGTAGATCGTATCGCCGTTGAGCAGGCAGAAGGCCGCATCGAGACGATGCCGCGCCGCCCAGACGCTGCCGATCGAGCTCGACACCGCGTAGAAGGGATTGAGCAGCAGTTCGGGGCGTTGGTCCGCCGTCCAGCGCGCCTGCGCGAACGCCTCCAGCCGGTCGAAGCGATAGCCGCCGACCACGGTGATCCCGCCCACGCCGGCCAGGCGCAACGCCGCCACCTGATGCTCGAGAATCGTCCGCCCCCCGACCTCGATCAGGCATTTCGGCCGGTCGGCGGTGAGCGGCAGCAGCCGCGATCCGAGTCCCGCGCAAAGCAGGATGGCATGCGGTGCAGAGTCGCTCATCAGCGCTTCCATGCCGCACGCCTCGGCCGATGGCACGCCCCGTCTTGCTTATTTTCCGGGCAGCCCTTCATCTTTTTGCTCGCCTATCAGGCAAAATCAGCGTTTGCCGCACCTGCGTGCTGCGGTTGGCTTGCAGTCGATCGCATGGCACGCTTATTGAAACCCGGCCGCCGCGTCCGGGGAGGGAGCGCAATCGCATGAAGAAGATCGAAGCGATCATCAAACCCTTCAAGCTCGACGAGGTGAAGGAAGCGCTTCACGAGGTCGGCGTGTCGGGGATCACGGTCACCGAGGCCAAGGGTTTCGGGCGTCAGAAGGGCCACACCGAGCTGTACCGCGGCGCGGAATATGTCGTCGACTTTCTGCCCAAGGTGAAGCTCGAGGTCGTCGTCGAGGACGGTCTCGCCGAGCGCGTCGTCGAGGCGATCCAGAACGCCGCGCAGACCGGACGCATCGGCGATGGCAAGATCTTCGTCCTGCCGGTCGATACGGTCATCCGCATTCGCACCGGCGAGCGCGATGGCGACGCCATCTGAGGATGTCGGGCCCGCTCATCGACCGCCGGCACTTCACGATCGGCGGCGGGCAGGCTCGAAGAGGAAGCGGCTAGGCGTCAGGGTCTTTCAGTAAAAAGTGATCACAGGAGCGGGCGAAAGCCGGCTCGAGCGAGGGAAAACAGCATCATGGCGAACAAAGCCTCCGACGTTCTCAAAATGATCAAGGACAAGGAGATCGAGTGGGTCGATCTTCGCTTCACCGATCCCAAGGGCAAGTGGCAGCACCTGACCATGGTCGCGGGCGTGGTCGGCGACGACGAGCTCAACGACGGCTTCATGTTCGACGGCAGCTCGATCGAGGGCTGGAAGGCGATCAACGAGTCCGACATGATCCTCAAGCCCGATCTCGACGCGGTGTGGATCGATCCCTTCTCGGCGACGCCGATGCTGATCCTGGTCTGCGACATCGTCGAGCCCTCGACCGGCGAGCTCTATTCGCGCGATCCGCGCTCGACCGCCAAGCGCGCCGAGGCCTATGTCAAGACGCTGGGGATCGGCGACACTGTCTATGTCGGCCCCGAGGCCGAGTTCTTCATGTTCGACAATGTCCAGTTCGACACGACCTACAATGAATCCTACTACAAGATCGACGACATCGAGCTGCCGACCAACACCGGCCGCGAATATGAAGGCGGTAATCTCGGCCACCGTCCGCGCGCCAAGGGCGGCTATTTCCCCGTCGCCCCGGTCGACTCGGCGGTCGACATCCGCGCCGAGATGGTCTCGACGATGCTCGAGATGGGCCTGCCCTGCGACAAGCATCACCACGAAGTCGCCGCCTCGCAGCACGAGCTCGGCCTGACCTTCGGCACGCTGGTGACCACCGCCGACCGCATGCAGATCTACAAATATGTCTGCTGGCAGGTCGCACAGGCCTACGGCAAGACCGTGACCTTCATGCCCAAGCCGATCGCCAAGGACAATGGCTCGGGCATGCACACGCATATGTCGATCTGGAACGGTGGCTCGCCGCTGTTCGCGGGCGACGGCTATGCCGGTCTCTCCGACATGTGCCTCTACTTCATCGGCGGCGTGATCAAGCACGCCAAGTCGCTGAACGCCTTCACCAACCCGACCACCAACAGCTACAAGCGGCTGGTGCCGGGCTATGAGGCCCCCGTGCTGCTCGCTTATTCAGCGCGCAACCGCTCGGCCTCGTGCCGCATCCCTTACGGTGCTGGCGCCAAGGCCAAGCGCGTCGAGTTCCGCTTCCCGGACGCGATGGCGAACCCCTATCTCTGCTACGCCGCGATCCTGATGGCGGGCCTCGACGGGATCGAGAACAAGATCCACCCCGGCCCGTCGATGGACAAGAATCTGTACGATCTTCCGCCGGAAGAGCTGAAGGAAATCCCGACGGTGTGCGGCAGCCTGCGCGAGGCGCTCGACAGCCTGACCGCGGATCACGAATATCTGATCAAGGGTGGCGTGTTCACCGAGGACCAGATCGAGAGCTATCTCGAGCTCAAATGGCCCGAGGTCGCGCGCTGGGAGATGACCCCGGCGCCGGTCGAGTTCGACATGTATTTCTCGAACTGATCCTTCTCTAATTACCGACTGCAGGCGCCCCGGAGGAAACTTCGGGGCGCTTTGCTGTCGGCGGCATCTTGGCGGACGCCGCGATGCCCGTCGCGCATGGTTACCGGCCATAAAGATTTGGCGACTAGGCAGGAGCCATGAGCGATGTGTCCCTGCCCCTTGGCCGCGCCGGGCTGACCGCCAGACCTGTAACGCTGCGGATGCTGCCGCCGCTATGGGTCGCGGCGCCCGCTCTGTTCGCGCTGGCCTGCTGGGCGGGCTGGTCGATCCCGCTCAACAACGACGTCAGCTGGCAATATTGGATTGCGCGGCAGATCCGCGGCGGTGCGATCCTGTATCGCGACATCATCGAGGTCAATCCGCCGCTGTGGTTCTGGGAGGCGGTGCCGCTCTCCGCGCTGGCTGACCGGCTGCACGTCGACGCCGGCCACCTCGCCATCGTTTCGGTAATGGCACGCGCCGCGCTGGCGCTGATCCTGATCGCCAAGCTCGTCGCCGATCCGTCGCCGCGGCGACTGGCGCTGTTGCTCCCCGGACTTGCGCTGCTGCTCTGCCTGCTGCCGCTGCACGATTTCGGCGAGCGCGAACATCTGATGCTGATCGGCGCCCTGCCCTACGCCGCGCTGGTGGCGCGTCGTCGGGACACCGCCCGCTTGGTCTCGCCCCGACTCGCGCTCTGCGTCGGGCTGTTTGCCGCTTACGGCTTCGCGATGAAGCCCTATTTCGCGCTCGTCCCACTCGCGTTGGAGCTGTGGCTCGCGGTCGGCTTGCGCCGATCGTGGCGCCCGTTGCGACCGGAGTCGGCGGCGCTGGCGGCGACTGCTATCGTCTACGGTGGCGCGGTCTTGCTATTCGCGCCGGACTATCTCCGGCTCACCGTGCCGCTGGCGCGCGCCGCCTATGGCGCTTTTTCGCCGCCCTTCTCGTCGCTCTTCTGGCAGATCTGGGTGCCGACCTGGCTACTCGCCGGTCTCGCGCTCGCCGTTGCGCGCCGCTACCTCCCGGCCGATGCCCAAGCGGCGATTGTCACCGCACTGGCGTCGGCGCTGTCCTATTTCCTGCAAGGCAAGGGCTTCCCCTATCACGCGCTGCCGGTGACGGCGACGCTCGGCTGGGCGTTATGGCTGGTATTGGTCCAGGGCCGCAGCGTGGCAGGCGCGATGATCCGCCGACCCTTCGTCACGGTGGCGCTGATCCTGGTGGCAGTCACCGGGTATGTCATCGGCCCCTTCACGCCGATACGCGCCGGCAAGGCGAGCACGGCGCTCGAGCACCTGCCGGCTGGCAGCACCGTCGCGGTCGTCTCCGCACACAGCTGGTTCGCCTTCCCGTTGGTCGAAAGCCATCGCTTCATCTGGCCGATGCGCAACATCGCCCTGTGGACCATCCCCAAGATCGCGCGCGATGGCGATGGCGCTCAGGCGTCGGCCGCGGGCCTGTCGGTACGTCGTCAGACGCTCGACATGATCGCTATCGACCTCTGGTGTCATCCACCCGATGCGATCCTGGTCGACGACCCCGCCCGCTCGCCCGCACTGACGGGCACGCATTTCAGCTACGAAGCGTTCTTGCGATCCGATCCGCGTATCGGGAGCCTGCTGTCACACTATCGACCGTCGGCTTCGGATCGCAGTACGACGGTCTACCGAAGGACCGGCCGGATCGCCCAGCAGGGCATCGGCTGCCGAACGATATCGGTCCGGCCCGACTTTTCCTGACGGGCGCGGGGCGACACGAGGGCTCAATAGTCTTTCGATATCCGCACGTTGACGCTCTGGCGGCCGATCGTCGAGATCGTCGATAACAGCGTCAGCCAGCGGGTCACCTGGAACTCGGCGCGGGTCGCGGAATAGCCCTGCCCGTCGGTCACCAGTTCGACATAGGTCCGCCGACCGATATATTTGCCCGCCGCAATCGATGTCTTCTGGCCGGTGGTGACGTCGGCCGGCTCGACGCGCAGCCGGTCGAGATGCGCGACGCGCCGCACCGCGTTGATCGGATCGAGGCTGCCCTTGCCACCGGTCCTCAGCCCGTTGACCGCCGCTGCCAGCTGGAGCGCCTCGGGCGCCGAGAGATTGGCGATCGAGGTGCCGAACAGCAGCCGCGCGAGCAGTTCGTCCTCGGGCATGGCGGGGGTGCTGACGAAGCTGATGTCGGGTTTGGTGCCCGTCCCCGAGACCTGGATCGACGCGCTCACGCCTTGGACGTTCGCCTTGGCGACGATGTCGAGCGCGGGGTCGACCGGCGTGTCGCCGCCGAAGCGGATGATGCCGCGATCGAGATCGAAGCGACGTCCGGCGAATTCGTAATTGCCGCGTACCAGATCGGCGCGGCCGACGATCGACGGATTGTCGACGCTGCCCTTGATGGTCAGCTTGGCGCGCCATTCGCTGTCGAGCCCGAGGCCGCGCACCGCCATCTGGTTGCGCGCGTCGGTGACGAGATCGAGCGTCCACGGCGTGGTCGGGGCGGCCGTCTCGTCCTCGTCGAGGCGGTTGACCTCGCGGACGGCGAGGTGGGGCACACCCTGCGCTGCCGCCCTGCCGAAGCGGTAGCTCGACCGGTCGAGCGTCACCCTGCCCGCGATCGTGCCGCCGCGACCATCGGACTCGATCGTCAGCGGCCCCGTCACCGTCGCGCCGACATCGTCGCGCGCGAGCAGCAGCGCGTGATGCGCGTCGATCGCGATATCCATGCCGAGCCCGTGCGCGCCTGCGAAATCGAAGGCGGCGTGGCCGGTGACGGTGCCGCTGTCCTTGGTGACGCCGGTGAAGCGGTCGATCAGGAGCCGCGACCCGTCGAAGCGCCCGCCGGCGGTGATCGAGTCGATCACGGTTCCGGTGGTGCCGCTCTCGATCCGCGCCGCGCGGGTCGCAAGCGAGCCGCGGATCCCCGGATCCCGGAGCGTGCCGCCGATATCGGCGCCGATCGCGACCGGCCCCGACAGGTCGATCGTCTCGATTCCGGTCAGCCGCCACAGCGTGTCGATCGGGCCATTATAGCGCAGCTGCGCGAACAGCGGCGCGGCGAGCAGTCGCTCCGCCAAGCTGCCCGTCCCCACGATCGGTGCGAGGCGCGCCTGCGCCCGGCCGATCACCTGGCCACCGCTCTGCGCGACCGCGCGCATCGCGGCGCCGGTACCGGTCAGCACCGCGGTCAGCCCGAGGTCGACCGGACGCGACGACAGGATCAGCCCGGCGCGGCTGAGACCGCGGATGCGCAGGTCGGCGCGCCCCGTCGGCAAGGCTCCGGGTGCTCCGACGCCGTAGTTGAACCGTCCGGTGGCGGCCCCGCTTAGCCCCAGCCCGGGCTTGAGGATGTCGAGCACCGACAGCGGCATCGCGTTGAGGCTGGCGTCGACCGCGGTTGCCGCGTCGCCGAAATGGCCCGCGATCGTGGCGCTGCCGCCGGCGTAGGTGACGCTTGCCGGGCTCAGCACCCAGCTCTCGCCGGCATGGCGGAGCAGCGCGGGGCCGGTCAGCGCGACCGGACGCCCATCGATCGTGCCCTGACCGCGCACCGCATAGCCGTCGGCGCTGATCAGCGTGTCGGTCTGCAGCGCGAACGCGCGGCCGCGCGACCCCGATACCGAGGCGATCAACTCGCCCCTGCCGCCGACGAGCTTGGCGTGTGCTGCAAGTTGCGCGAGCACGATCGCGCCGCGGTGCAGCCCCTGTGCGGACAGTGCGGCGTCGAGATGCGTGCCGGCCGGATCGAGCAGTATATCGGCGTCGACTTTGCCGCGCCGCACGCTGGCGCCGAGATCGCCGGCGAGCTGCGCATGGTCGGCGCCGAGATGCACCAGGATGCGCTGGACGCCGCGCTGGGGCGCGAAATCGAGCGTGCCGCCGATGCCGCCGCCGGCGAGCGCAAGCTGACCGGTAAAGCCGCCGGGATCGGACCGCAGCTGCCCCTTGCCCGTCGTCCCGGTGACGGCGAGCGCAGCAACGTGGATCGTCGTGGTGCCGCCGGGCGGCGTGACGATGCCGCCGGTGCCGGTGAAGCCGCCAAGCGTCGAGTCGCCCGCGACCGTCATCGCAAAGCCCAGCGGCACCGGATCGAGATCGAGCCTGACCGCGGCCAGCCCCAAGGCGTCGAGCGGATGATCGAGCAGCAGACCGATCTTGGGATGATCGATCATCCCGTCGAGCGTGAGCTTGAACGGACCGTAGGCGGTCTGTCTGCCCGCGCCGGAGAATTGGAAACTGCCGTCCTTGAGCCGCGTGCCTTGACCGGTAATCGCAAGTGCGGGCGCGGTAAGCTTGAGATTGGCGAAATGCAGCAGGCCGTCGGCGGTGCGCGTCAGCTCGGTCTCGAGCACCGGCAGGCCGCCGGCGAGCGAATTGAGAAAGGGGTTGTCGAAGCGCCGCACCCAGGCCTTGCCATGGCCCTGCACGACCGTCCCCTTGCCCCCGGCGCCGGGCAGCACCTTGAGTTCGGTCAGCACGTCGACGATGCCGAGCCCGGGGATGAGGTAACGCTGCAGGCCGCCCGACAGATCGACCGAATAGCCGCCGGTGACGAGATCGACGAGCAGCGCGAGCTTGCCCGACAGCTTGTCCGACTTGAGCGTCAGCCCGTCACCGGTGAGCAGCTTGGGGGTCACCTTGAGCGTGCCCGAGACCGACAGATCGGCCAGGATGCCGCCAGCGACGTCGCCGACCCCGGTGGCCCGACGCGCGGTCAGCCGGATCGGCAGCATCAGCGCGGGACCGTCGAGGCGGCCGGCGCCATCGGCCTTTACATCCTCGAAGCCCGTCTGGTCGAAGGCGAATTGCGGCGAGGTCAGCGCGTAGCGGAACGCCGCATGACGAAACGCGCCGCGCAGTTCGGCATGAAGGTGCACCTCGCGGCCCGTCATGTTGGGAAACAGCGCCGACGGTTGCAGCAGCGCGGCGTCGATGCGGAGCGGATCGAAGCTGGCGTGCGCAAGATCGATCACACCCCTCGCCGACACGGTCAAGGCGGAGGCGGCGAGCCTGAGCGCGCCATTGACGCGGCGATCGGCATAATGGGCGGCGCCCACGACGCGGACGACAGGGCCGGCCAGCCGCTGCAGCTTGCCTTGGGTAATCGACGCCGGAGTGATCCGGCCCGACAGCGCATAGCGATCGCGGGCCTCGGTGAGCGCCAGATCGGCGATGCGTCTGCCCGCGACATCGATCCGCGCGCGGCCATGCCAGCCCGTCCAGCGACCTTGCCCGTCGACGAGCAGTGCGATCGGGTGGCGCGCGCCGAAGAGGCCGGGGACCACACCGTCGGCGGGAGCGAGCAGCCGGGCATCGAGGTCGAACACGTCGCGATCGGGCTCGGTGTCGAGCGCGAGTGCGAGCTGGTCGCCGGCCGAGGACTTGGCCTTGACGCCGATCACCGCGCGGCCGACGCCGGTATCCGCCTGCCCGACGATGCGCACCAGCCGGCGCTGTGTACCCGCGACGCCGGGCTCGAGCCGCAACCGCAGATCA
>NZ_CALMAW010000113.1:0-29755 GCF_937859915.1 uncultured Sphingomonas sp. | reverse complement strand
AGCCGGGGATGATCGGCTGCCCCGGCTTCACTGGCCTGAGCCTGGGCAGGCGATGCAGGATCACCAGATCGGAGGCGAGGCGGTCGACATGCAGGCGGTTGGCGAGCCAGCGCCCCGGCCGCCAATCGAGCTGGACGCTCGGCGCCTCGAGGAACAGGCCCTGCGGGTCGGACAGCCGCAGGTCGCGGATGCGGGCATGGCGCCAGATCGATCCGTCGATCCGGCCGATATGGATGCGCAGCCCGCTCGACGGCGTGAGCTCGCCGATCCGGTCGACGATGAAGCGGTGGCCCGCCGCGGTATCGATCCCGAAGCCGACGCCACCGGCGAAGATCAGCAGCACAGCCACGATCCCGCCGAGCCAGCGCACCGGCCACGGCCAGCGTCGGCGCGGTGCGGGAGACGGCAAGGGCGTCTCGACCGGGATCGCGTCGTCCGCCATCAAAAGGCCTGCCCCAGCGAGACATAGACCGCGACGCGGCTGTCGCCCGGCTGGCGATTGATCGGCGTGCCGATGTCGACGCGCACCGGCCCGAAGCTGGTATAGTAACGGAAGCCGAGCCCGGTGCCGTAGCGCAGCCCGGTGAATTTCGGCAGCGACTGGGTGTAGAGATTGCCGCCGTCGAGGAACGGCACCACCCCGATATTGCCGAAGCGGATGCGCGCCTCGAGGCCGAATTCGGCAAGGCTCGAGCCGCCGACCGGATCATTGTTCAGATCGCGCGGGCCGATGTCCTGATAGCCGAAGCCGCGCACCGAGCCGCCGCCGCCGGAATAGAATCGCCGCGACGGCGCGATGTCGTCGCTGTGGGCGCCTTCGATCGATCCCAGCCGCACGCGCCCCGCGAGCACGACATGGTCGCCGACCGGCTGGTAGGCGGATCCGTCGAGCTGGACGCGGACATATTCGAACGGCTTGCCGCGAAACGAGATTTCGGGAGAGACATGCGCGGCCAGCCGATAGCCCCGGGTCGGGTTGAGCAGGTCGTCCGACCCGTCATAGGAGAGGCTGAGCGGGATCGCGCCGACATAATAGGTCGCGTCGCGCTCTTGCCCGGTCGCCAGGATGCCGTCGCGCTCGTTGGTGACGACGAGCTCGACCCCGTAGCTGTAGATCCACTTCTTCTGGAAGATGATGTTGGTCTGGCGCTCGATGTCGGCGGCGAGATCGAGCGTCTTCGCCTCGAAGGCGGGGACGTTGAGATGGTCGGCGGTCAGCTGGACGACCAACGCCTGGTCGCGGACGCGGAAATCATTGCGGCGGAAGATCGCCGAGGCGAGCTGTTCCTGCGTGCCGAGCACACCGCGCAGCGTCAGGCTTCCCTCGGGCGGAAAGAGGTTGCGGTGCGTCCAGTCGACCTCGGCGGTGACGCCCTGGCCGCTGCCGTAGCCGAGCGAGCCGGCGGTGGCGGTGGTCAGATAGCCGAGTTCGCCCGCGGTCGTGCGCGGACCGGTAACATAGCCGAGCGAGGCCGAGACGGTGCGCGGCGGCGCGGGTTCGAGATGGACGTCGAGATCGAAGACATTCGGGTCGCTGGTCCGGGTCGGCGTGACCTGGGCAACCGAGACGAGCCCGGTCTGGATCAGCGCGCGGCGCAGATCCTCGATCAGCGCGGCATCGTAACGGTCGCCCGGATGCAGCCGCGAGATCAGCTGGAGATGCGCCGCCCCGAAGACATGCTTGGCGCCGACGAGGTGGAAGCTGCCGAAACGCATCTGGCGGCCGGGATCGACCTTGAGGGCGAGCACCGCGCGATGCGTCGTGTGGTCGATCTCGATATCCGGGTCGGCGACGGTGGCGAAGGCATAACCCCTGGCACCCAGTGCGGTCTTGAGCGCGGCGATCCCCGCCGTTACCTTGTCGACGTCGACCGGGTCGCCGTCGCGGACGCCGAACGCCTTGGTCAGCGCGGCGGACTCGGATCCGGTCGCGGCGATACCGGGCAGCGTGACGCTGGTGAAGCTGTAGGCCGCCCCCGGGGTCGCGACGAGCGTGACCTGCAGCCGCGGCGTGCCGACCACCGGCCCGGTCTGGTTGGCGACGCGGGTGTCGACCTCGGCGTCATAATAGCCATAGGCGCGCAGCAGATCGCGCAGCAGGTCGGCATCCTCGCGCGCACGCCGATCGATCTGCGCGACGTTGGCGGGCTTGCCGGCATCCTGGCGCAGCGAGGAGAGCGCATCGAAACGGTCGCGCAGGCCCGCCGCGGCGACTCCGTCGAGGCCCTCGAGCGTGACGAGATAGCGATGGTCGCCTGCCGCATCGATCGTCGACGCGGCGGCATCGGCCGGCTGGGCGACGATCGGCGGCGGCGTGACGGTCGCCGGGCCGGTGCCGCTCTGCGCGACGGGCAGCGTGCCGAGCGCGCTGTCGGGCTTGGCGAGATCAGGCCAGGCGACCCCGAGATCGGGGAGCGGTGCCATCGGCGAATCGGGATCGAGCGTCGTATCGCCCGGCGATGGCCGGGGCGGCACGGCGGGGGTGCCCGACACGACCGGCGTCTGTCCAGGTGCCGCTTCCGGGCAGACGGTGAAGAGGATCGCGGCGCAGGCGCATCGGGCGCGGCGCCGCGCGACGGCAGGCGACATGGCGGGACCCTAGCGTCTGCGTGTCGCCTCCGCCAGCATCGTTGCGCGCGCCCCGTCCGGTGGCGCTAGTGGACCATCCCCGCCGGCTGCGGGTCGCCGAGCACGAGAATGGCCCGACCGACGCGGCACCAGCGCGTATAGTGGATGTGGTTGCCGACGTCACGGCTGCGCTCGGCCCGCGTCGCGGCCTCGGCCAGCGCGCTTTCGCCGAACGTGTCGAGCAAGGCCGCGGCGCCCTCATAGGCTTCCCGGTCGACGACAAATTGTGTCTGTTCCAGCACGCGACCCCCAACTCTGCCCGTGCCTCGCCCTAGCGCGGACCGCGTTAAGCCGTGCCGCAGGGAGAAGGTAAAGATCGGCGATACCATCCGCGCGGCGTCGGCTGGCGCGCCCGTCCGGATCGTGGCAGGGGGAAAGCATGACGGACAGCAACGGGCCGCGGGCGGGCGGCTTCCTCCTCGCCATGTGCATCCTGGTCGGCGCCGTGATCGGTACCGTGAAGGGCCAGCCGAGCATCGGCGTGATCGCGGGCACCGGTGTGGGCGTCGTCGTCGCGGTCGCGCTGTGGCTGCGGGACCGGATGCGCAGTCCGCGCTAGATCGGGCGACCGCGCTGCATCCGCCGATCCGGGATGACGCGGTGGGACGGGAGACGCCCCCTAAAGTCGCCGGCCCGCCCATAGTACGCGCCCGACGACATCGACGCCCCCGGCGAGATCGACCGGCCCGGCCTCGGGATTGTCGCTCCGCACCACCATGGCTTCCCCCTCGCGGAGCAGCCGCTTGACCAGCAGCGCGCCGTCGATCCGCAGGACGTAGACGCCGTCGCGGAGGCGATCGCCCGCATCCTTGCCATCGACCAAAATCTCATCGCCATCGGCAAGCGTCGGCAGCATCGAATCGCCGCGCACGCGGATCATCGACAGGCCGTCGCTTCCGCCGCCGGGGCGCAATCGTCGCAGCCATTGCTCGGAAAAGCCGAGCCCCGCCGCCGACACCCGGTCCTCGCCCACCGCGCCCGGCCCTGCCGATGCGGCGGTATCGAGTAGCGGCACGATCGCGAGCGCAGCGGCGCTACGACCCTGCGCGTCCGCCTCGCCTCCCAGCCAGGCCTCGGGCACGCCGAAATAGCGCGCCAGCCGCTGGCGGTCGGCCTCGGCCAGCCGCCGGGGCGATCCGCGCTTGAGGAACTGCTGGATATAGGCGGGATTGCGCCCGATCAGCCGGGACAGCGAGGCGCAATCCTCGCCGCGTTCGTCGATCAGCCGCCCGAGAACGGCACGGGGCACCTCGCCTTCCATCGTCCCTACTTACCGATAGGAAAAATCCTAGACAAGTAGGATTTGAAGAACAAAGCATGACCCCATTGAGTCGGTCGAGTTCGAGGGAGGTCCTGTTCCATGCATCTGCTCACGCGCATTCAGCGGCATTTGCGCTGTACGGGAATGCCTCCGGCGCGGTTCGGCCGCGAGGTGGTCGGCGACCCGCGCTTCGTATTCGATCTGCGCAATGGTCGCGAACCGCGCGGCGACATGACGGCGCGCGTCCACGCCTGGCTCGACGCGCAAGGCGAGTGCGTCCGATGAGCCGCTGGCCCGCCGACCGCGCCCGCGACGAACTGCTCCGCACGCTCGCCCCGCATGTCGGGCCGAGCGTCATGCTGGCCGCGCACAGCCGCGACTGGGCGAGCGCGCTGTTCGTCGGCGCCCGACACCGGTTCGCGCTCGCGCTCGAAGGACCGGATGCCGCGACGCGGGTGGACCGCCTGTGCGCCGCGCTGCCCGAGATGGAACTCGACCTGCGCGGCGGCTTCGTCGCCGATCTTCAGGCGGTGGCGACGATCCGCGGCGACCGCCCCGTGCTCGGGATCGAGGCGCTGACGATCGAGGAGCCCGAAACCTTTGCGGTCAGCCGCGCCGGGCGGCGAGTCGGTTGAGTTCGTCGAGCGCGCCGCGCAGCGCCGGGCGCATGTCGCGCATCGGCGTCGGCACACCCGCGGCGGCGTCGCGATCGGCGTTCGCCGCGCGGCGCGCCATACCGGCGGAGAGGCGCTCCATCATCGCGGAAATGCTCGACTCGCCCTGCGCTGCGACGACGGGCGCCGGATCGGCGATCGCGGCGACGGGGGCCGCATCGGGTTCGGCGACCGCCTCGGCAGCAGGCGCAGGCGCCGGCTCGGCCATCGCCGTCAATGCTGTCGCGACGACGAGCGGCTCGGCATCGATAGCCTGGACCTCGAAGGCTTCGGGGACCGCGACCAGTTCGACGGGAGGCTCAGGCTCGACCGGCACGGCATCGTCGATCGGATCGTGCGCGACGACGACGGCGTCGTCCGTGTTATCCGCCGCCGCCGGGTGCGCCGCGACGACGGCCTCCGGCACGGATGACGGACCCTGCGTACCGACATCCATGAACGGCTCGCCGAGATCGCGGCTGGCGCGGATCGGCGGGCGCGGCGGCGCATCGGGGTGGCGATCGGCACGGCGCATCCGGACCGGACCGTCGTTCTCGCCGACGATCGGCGCCATCGGTTCGCCCAGAACGTCGATGAAATCATCGTCATCCGCCACGGCGACGGATTTGGTCGGACGACGCATCGCGACATAGCCGATGCCGCCGCTGACGACCGCCAGCACCAGCGCGAGCGCGGAATGGCCGAGCCGGCCGTGATGGCCGAGCAGCGGCACATGGTCGAAGATCGCCGGCGGCATCGCCATCGCCGCAAACCCCGAGGCCGCCGCGAGCGCGAGCGCGAGCGGCGCCTCGAAGCGCCAGCGGTCGATCGTACGGAGGATCTGCGTCGCCATTGTCATTCGTCCCGATCGTCGGACCTAAAGCCCCGCGGCCAGCATGGCGCGCGATGTCGTGCTTTTCTGTGCCAGAAGTTGGTAAACGGGAAGATAACGTTTCGCGTTGAGCGCCCAGTCGCGCTCCGCCTCGACGAAGCGGCGCCCCGCCGCCCGTCGCGCCGCCCAGCTGCCGCGGTCGGCGAAGACGCCGGCCAGCGAGGCCGCGATGGCCGGCGGATCGTCGGGCGCGAACAGCGTGCCGGTCTCGCCGTCGCGGATCAGCTCGCGGTGGCCGCCGATGTCGGAGGCGGCGACGAGCCGGCGCTGCGCCATCGCCTCGAGCGGCTTGAGCGGGGTGACCAGATCGGTCAGCCGCATCTTCTTGCGCGGGTAGCAGAGGATGTCGATCAGCCCGTAATAGCGCTCGACTTGGTCGTGCGGGACGCGCCCGACGAAGCGGATGCGACCGGCGACCGGCGAGGCGAGCGCCTGTGCCTTGAGCGCATCGGCGCGCGGCCCGCCGCCGACGAGCAGCAGATGCGCCTTCGGCCGCGCCGTGACGAGCGCGGGCATCGCCGCGATCAGCTCGTCTATCCCTTCATAATCGTACAGCGAGCCGATGAAGCCGACCACCTCGGCATCGTCGAGCCCGAGCTCGGATCGGAGCGCCGCGTCGGGCGGCGGCGGATCGCCGAACAGCGCCAGGTCGACGCCATTGGGCGACACCATGATCTTGCGCGCCGGCACGCCGCGCGACACCAGGTCGCTGCGCAGTCCCTCGCAGATCACCGCGACCGCATCGGCCCGGCCGACTGCCCAGGTCTCGAGCGCGCGTGTCGCACGATACCGCAGCGAGCCCTCGCGCCCGGTGCCGTTGCCGACCGCCGCATCCTCCCAGAAGGCGCGGATCTCGTAGAGCAGCGGCAGCTTGAGACGCTTCGCCGCGGTACGCGCGGCGAGCGCGGTGAGCACCGGAGAATGGGCATGGAGAATATCGGGCTTGAAGTCTTCGGCGGCGCGTTCGATCGCGCGGGTGAAGGCGCGCACCTCGCGGATCTCCGAGACCACCGGGCGCCCCGCCGCCAAGGCACCGCCGCGGAAGAAGCGCAAGCCGTCATGCGTTTCCCACTGGCCGTCGTCGATCGCCGCCTCGGCGGCATGGCGCGCCCCTGTCACCCCCGCGACCTCGAGCCCGAGCCCCTGCTGCGCCTTGAGGATCGCCCGCGTGCGAAAGGTGTAGCCGCTGTGGAGCGGTAGCGAGTGATCGAGGATGTGGAGGATCCGCATCAGGCCTGGTCCCGCATCGTGCGCCCCGCATCGTCCGTCCCGCCGTGGGACCTGTCCGGACGCCTGCCCTGCCACGGCAAGGCTTAACGCGGCGTTATGACTAACCCCTGCGTTTCCGCCGCGAATTAGGATAGTTTTCCAGAGTTTTCCTGTTCGCGTTCCGGTCCCTTGAGCTTCCCCATGGCCGAAGCCGCCAATTTCCCGGTGGCGCGACGCTTGGCGTAATGCTCCACTAAGGTTAACGATTGGCCGGAAACGGCCGCTGTCTCAGCAGCGCTGCATCCCGCTTCAAGGAGCGAATTGACGGCGTTCTTCCGGAGGCCGTGCGGCACAACCTTATGCCCGTGCCTGGCGGCGAAGGTCTGCAGCACGCCTCGCACCGTCTCGGGATCATAGTGACCTCCATCCGCGCGCGGCAGCAATGGTCGGTCCTCATTCGGTCGGCCGCCCAGGATCAACTCAAGCCGCGGGTGGATCGGGATCTCAAGCTGCTTCTTGGTCTTCTGCTGCGTAACGAACAACACACCGCCGCGGATGTCGAACCAGCGTAGGCGGCAGACGTCGCCTATCCGCTGCGCGGTGAAATAGAGCAGGCCGACCGCGACCCGGACGCGCCGATCCTCGTCCTCGAAAGCCTCGGCGACGAGATGCTCGGGCCATGGCTCGTAATCTTTAGCCGCGTGCAGATCGATTTCGGACGCGGGGTTGATGCTGACCAGCTCGCGCTTCTTGCCCCAAGTCCAGAGCGCCCGCGTCGTCCGCAGCGTCGCGTTCGCGGCGCCTGGCCGATCGGCCATGGTGTCGAGCAGATCGTGAACGGTCGAGCGCGTCACGTCGCCAACCGGGGCCACGCCAATCGCGCGCTCGATCGCCGCGAGGTAGATGTTGTACTGGTCGCGCGTGTTGGCAGCGAGGCGATTGAAGTCGGGGCTTTTTTGATACCGATCAATCATCATGGCGACGGTCATCACCGAGATCGGCTCGACAGACAGCCGGGAGCGATGAGCCAGGAAGCCCGCATAGCTCCCACCGAATCCGGCTTTGTCCTTGATGTCGGGCAAGCGCTTCAGAAGCTTTTTGCCGTTCGGCTTCTGCCGACCGGTGTCGAAATAATAGTAGCGCTTGCCCTTCGTCGTCACGCACTTCACGTGCGGGGGAAGTCCACGCGCTTTAAGCCGCGTCGCCATACAATCCCGATCTGCTCCGCCAATCGGCTACGCCGTGGCCCGTAATGCGATCTTGCGCCTCGTCGAGCGCAAGCCGGCTCCAGTGCATCTGGCCGCCGAACAGGACGCCAACGGGCAGCCGTCCGTCGAATATCTCGCGCTCGAATGATGCGGGCGATAGGTCGCAGTAGGCCGCGGCCATCGCCTTCCGCATCATTCTGGGCCAATCTGGCGCGCTTACCGGCATTTGCCCTCTCCTTTGGATCCGCTGCTCGTTGGCGTTGGCGTGTTCATGCGGCCGACTCCCGTGCCGGCTCGTTGCACCGTCCCAGACCAAGGAGATCGACATGACAGGCGGTAAGGTTCGACCCGGCGAGGATGGTATTCTGCCAAACCACGCGGCGCGTGACCTCGAGCAGGGCACTCAGCCCGGCAGCGCAATCCCCGAGCCGCATGAGAAGCCGGCCAAACCGCCGCTTGGCGCCAAGGTCGAGACCACGACCGAAAATCTGAGCGAAACGGCATTGAAGCCATCCTGACCAAACTGGTCGGCACACCATCAACAGGGGAATGATCGATGGCTTACAATATCGACGAGCTCGCCAAGCTTTATGACGATACACAACAAGCGGCTGAAGGAAGCCTGCGAGAAATGATCGCGCTTGCTGTGACATGGGGCGAGGATCGTTTCGACTTGGCGCGGATCGAGACGCCGACACAAGAGGTCTACGGTCCGGACGCAATTGAGGAAATTGCGCGCACCGAAGGGCTCTACGCTGACCAAGATGAAGGACATCCCAGCTAAAACCAGCGGATCCCGCGTTCATGCCGCACCTGACGGTGGTAGATTCAGTCGAGCAACCGTGTCGTCGACGTAGAGCAGGACAAGCGACACAGCATCAGCCTCGACGATTACGTTGCCATCAAGTTTGCCTCCCGCCTGCTGCTTCAAGGTGGCAATTGCGGCGACGACTGCCTCATCCGGTCTATAGCGCGGACGGTCCGGAAAGTTGATGATTTCGGCCACGGCCTATTCGCCCGCCTGGGCGGTGCAGAGGTATGACTTCACACACGCCACCTCTTGGCAGATGATGATCCCCGCACCCGGGCGATCGGCGAGCATGCGGATCGCCTCGGCCTCGGCGACGTCCCTGGTCGGATGGCGCTCGGCGCTGGTCTCGAGGCGACGCAGCGTGAAGCCTCCGCGGAAGTGGCGGGTGCGGGTGCCAGCCTCACCACTCATGACTCGACTCCGATATTAACCGAAGGCATCAGCAACCGATGGTTATCAGCTGGAAAAATGAGGGAAGTTTCCGCCTGCTTATCGGGACTGACGAATGGACGGTCTACGTCGCTCGTGACATCCTCGAACGCCGCGCAGGCAAGAGACTGGACGATTCTGGCCTTGACCGGATAGCAAATGAGATGGCCCGAGACCTTCGCGATGCCATCTTCGCCAAGGTTATGCGTCATACAGGCTCGCGCGACTGGATACGCATTGACCTCAGCGATCCGCACGTCCCAGTCTAGGTTGATCGTCGTGCCACTCATGCCGCGATCGCCCGTTCCAGCACGATGAATCCACTCGGCATTCGCCGGCCGAGCCGGCGCACCATGCGCTCGATGCGAGGCCCCTCGCCAGGACGATCGGAGGCCGTGAGGTAGCTCCGCGTAACGAGGTCGATGCGTGCCGCGCCGGGCCCGTTCGTAGCCCACTCCCGCGGCATGCCCTGGCTGCAGTCGAGCCGGCCCTCTGGCGTGATATGAATGTTGCTGCCGATCGCTAGGAAGTCGCGGATGATCGGGGCGAGGCGCAGGCCGGTCATGCTGCCACCTCTTTAGCACCAACCAGCCGCACTACGTCCGCTTCCAATACGTCCCACCACTGGCTTGGCATCCCTGCGTCCGAGCAATCGCGGGCGATCTCCATCTTGAGTATCAGCGCGTCCACGTCCGGCGCCGGCGCGGCCTCGACCAGATGGTTCATGGTCAGGCAGAGGGCATGGTCGACCGCGGCCCGGATGGTTTCCGGCATGCCTTCGACCTCGACATCCGCGAGCGAGCGGTATAAGCCTTCGGCGTGGCTCCAATCGGCAGGGGTTAGTTCCCCAGATTTGGGTGATGATACCGCTGCAACTAACGACACCGCCGCCTCCGCCCCTGCGAAACGCCGCAGATCGGACAGCACGGCCGCCCACCAGTCCTCCGGCATGCCGTCCGCATCCTTCCAGCGCGTCCTGGCATATTCAATCTTGTACAGGGCGGCGGCTACGTCAGGCGCGGGCGTGAGGGCCATCGCATCCTCAGCGTCGACCCGAACGTCCGTCAGCATGTCCGAGATGTTCGTCAGCCGATCGTCGAAGACCGCATGCTCGCCCTGACTTTCGGCGCGAATGATCGCATCCGCGTAAATCCCGCTGTCAAAGGCTTGCTCAGCAGATCGCGCCTTCTCGAAGGCCGCGCGCAGGTCGGCCCATGACGTGAACGCCGCTTCGATCTTGCCTAGCACGCTCATGCCTGCACCTGTGGCGCGACATCCGCGTCCAGCTCAGAGACGAAGCCGTCGGCTCCATGCTTCTTGGCATACTCCATCGTGAAGAAGTGCTGCAGCATCTCGACGCGATCAGAAAAGCCGGGCGGCTCGGTCAGATCGCCGACGGACTGGATGCCTCCTACCATCTCGACATAGTGATCGTCCCATATAGAGCGACCGCTGAGCACGCCGGCCGGAGTGACCGGACGGATGTCGCCGTCGACGCATAGCGCCCAGGCGATGACCGGCTCCGCCAAGATGCAGCTGCCCTCCAACGTCGGTTCGAGATCGACGCTGAGCAGGCTCACACCCGGCAGCGCGGGGATGATCTGGACCGCACGCCCCTGAAGGGCGTCGGCCTGCGTGTCGGTCAGGTCGAACTTGCGTCCGTCGTTGAGCTCGACGGTCCGCATCTTGACGCGGTGGTCGTTCTTCCAGTCGTTGCTGACGCGCGTGATCGCGTCGAGCGGCACCATTGCGCCGGCCCAGCCGGTCGAGATCAATCCGGTCATGCGATTGCTCCTTCGTGCCGGCCGCACCGGCTATTTTCATGAGTCACGGGGAAGATGCTGGCTGCGTAGAGATCGACCTCGATCTCCAGGCTCTGTGGATCCGGCCCGCGATAAGAGGGCGGCGTCGCGAACCTCGCGAGCAGCGTTTCGTTCACTGTGGGAGGGTTCAGCCGGCAGTCGCCGACCTCGGTGCTGAGAGCGTTCTCGTAGCGATCCCAGTGGATGCAGCCGGCGCAGGACGCCGCGGTCATGCCGCTTCTGCCTGCGGAGACGGACCGCGCTCGGGCGCGCCGGTATCGCGGCAGAACTCTTCAATCAGCGGGCTGATCGACGCCGGCATCCCGAGCGTAGCACCCTCGGCGATGAGAAGCTTGAAAGCGTTGCCAAGGGCACTCTGGATCGCGAGCGCGAGCATGCGATCCTCGCCGTCCTGAGTGCCGGCTATGCCATCGATGTAAGCGTGCGCCATTCCCAGCGTGATCAACATGTCCGCCTTGTGCTCTGGCGGTAGCGACATGATCAGCGCGGCATTGTGCTGGAGCGAGACCGATCCCGCGCGACAAGCGGCCCAGCTCTCTTTGCTTTCGTGGCCGAAACTCACTCGTAGTGTGTCGTCGAACAATTCTCCGGCGGCTCGCTGGTCGTAATACGCGAGTGCGAGCGCTGCGAAGCTACGGGTGCTCGCCGGAACCCGCGGTGCTTGTCGTGTTGCCATGTGCCTTACTCCCTTGAGGGGAGCAGGGGCCGATCCTTGCGATGTAGGCCCTCCGCAGAGGCGCCGATTTACGCGGTGGGTTGGTCCTGCTCATCGGCCGTGGGCGGCTGATGAGGGAATGTGTTGGATATTTATCATGGCGTCAATGCAAAATATGATAAATTTCCAATACCGGCTCGATGGTAAAAGTCTAGGAGACCTTTACAGAGGTCCTGTGGTCCTTTATCAACCGGTTATGACGATAGGCATCCCGCAGCCCGATAAGCTTTTCTCGCGAAGTGATCTCTGCCGGCTATCCGGGGTTACCGACGGCGTCGCAAGCTTTTGGATAAAACAAGCCATGCTGCGGCCATCTCCTGGGCCAAGCGGCAAAGGCTACCATAAAAGATTTGATCGCCTACAAGTGACATTGGCCGCGATACTTAACGAGTTGCAGCACAACGGTGTCAATGTAGCTGGCTTGGCAAAGTTTGCCGGCCTTGTTCAAACAGGAATAGGCATTTGTGAAGGAAGCCCGCTTCGTCATCAGTCGATTAGAAGTGCATTATATCTTTATGACTATCTCAACAAGTTTCGCCATGGCGAAATTATCGACGTAGGTGACTACGAAACGCGTACATATCGCGGCAGACCCAGGCTGGTGAAAATCAGCAAGACCGCCGAATCAGAGCGTGAAATAGCAGAAAAGTTCGCCAATGATGACTATGCGACAATCGAAGAGATTTTAGAGTTTGCCCGCGTAGTTTCCCCTGAAACTCAATATCCGATTAGAATGTATACAGACCTTATAACTGAACTGGACGGTTTTGATGGTGGGGTAACCTCATGGATGATCTGGTCAGAAAACACAAATTGGCACCTTACGTGGTCAGCTGACGGCGTTCAGGGCTTTGGTGACATACCTGACGACTTACGATCAGCGACGTATATTGGAGTAGGCGCTATTGTTGCACGAGTTTGGAAAATTGACCGGGTGCTTCGTAATAAGATGCGTGTCCTCGAGAGGGTCGAATACCTTAAGGAAACTAGGCCTGAAATAGCAGAAATGCTTGAACGCAGGATCCAAGAAGATGACTGAAATCGCTTTTCGGCCATGCCAAGCTACGTGCGCCAAATGCATTAGATGCTGCGCGGTTGCGCGGATACAGTTCATTTGGTGGAAGCAAGAACTAGCTTCGCTGTATCGCTCTCGCCCTGGCTATGAAGGTAACTTGCGTCGGATTTGGCGTGATGATCTTTTGGAAGCCCAAGGACAGCTTGAACGACTTCGGCAAGATATTGAGCGCGCCTGTCCAGACGTTTGGGCAAACCAGGTAGCGCCTCTTGGAAGGCCCGTTCTAAAGCTTGTGGATCGGGAGACAGCATCACCCGACCTACAGCTTCCTGCACAAAGAACTCTGGCAGGGTAGTGCCTACTGCCTCTAATATGGCGCGTAGGTTCCCCACGCTGGGCTCGCTACCATTTTTCAAATTAGTGAAAAATGATGTGTTTACGCCCGCCCTGAGAGCCCATTCGTTGTAAGTTAATCCGTCTTCCCTGGGCAGACCGGATAGGCGCTCATAGATCGCTCGCGCTCTCCTCTCGCCGGCTAGCTTTTTCATCTTCGGATCACTCATGTTGGAAATATCTCATGCCGTCAGGCTGGTTACCACTTGATAAATTTCCAACGCCCTGTCACCTCTTCATTGGAAATTTATCAGTCGAAGGTGTGTCGGGATGATACTGACGGATGCAACGCTACTAGCCGAAATTGAGGCGTTCATCGAAGAGCATGAGATCAAGCCATCTCGGTTCGGCCTCGACGCGATGGGTGACGGTGCTCTGGTGTTCCAACTTAGAACCGGGCGTCGCTCGCTACGGTTGAAAAGCGCTGAGCGTGTGTTGGCTCATATCAGCCAAAAGCGATCCGAGCTTTCCTTAACAACTAAAGCCTGACCGCCATGACCAGGGGCGTGCCAAACGATATCGCCGAGCGCTCGCTCGACGCCTGCTCAGTGGAGTCGCCGGCTCCTGAGCCTCTGTGGAAATGCTATCTCCCGATGGTGGACGCAGCATGTCCCGATGACGGAGCGATCGATCGGCATATGCGGTGCCGTATGATGTTCATTCGCGACCAGGCCACGCGTGCGCGGCGAACTGCGGGGAACTGGGCGTCCGATCAAATCCTCGCGACCATCGAGCAGATTGGCTTGTCCCAGTGGGCCACACCGATGGAGACGCATGATCTCCAGGCGCTCGGAGAGTCGATGTCGGACCTTTTCACCATCGCCGCCAAAGTCAGTGTGCGTTGGATCGCCGCATGAGCGGGAATGTCGTGCGCGGCGCGTTTGGGGGCGAGGAAGCGCCACCGGCCTATATGGAAGAGGCTTTCAGCACCATTTCAAGCTTTGATGGTGGCGAGCCTCAGGGCGGTGACATCGACAGCGCTCCGCCGAAAAAACGCGGCCGCAAGCCACGCAAACCGCCCAAGATGTCCGACGAGGGCGTCACGTTCGACGACTTCTACGCCTACATGCCGGCGCACAATTATATCTTCGCTCCATCGCGAGAGATGTGGCCTGCGACGAGCGTCAACGCGCGCCTGCCAATGGTGCCCATGCGACAGTCGGATGGCTCGCCCGTCTTAGATGACGAGGGCAGGGCCAAGAAGATGAAGGCGACGACCTGGCTCGACCAGAATCAGCCGGTCGAGCAGATGACGTGGTCACCAGCGCATCCGATGATCGTCGAGAACCGGCTCATCTCCGAAGGTGGATGGATCGAGCGTCCAGGATGCTCATGCTTCAACCAATATCGTCCGCCCGTCGTGAAGCCGGGCAATCCGAATGACGTTGCCCTGTGGAAAGAGCACATCATACGCGTCTATCCCGATAACGCCGATCACATCATCAATTGGCTCGCTCACCGCGTTCAGCGGCCGGGCGAGAAGATCAATCACGCGATCGTGCTCGGTGGCAACCAGGGCGTCGGCAAGGACTCTATGCTCGAGCCTGTCAAATATGCCGTCGGCCCTTGGAACGTCAGCGAGGTCGCGCCCAGCACGATTATGGGCAACTACCATGGCTTCCTGAAATCGGTGATCATGCGCGTGTCTGAAGCTCGCGATCTGGGCGAGGTCGATCGCTTCGCGTTCTACGATCATATGAAGACGTTCACCGCGGCACCGCCAGACGTCCTTCGCGTCAACGAAAAGTATATCCGCGAGCACGCGATCTTCAACGTAACTGGCGTGATCATCACGACCAACCACAAGACGACTGGCATCTACCTGCCGGCCGACGATCGGCGTCACTACGTCGCTTGGACCGACCTTTGCAAGGAAGACTTTAGCGACGAGTATTGGGCCGAGCTTTGGACATGGTACGAGAACGGCGGCCTGGAGAACGTCGCAGCGTACCTGCAACAGCTCGACATCTCGGCGTTCAACCCGAAGGCGCCGCCGCCAAAGACGGAGGCGTTTTGGGCGATCGTCGAGGCAAACCAGGCGCCCGAAGGCGCCGAAATGTCATCGGCACTTGAGGCTCTCGGACATCCTACAGCCGTCACCGTCGATGAAGTCGTAGGCAAGGCCGACAGTGGGTTTCGGATATGGCTCACGGACCGGAAAAATAGTCGCCAAATACCGCATCGGTTCGAAGATTGCGGTTACGTCAAGATCAAAAGCGCTGCGACGGCAGACGGTTTCTGGCCAGTTGGTGGGGCGCGACGACGGGTCATTTACGCTCAACGCAATTTGAGCATTCGAGAGCAAGCGGAGGCTGCCAGCCGGCTGTCGGATCATCTTTCCCGCCAATTCTTGGCGGAGAAGGCGCGGCTGAAAGAGCAAAGCCGAGACGAGTGGGGCAGTCGGTGATGTCGGTGATGTCGGTGATGTCGGTGATCCGCTACCCCCCCCCTTTTTTTTCTCCCTCGCGTACGTGCCTTTTGTCAAATTCATTCGAAGATCAGATGCTTGGTAAATTACCGTCCCAATAGGAAATCACCGATATCACCGACATCACCGATTTTGGAGTTTTGAAATGACGATCCTCGATCCACTCAATCACTTCCTCGAGCGCGCGAAGAAAGGCGACGGTCAGTTCGCCATAGCTGCAGCCCTGTGGCGCTGTTCCGATATGCTCGACCGGATCGGCTTCACAGCGCCTAATGGCTCGCCTGGCGCGCTCGAGTTCATTGGCATGCAGCTTCGCGATCTGGTGGCGGATGCGCAGGCTTCCCGGAGCATCGACCATGAGTGATGCGACCGTCAGCGACGATCGCCTCCGCCTGATCGGGAAACGCATCGAGGCGATCTACGAGCAGGTCGCATCGGTCCGCTTCCAGGCGGATCAAGCTGATCGCCTTGCCGCGCACGCCTTCGGAGCAAGCGTCAGCCATGCGAAGCTCGGCAAGGGCAACATCGTCGATGACCTCGGCGACGGCACGTTCCGGGTCGATTTCGAGGGCAAGGGCTTCAAGGTCGTTCAGAAGAACTTCCTGACGCCTATCAAGAGCGCGGCTCGCACGGATACTGGCCCATACGACACCATTCGACGTACGAAACTGGGCCCACTGGCCGTGGCCAGCCGCAATCCAGCCGCTGGGCTTGAGTATGCCGTGTGGTGCCTAGGCGAAGCGGTCATGGCGGTCGGCGGCTTTCAGGCCATGCAGCGCGTGTTCGCCCTTATCGAGGGCGGAGGCGTAGGTAGCCCGATCTGCGAGTGGCTTGATGGCTGCTGGTCCGGCGTGACCGATGGTCGCGAGCGGTGGCTGGCATGACCGCCTCGTGCTGTGGAAAATGTCGCTTCTGGAAGCAAATCAGCGACGACGACGAGCGCGGATATTGCAAGAAGGCCGCGCCTACCATCATCAGCGGTATGATCGCCGAGGCTGCCCGCGATTATTCGTCGGAGTTCGATCTGGCGTTCGGATGCACGATGTTCCCGGCTACCGATGTCGACGACTGGTGCGGCGAGTTCGCGGTTTCGGCGGAATACGCATGACCCGCCTCGCCCTCTTCGCCCTG
The DNA here is from genome assembly GCF_937859915.1 of uncultured Sphingomonas sp. Classification (GTDB taxonomy): domain Bacteria; phylum Pseudomonadota; class Alphaproteobacteria; order Sphingomonadales; family Sphingomonadaceae; genus Solisphingomonas. The sequence continues at coordinate 13,159 of NZ_CALMAW010000113.1, read as the reverse complement.
CTCGCCATATCCGGATGCGCGGCGGTGTCGCCAGCGCCCGCTGCTGAGCCGATGGAAACTGGGCGCTCCCGCTATGATGGGAGCGTAACGGAAGCGCCCAGCCCGTCGTTGCTGAGGGGCATACGAACAAGCCGGGTCTATGCTGTTTCCAAAGCTTCGCTCTTTACATTTGTTGATGGTGCACAAATAGGCAGCACGCGATCTGACCGCGGCGCAGCCAAATGGGCGTTCCCGGAATGGGCGGAAACCAGGAACGCCCAAGTACTTAATGCTCGATCCGTCACGATGAAGCGTCGCCAATATATGATGAATATTATGGTGGCGCCTTCACATTTGTTCAGACACACGCATCACAGATTGCGGGTATCATGACGGGTGCCGTTTCCACCTCACATGCAGCGGCGGATCCGATGATGGTTGTGCGTGACGGTCCGACAGTGACGATGGTTCATGGCATGGTGGGGCACCACGACGTCGCCCGAGTTAAGCGCGCCGTTAGGGGTGCTAGGTGCAGCCATTGGCGACGATTGTGCCAGTGCACCTCCCGATGTGCCCAAGGCAGCCGCGGCGATCAGGACGATGATCTTCACTGTCGATCTCCCAACGTCGGCGTCAAAGCTTCTTGTCCGCCTCAGCTACGCCACAGCCTTGATCGACAGGCGTCACGTTCGCGCGGTCGCCGCCTTGGGCTGACTTGTCGCCTTTCGCTGGGTCGGCGTGCGCGTGCGCCGCTTCAAGCTCGTCCGCCGCTTGGTCGTGAGCTTTCTTATCGTCGGCCATACGGCCTCCTGTTTTTGGGGGTGTGCTCAGGTGAACGCGTCGCCTGCTTGAACGGGCCCGTTGCCAATCGCTTAGCGATGGTGGCGCGGACATGATCGCGAAGACGACCGATCAGGGATCGCGCAAGCGGGCGCCCTACACACGCACCGGTGGCGGAAGGCTGCCTGACGAGACACTCGCCGAGATCTGGCGCCGCCATCAGGCCGGCCAGAGCGGCAACGCAATCGCAAGGGCCTTGGGGCTCAACCAGGGCGGCGTCGCACGGCGCATCATCGAGATGCGCGAATGCGGCGGCGTGCCTGCCCCCAAGGTCCGAAAGAACGCTCGGATCGAAGGCACGGTCTATCGCAACGCCCGCGCCACTTGGCACGGTGAGCAACCACGGGTGCGCTTCACAGCCGCAACCGAGGTGTCGCTAGAGCGAGAGGCCGAGGCGATCCAGCGGCGCAAGGCTGGCGAACACCGCGAGCAAATCGCGGCCGCTCTTGGCATCTCACCATGGACCGTCGGCGAGTACTTCGTGAAGGCGCGTAAGCTGGCCGGCCTGCCGAGCATCCGCCTCACCACGAACGAGCGCCGCTCGTTCCGGAAGGCCCTGATCGTCGGCAAGCCCATCGAAGAGATCGCCGAGCGCCGGGGCGTGAGCGTCTGGCGGGTCCGGAACTTCAAGAATTCTCACCTGACAGTGCGAGACCGCGAGCTGCGTCGCATCGGCAAGGGCCGGACCGCACCGCCTATCGTGCGTCGCCGGGTCTACATGCCGAGCGATGTAATCGGCGGCCGCGACCCGATGTACGCGGAGGCGTGGGCGCTGATCCCTAGCTGGATCAGCGAGGACGCTCGCGCCGACATCGCGTCGGACGTCTGCCTGGCGGTGCTCGAGCGCAAGATCAGGCGGGCAGAGATCCCCAATTACGTGCAGCACTTCGCGCGGCAGTTCGAACGCAAGTTCGGGATGGACCGGTGGAGCAAGGTACGCAGCCTGGACGAAGAACTGGGCGACGATGGCGGTATGACACTCGGCGATGCGATCGGAGACGAGTTTGGCGTCGAGATGATCGAGGAAATCTCGCTCGGGTCGGAGTGGTGAGCATTCCTCAGAGCATGAATTCGGTAGCGCAATCTTTCGAACAGAGGTGGAAACGTGGGTAAGTCGACGAGCGGGAAGAGCCGCAAGAGCAATGTCGCGAGCACGAAGGTGTCGAAGGTCAAAACGGAGGTCGGTATCGAGCAGCCTACGCCTGAACAGGCGGCCCGGGTTCGGTTCGATCTCCAGGCGGTACTGACCGAGATGGGCCAGGTCGTCGGTCGGGCCTATCGCCGACAGCCGCTGTATCGCTCGATGGCCAAGCAGATGAAGATCAGCCGCGACCAGCTCGATGCCTTGGATTTCTATCGCTCCGCTTTCGACCGGTCGGAGCGATCGGCGACGAAGTCGTGTCTGAACGTCGGCGTCGGTGGGGGCGGGAAGTCGAGCGGGGACTACATCCCGGTCGAATTCACGCCGTCGATCGCGGAAGCGCGGCGTAAGGTCGCGCTGTGCGAGCGGCCGCTTGGAGCATTGCTCGCCGTCATGCGCGCCGTCGTGCTCGAAGACCTGTCGTTCAGCGAGATCGCTATGGCCCGATATGGCAGCCGCAAGCGAGACTGGATCGACGTCGACGTGCCGGTCATTCGCGACGGGAAGCCGCTGAAGGTCAAGGGCAAGGTCGTGAAGGAGGCGCGCACCGTCGAGCGCTTGGCTCCGCGATCGCCAAGGCATCGCGAGATTATCGCTCAAGAGTTTCGGGACGGCCTGCGCATCCTGACGGTCCAGCATCAGTTGCTCGGCTCGCGCAGTGCGATCGAAGAGATCTGGATCCAGCCCGAGGCAGACGGCACCGCTACCATCCACCGCGGCGTGTCAGCGCCGAACGGTCTCTACCGGGTATGGGGCGGTCGAACGATGGTGGCGAAGGTGTTCGTCGAGCTCGGTGAGGAGCACAGCGACCTGACGTTTCCGACGCCGTTTGCTGCCAAGCATGCGCTTGACGAAGCTGCCGGTGGCCGGCTGATAGGGTTGATGGAGTCGGAGTTGGCTGCCTAGCCGCGAAATTGCTACCTCCGCGGCTCTAGCGCGCCTGCAGGGCCGTTGCTGTAAAGACCGTGGGTGATGTCCATGCCCACTACCTTCCATGTCAGGCCTTCGAGCTTGAAATCCAGTGTAGTAGTGCCATCGACCACGACATTACCTGACGTCAGACTCGTTCGGATCAAGGGTGGGAGTGGCCTATCTTGCCCGCTGTTGGGCTGCGCTATTATGCCGTTGAACATCCCGTCATTGACCATTCCGGCCGAGAAGGAATGCGCTTTCGAAACCGTATCCACCAACTTTTCGGATGTGATGTAGCCGTGTCTTTCAAGATCGCCGCCATACGCTATAACTTGGCGCTCAATGTCGGCTTGCACAGCCGGATAATCTACGCGAGCATTGAGGGCGGCGCGATCACCTCGATTGAAGTCGCGGCTAAACTGGCGGATTTGCCATTCAGGAGACTTCCAAAGCCAGATACCCGCCATAGCGAAGGCGATTGCCGCTACGATTGCCGCGACCGAAACAGCTCTCTTCATTCACCGCATCCTGTGTCCTACTTATCGTCTACCGAGCACCGGTTAACGACATTCAAATAAGCGAACTTTGGTCGCGGAGTGAGCGGCACGCGAATGCCACCGGTCCGTTTAATCTATCCTCCAGGATCCCGTTGCGTATGTCCCCCTTGACGCCGGGGCAGCGCATGAGCCATAGAGCTCACATCTTGATTTGCGTCTGCGGTGCGACAGGATCTGAGCCCACCCTCACCGGTGGGCTTCGTCATTTCTGGCCGTTACCGATCAGCACGCAGGTAGAGCACGGATCCGGGCCACCTGCTCCTTCAACCGATCAGCGAACACGAGCAGTTCGCTTTTCATGTCGACGTCCTTCACCGCGGCCGCGATGATCGTCATCTCTTCTGACTGGCGTGCCACACGCGCAGCCCACTCGATACGCGCTTCGATTGCATTGATGATCATGCTTTCCCCCTGCGTTTTCGGGCCAACGCACTTGCAGCAAAACGGTCGTAGTTAACGGCTGGTAAGAGTGTTCTGAGCGACGAACGGAGAATGCAATGCGGGCACAGGCGCAACAGCTTGAGCGTCTCGCTTCCGACATGCACGCCGTCGCGTTCGACTTCGCGGAGCCTGCCCGTTCGGTCCATGCTGCTGAGCGGCGTATCGCTGAAGTTGAACGGATTTGCGATGCGGCACGCGCCATCGTTCGTGGTCGCGCACGTTGCGAATAGACATCCGCGGCAACCTGAAGCCGGTCCACCGCGCGATGATCGCGCTCGGCGCCAAGCAGGTACCGTTCGCCAGCGCCCTCGCGCTCACGACGCTGGCCAAGGGCGTCCAAGGCATTGAGCAGGACCTGATCGGGAAGACGTTCGATGACGCGACGCCGTTCACGCGCAACGCGATCGCGATCAAGCCGGCGACCAAGAGCAACCTGGTCGCCACCGTGTTCGCGAAGGACATCCAGGCCGCCTACCTCACGCCCTACGTCGTCGGCGGCATGCGTGACTACGGCAACAAGCGGGGCATGATCCTTCCGGTCGACGTCCGGGTGAACCAGTACGGCAACCTGACCAAGGGCACGCTGCAACGGCTGAAGGGTAAGCCGGGCGTCTTCGTGGGCCCGGTGAAGACGAAGGCCGGGGTCATCAACGGGGTTTGGCAGCGGCCTGTCGCAGGCAAGGTGGTCGGCAAGCGCATCAAGGGCACGCGGATCGCAAAACCCGCCGGTCATCTGAAGCTGCTGCTGAAGTTCGAGGACACCTCCGCGGTCACCAAGCACTTCGACTTTTTCGGCGCGGCGCAGCGGTATCTGACCAAGAACGCGGCGGCGGCATTCGACAAGGCCATGCGCCAGGCGCTGGCTACAGCGAGGTAGATCATGAACGACCAGACTAAACCGGGCGACAAGATGGCTAAGCAGGCCAAGCAGGCTGTTGACGCGGCTATGAAAGACGCTCGCAGCCAGTCGCTCATTTTGGGCGGTCCGGGCAAGCCCGTGCCGACTGCGAAGAGCTGATCATGGACGACAAGATCGCACGCGAAGGCCTGACTTTCCGCGCCGGCGAGAAGGGCTTCGTCTTCTATGACGAGAGCCGCTTCACCGGCGAACGCGGAAGAACTTGGGCGTTTGGAACGGTGCAGGAAGCTGCCGAATGGCTTGTGTCGCAGTTCACACCCGTCACTGACGCTAGCGTTGACGAGGCCAGAGATCATTTTGCCAAGCATCCGCCTGATCCGAAGGTTGGTGGAAAGCGCGGCGTGGTCGATGCCGGCGAAAGTATCGTTCTGACCTCCGAGATGACAGACCACCTTCTTCGCCTCTTGGACGCGCAAGCAGGGACGCTAGATGCGCGCGTCGAGATAGACATGTCGGTTCTTCGGGAACTGCGCGAGATGCTTGTCAGAGATCAGCGGTCGCGCTCCACTCGCGCATGATCGCCCTCGGCATCGTCGCCCTCATTGTCTTCGCGCTCGCGATCATTGCGACGCGGACCACCATCTCCGTCGTCATCAGGAAGGATCCGGACATGTCCACCATCAAGCAGCGCCTCGCTATCATCGAGGCTCAGCTGTTCGACATCACCGCTGCGGTCGGCGACATCAAGACATCCTTCGATGCGCTGAGCCATCCCGAGACCGGCGCTGCCAGCGCCTCCGATCTCGCCGCGCTCGGCACGCAGGTCGATGCGATCAAGGCCGACATCGGCACCGATGCCAACCCAGCCGCCGGTTCGGCCGCCGCGCCCCTCGAACTGACCGATCCGATCCCCCAGGCGCAATGATGTTGCGCCGGAAGGATCGAAACGTGTTTTGGGTCCTTCCTGCCCCCTTCTGAGCCGAGGGTATTGCGCGCCCCGGTTCATTCCTAGCTATGAACTCTGAAAGGGGTCCGCACCCCAAATGTCCGCACCCGCGAAACCGGTCAGCATCCGCGAGTTCGCGCGTCTCGATGGATGCAGCGACAAGCTGGTCCGGCGGGCAATAAGCGAAGGAAAGCTGGTAGTTTCGGCGGATGGAAAGCTCGACCCGGCGCTCGCCGGATCGGGCTGGCGCCGCACAAATCGGCGGGCCGCGGCGGCTGCGGACAAAGGTGCGGACACCGCGCAAATGTCCGCACCGGCGCGGACACCGGCCGGTGCGCCGCTAGATCCTGCCACTCTGAACGACACCGATTTCATCGCCGAGGTTCTCGCCGGCCGCTACTTCGACGTAGCGATGGCCGAGAGGGTCAAGGAAAACGGGCTTGCCGCCAAGAACCTGCTCGCCGCGCGGAGGGAGGCGGGTGACGTTGTCGACCTCGAGGTGGCCGAGGCGGTGCTGTTCGAACAGGCGCGCGCCTTCCGCGACGCCTGGCAGAACTGGCCGAACCGGGTGGCGCCGCTGATCGCCGCGAAGCTCGGCATCGCTGTCGAGCCGGTGCTGGAGGCGCTGAACGAGCATGTCCACCAGCAGCTCAGCGACCTCGGCGAACCCGAAGCCGACTTCGAAGACGCTGACGAAGGTTGAGAGACTAGAACGCGCCTGGCGGCGTGGGCTGACCCCTCCGCCCCGCATCAACGTGCCGCAGTGGGCGGACCGCTTCCGCAAGAAGGCGGCGGGCGCCGGATCCACCACCGGCAAATGGCGAACCGGCGACGTCGAGATCGCGCGTGGCCCCATGTTGGCGGTCACCGAGCCGGGCACGGCGATCATCACGGTGATGGTCTGTACCCAGCTGATGAAGACGGCGCTGATCGAGAACGCCTTCGGCTTTTTCGCTCACCTCGACCCGTCCCCGATGCTGATGCTGCAGCCGAAGGAGGATGCAGCCGAGCAGTTCTCGAAGGAGCGTATCACCCCGCTGATCCGGGCCACCCCGGTGCTGCGCGAGCTCGTCGGTACCCGCAAGACCCGCAATGCCGACGAGACGATCCGGTACAAGTCGTTCCCTGGCGGATTCCTCGCGATCGAGGGCGCCGGCAGTCCCGACAACGTGGCGCGCCGCCCGATCAAGCGAGTCTTCTGCGACGAGATCGACAAGTATGTCCCCACCCGCGAGGGTGACGCGGTTGGCCTCGCCGAGGAGCGCATGGGCACCTTCATCGGGGCCCAGTCGATCCGGGCATGCTCCCCGACGATCTCCGGCGAGAGCGCGATCGAGACCAGTTATCTGGACGGCGACCAGCGCCAGGCTTCGGTCGAATGCCCGCACTGCTCGCATCGCCAGTTTCTTGAGTTCTTCAAGCATATCGAATGGGACAAGGAGATCGATGGCGAAGGGCGTGTGGTTGCCCATCGCCCCAAGACGGCGGCGGTGCACTGCGAGGCGTGCGGGGCTGCATGGACTGAGGCGGAACGGCGCCGGGCGTTGCAAACGGCCCGGTGGCATCAGACAAAGCCTTTTCGGTGCTGCGACACCTATCAGGAGCCGCTCACCGTCTACAGCGACACTTGGCGCGCCGCAGCCGAGGGCGCAGGCGACCCGGTCGACGCCGCCTGGGACTGGTGGGCAGGCCCCCGCCACGAGGTTTACCGGGCCCGGTGCAGCAAATGCGGCACCTGGCCGGTCGATAACGAGCATGCGAGCTTCACCGCGGGCAAGGAGTTTAGCCCATGGGAGCGCGACAGCCCGCCGAAGATCGCGGCGAAGTGGCTCAAGTGGAAGGACGATCCCGAGCAGCGTGTGAAGTTCGACAACACGCAGCTCGGCAAGCCGCATCGTCGCGCAAGCGGCGTCGACTTGAACGCTGAGGCGCTGGCCTCGCGCCGCGAGGTCTATCCGGCCGAGGTGCCTGACGGCGTCGCCGTCATCACCGCCGGCATCGACACCCAGAATGACCGCCTCGAGGTCGAGGTGGTGGGATGGGGGCGCGACGAGGAAAGCTGGAGCCTCGCCTATGAGGTGTTTCCGGGCGATCCGAACGATCCGAAGGTGTGGTCCGACCTGGATGCCTACCTGAAATTGGTCTGGCGCCGCGCGGATGGTCGCACGTTCGATGTCATGGCCGCATGCATCGACACGGGCGGCAGCCGCACCGAGGCCGTCTACCAGTTCGCCAAGGCTCGGATAGGTCGGCGCATCTGGGGTATCCGCGGCGATCCGGAGGCGGCGGGGCAGCGGAAGCCCGTCTGGCCGGCGAAGATGCCTCTGGCCCGGACACGCCGCAGCTACCAGCCGTTCACGATCGGCGTGAACACGGCAAAGGATGTCATCCGGCAACGGCTTCTCGCGGAGATGCCGGGCCCGGGCTACATGCACTTCCCCGCAGATCGGGACGTCAATTACTTCGCGCAGCTCACGGCCGAGAAGCTGATCCCGGATAAGCGGACACGTCGGCTGATCTGGGTCTGCCCGTCCAATCTGCGCAACGAGGCGCTCGACTGCCGTGTCTACGCCTATGCGGCGCTCGCGGGGCTCACGCACTTCGGACTGAAGCTCAATCGCCGTGCCGACGAGGTCGGGGCCATCGCCTCCCCTATCGGCGATCTGACCGATGCCGGTCAGCGGCCGGCCCCGGTCATCACGGCAACCGAGCCGCCAGTGAACGTCATCACCGTCGGCAAGCCGACCGAGACCGCCAAAAAACAGTCGATGGGCGCGCTGCTCGCAAGACGGAGGAAGCCATCATGAGTCTGTTCGATGGCATGTCGCGGCTCCAGCTGCAGACCGCGCTTGTCGCAGCGCAGACGGCGCTGATCGAATTGCAGACCGGCGCCCGCGCGACGACGCTGTCCTATACCCAGGGCGACGGCGCGAAGTCGGTGACCCGCAAGATGGCGTCGGTGGCCGAATGCTCGGCCCTGATCCGCCAGCTTCAGGTCGCGCTCGGCATTGCGCAGCCCCGGCGCGCGCGACGGTTTGTCTACCTATGACGACTGCCCCGCCGGCAGTCGGCGTGCCACAGATCCTGGACGCCTCCGGCAAGCCGATGGTGCGCAAGTCGCTGCCGGCGCGCGCGCTCGTCGGCGGCTCAAGCGTGCCCTACGATGCGGCGGACTTCCGCGGCCCCCACACCGCTGAGTGGTGGCCGTATCTGTGGTCGGCCGACGGCGAGCTTAATCCCTACCGGGACACCATCGTCGCGCGTATGCGCGACATGGTCCGCAACGACGGCTGGGCATCGGGCGCGATCACGCGCGTGCTGGACAACGCAGTCGGGGCTAATTTCCGGCCCATCTTCAAGCCGGACTTCAAGGCGCTGGCGCACTTCACCGGCATCAAGGGCTTCGATGCGCAGTGGGCCTATGAATATTCGAAGGCACTCGACGCGAGCTACCGCACCTGGGCGAACAGCCTGGGCAACTGGAGCGACGTCCAGCGCCGGCTGACGGTGCCGCAGATGTTCCGCGTCGCCTTCCGGCACAAGCTGATCGACGGCGACTGCCTGGCGATGATGCAGTGGCGACCTGAACGCTGCGGCTATGGCCGGGCCCGCTACGCAACGGCGGTACAGCTGATCGACCCGGATCGCCTCGGCAATCCGACCTATCAGTTCGACCAGAAGAATATGCGCGGCGGCTGTATCGTCGACGATGACGACGTGACGGTCGGCTATTCGATCCGGCGCGCGCATCAGGGGGACTGGTGGTCGGCGGGCGACAGTCTGCACTGGGACCCGATCCCGCGCGAGACCGAGTTCGGCCGCCCGATCATTGTCCACGACTTCGACAGCGATCGCGCGGGCCAGCACCGCGGCGGCGCCGGCATCCTGACCCCCGTCGTGCAGCGGCTCAAGATGCTGATCCGCTACGATGTTGCCGAGCTCGACGCCGCGCTCCTCAATGCGATCTTCGGCGCATGGATCGAGAGCCCGTTCGATCCGGCAACCGCCGCGGATGCACTCGACGCAGGCGATGGCCTCAGCGCCTACCAGACGAACCGGGTCGACTATCACAACGAGGCGCCGATCCGGATCGCCGGCGTCGGCGGCCAGCTGCCGGGTCTATTCGCGGGCGAGCAGCTGAAGCAGCTCGATGCGAAGCGCCCGTCGGCCAACTTCGCGGCGTTCGAGAAGGCGGTGCTCCGCAACGTCGCCCAGGCAGCCGGCCTATCGGCGCAGCAGGTGTCCAACGACTGGTCCGACGTGAATTATTCGAGCGCGCGCGGCGCCATGCTCGAGTTCTGGAAGACGATGACCCGGCGCCGCGATGACTTCGCGACCGGTTTCTGTGCACCGATCATCAGTTGCCTGGTCGAAGAGGCGCATGAGCTGGAAGAGCTACCGCTGCCGGCCGGTGCGCCTGACTTCGTCGAGTTCCGCGAAGCCTATTCGCGCGCAAAGATGGTGGGCCCGGGCCGCGGCTGGATCGATCCGGTCAACGAGGTGAAGGGCGCGATCCTCGGCATGGACGCCGGCCTGATGGATTACGACGATCTCTGCGCCGAGCAGGGAATCGACGGCGATGACATGATCGAGATGCGCGCGCAGACGATCAAGCGCTTTCAGAATGCTGGCGTGCCCCTTCCCTCCTGGGCGGGGATCATGCCGGGCGGCGAGGCGATGGCATCGCCGACGCCTGCGACCCAGACGATCACGGACCCGGAGGCGGTATGACGCAGTTTGCCCATCTCGCCACGAGGCTTTTCAATACGCCGCTCGCGATCCATCCGCGCAAGGCCGAGATCGCCATGGCGGCACTTTCCGAGCGCCTCGGCATTACGAGCATCGTGCGCGCCGATGGGCGTCCGATGAAGCCCGGCGCTTGGTTCGACGATGACGACGATTTCGGCGCGCCGCGCGGCACGCGGGCGGCGGCGGACCCTGGCTATGACGTGCTGAATGGGGTCGCGGTGATGCCCGTCACCGGAACGCTTGTGCACAAGCTTGGCAGCCTGCGCCCATATTCGGGCATGACCGGCTATGACGGTATCCGCCAAGCATTCCTCACCGCGCACGACGATCCAGAAGTGAAGGCGATCGGCGGCCTTTTCGACACCGGCGGCGGCGAGGTATCGGGATGCGCCGACCTCTACGATACCATTATGTCAATGCGCGGCAACAAACCGTTCTGGGCGATCCTAAGCGAGAGCGCCTACTCGGCAGGGTATTGGCTGGCGTCTGCCGCGGACAAGGTGATCGTCCCACGTACGGGCGGGACCGGATCGATCGGCATCGTCTGCATGCATGTCGATATGTCCGAGGCACTGTCGAATGCCGGCCTAAAGGTCACCTTCATAACCTCTGCCGGCGCAGACTTCAAAGCTGACGGCCATTCTGAAATTCCCCTCAGCCCAGACGCCCTCGCTCGTTTCCAAGGCGAGATCGATGACATGGGCGAGATCTTCTATGATGCCGTCGCGAAAGCGCGCGGTCTTACCACCGATCAGGTTCGCGGCTTTAAGGCCGGTACCTTCATGGGCGCCGCTGGCGTCACGGCCGGCCTCGCCGACGCCGTGATGGCGCCCGAGCAGGCATTTGCCGCGCTCCTCGCCGAAGTCGCCTGACCAACCGGAGAACCGAAATGTCCAAAACCAACCCGTTCGCCGGCCTCATGGCCGGCTTCCGCGGCGCGCGCGCCGAAGACGACAAGAACGACGATGAGGGCGCCCGCGCCTCGCGCCGGGCCGAAGAAGACAAGAATCGCGAGGAGGAAGACGCTCGCCGCGCGGAAGAGGATCAGCGTCGCAATGACGAGGACGCCCGTCGGGCCGAGGAAGACACGCCTCCCAATGATGACGGCACGACCGACCCGAAACCAGCGCTCGATAAGGTCGACGACGCTCAGGATCCGGAAGACGACGCGGATGACGATAACGACGTCGATGCCGAAAAGGATCTAGACGACAAAGGCAAGAAGGCGTTCCGCGCTGGTCTCGCCCTGGGGCGTTCGCGGGAAAGCGCGCGGGGAGAGCGGATATTCCTAGCTGCGGCCAAGGTAGGCCGTCCCGATCTGGCGGCCACGCTGGCCTTCACGACTCGTAACAGCAGCGCTGAATCCGATCGCCTGATGGCAGCCGCTGGCGCCGCGCCGCCTTCTCGAGGTCGCAGCCTCGATGATCGCATGGCCAACCGCAACGACCCCCGCCCGGGCGCCGACGGCGGTCGTCAGGGCAAGCCGTCCTTCGCCGACCGCGTTGCCGCCGCGAAGAAAAAGGCCGGCATCAGCTGATCCGCTGACCCCTTTCTTAGGAGCAAGTCCCATGGTTCTTACTGCAACCCCCTACACCAACAATCCCTTTCAGCCAGGTGCGACGCAGGATGCGTTCATGCCGGACCAGCTGATCGGCGGCGATATGAAGATCGTTACCGACACCAAGCTCATCACCGGCGGCGCCTACTATAGGCGCGGCACCGTGCTTGGGCGCATCAACACCGCTGGCGCCACCTCGGCAGTGAAGGCTTCGGGTGCAAACACCGGTAACGGCACGTTCGTCCTCGATCCGACGACGCCCGTCCTCGCGAATGCCGACGCGGGCACCTACACGCTGCGGTTCACGACCGCGACCAATGTGCGACTCACCGATCCCCGCGGGCGCGTCCTTGGAGATTTCGCAATCACGGCTACGGCTGGCCAGACGGCGACGGTCGCCGATCAGATCAAGGGCGTGCTCACCGAGGGCTCGACCGTCTTCGTGGTCGGCGATGGCTTCGACGTCACCGTCGCGGCGGGTGTCGACACCTACACCATGGCGATCTCGACGGCGGTCGACGGATCAGCAACCCCTTTCGCCATTCTCGTCGACGATGTCGACACCACGGGCGGCGCTGTGATGGGCGGCATCTACCAGATGGGCGAGTTCAACGCGAACGCGGTCATCCTCGGCGCCGGCATCACGCTGGCGGGTGCGAAGACGGCGCTCGCTGTCCAGAACATCTACCTCAAGACCCCGATCTCGGCCGTCGATCCGAGCTGAACCACCCCACCATCCTATGGATGATGCCCGCCATCGTGCGGGCTTTTTAATGGAGCCCCACGATGGCTGATTCCCTGAGCTACACCACTGCCGAGCTTGTCCAGGTCGTTCCGAACCTCAAGACGAGCCAGAACTTCCTCCTCGACCGGTTCTTCCCGAACATCATTGAGTATGACACCGAAGAGGTCGCGATCGACGTCGACGTCGGCCTGCGCCGCATGTCGCCGTTCGTCAGCCCCCTCGTCGAGGGCAAGCTGGTCGAGCAGCGCAAGTGGCTGACCAACAAGTTCAAGCCCGCCTACATCAAGGACAAGCGTGCGCCCGACCTGCGCAAGCCCATCCGCCGCGCGATCGGCGAGCGCATCGGCGGCGGCGAGCTGACCGGTGAGGACCGGATGATGATCAATCTCGAGTTCGAGATGGCCGATCAGGTCGACATGGTAAATCGCCGCC
>NZ_CALMAW010000112.1 GCF_937859915.1 uncultured Sphingomonas sp. | reverse complement strand
AGGTCGACCCGGTGACGAAGCCCCCCTCCTCGGCGACCAGGAAGGCGACGCCGCGGGCGATCTCGGAGGCGTGGCCGAGCCGGCCGACGGGGATGCGCGCGACGATCTTCTCGAGCACGTCCTCGGGCACCGCCGCCACCATCTCGGTGTCGATATAGCCCGGGGCGATCGCGTTGACCGTGACCCCGAATTTGGCGCCTTCCTGTGCCAGCGCCTTGGTAAAGCCATGAATTCCCGACTTGGCCGCGGCGTAATTGACCTGGCCGTACTGCCCGGCCTGGCCGTTGATCGAGCCGATGTTGACGATCCGCCCCCAGCCGCGCTGGCGCATGCCGGGGAAGGTCGCCTTGGCCATGTTGAAGCAGCCGCCGAGATTGGTGTCGATCACCGCCTTCCACTGCTCGTAGCTCTGTTTCAGGATCGTGCTGTCGCGGGTGATGCCGGCATTGTTGACGACGATGTCGATCGGGCCGAGCTCCGCCTCGACGCGCGCGACGCCTTCATGGCAGGCGTCGAAATCCGCGACGTCCCATTTGAACGCGGGGATGCCGGTCTTGTCGGTGAACGACTTGGCCTTGACGTCGTCGCCGCCATAGCTTGCCGCCACCTTCACGCCGGCGCCGTGCAGCGCGATGCTGATCGCCTCGCCGATGCCTCGGGTGCCGCCGGTCACGATCGCTACGCGGGTCATTCGCCTCTCCCTGTTGGTTGCAGCGATCCTATGCGGGCGCCACCCAGCCTTCAAGCTCCCGCGCGAGGATGGTGCGCAGCATGGCGATACCCTCGCCGCTATCGTTGAGGCAGGGCAGGCAGGCGAAATCGGTGCCGCCCGCCTCGACGAAGGTCTCGCGGCCGCGGATCGCGATCTCCTCGAGCGTCTCGATGCAGTCCGCCGAGAAGCCGGGGGTGAGTACGGCGATCCGCTTGATGCCCTTGGCGGGCAGCGCGGCGAGCGTGAGGTCGGTCGCGGGCTCGAGCCATTTCGCGCGGCCGAAGCGCGACTGGAAGGCGACGATCAGCTCCTGGCCGAGCGCTTCGGACAGGAGCCGCGCGGTCTTGCGGCAATGGCAATGATAGGGGTCGCCGAGCTCGAGCGTGCGCTGCGGCATGCCGTGGAAGCTGGTCATGATCGCATCCGGCACGAAATCGAGCGCGGCGACCGCGGCGCGCACCGAGGCGGCGAGCGCGGCAATATAGGCGGGATCGTCATGATAGGGCGGCAGCGTGCGCAGCGCGGGCTGCCAGCGCATCGCGGCGAGCGTCGCGAAGGCGGCGTCGTTGGCGGTTGCGGTCGTCGCGGCGCAATATTGCGGATAGAGCGGCGCCACCAGGATGCGCTCGCAGCCCGCCGCCTTGAGCGCGGCGAGGCGGTCGGCGATTGCGGGTTTGCCGTAGCGCATCGCATAGTCGACGACGACGCCCGGCCCGAACGCGTCCTTGAGCGCCAGCGCCTGGCGGCGGGTGATCGCGGCGAGCGGCGAGCCCTCCTCGGTCCACACCAGCCCATAGGCATGCGCCGACTTCTTCGGGCGGGTGCGCAGGATGATGCCGTGGAGGATCGGCAGCCAGGCGGCGCGCGGGATCTCGACGACGCGCTTGTCGGAAAGGAATTCGGCGAGATAGCGCCGCACCGCGCCGGTCTCGGCGGCATCGGGGGTGCCGAGGTTGGTCAGCAGCACGCCGATCTTGGGCGACGGGATCGGCGGATGGTCGGGGGGCATGGTCATGTCCTAGCGCCCAACGACGCGCGAGGCGAGCGGTGCCGTGGGGTATGAAAACAGCTTGCCGCGGCCGTCCTCCCCTCCCCTGCAGGGGGGGGGGCGGGGGGGGGGCCTCGCTATCGGGGACGGCGCCCGCGGATGCGCCCCACCCCCGACCCCTCCCCTGAAGGGGAGGGGCTCGTCTGCCTCATCGTCTGTGCGCGCGTCCGGAGGTGCGCCCGCCTCCTACCCCTTTTTGAGAGCGGGCGCGGCCATTCTCCCCTCCCCCGAAGGGGTGGGCTCGCTCGATCCACCCCCCAATCCCCGGTTCCCGTCCCCGTCCCGGCACGATAAGGAGTGCCGCACACGAGAAGGACATCGCCTTGCCGCCCGTCGACCCCGCCGCCTACACGCATTGGACCTCGCTCGGCCTGTCACCGGTCGCGCTGTCGATCGGTTTCTTCCAGCTGCGCTGGTATTCGCTCGCCTATATCGCCGGGATCCTGCTCGGCTGGGGCTATATGCTCAAGCTGATCGCGCAGCCCGGCGCCCCCGTCGCGCGGCGGCATGTCGACGATTTCGTGTTCTGGGCGACGCTCGCGGTGATCCTCGGCGGGCGGCTCGGCTACATCCTGTTCTACAATTTCGCCGCCTATCTCCAGCATCCGCTCGACATGCTCAAAGTCTGGGAGGGCGGCATGTCGTTCCACGGCGCGACGCTCGCGGTGGCGCTGGCGATCGTCTTCTTCTGCCGCAAGAACGGGCTCAGCATCCTGCGCTTCGCCGACTATATCGCGGTGGTCGCCCCGATCGGGCTGTTCTTCGGGCGCATCGCCAATTTCGTCAACGGCGAGCTGTGGGGTAAGGTGACCGACGTGCCCTGGGCGATCGTCTTCCCCGGCGACGCCGGCCCCTATCCGCGCCACCCGAGCGAACTCTATGAGGCGGCGCTCGAGGGCGCGGTGCTGTTCGTACTGCTCAGCCTGATGTTCTGGCGCTCGAAGACCGCGCGCTATCTGCCCGGGCTGCTCACCGGCACCTTCCTGACCGGCTATGGCGCGTTCCGCTTCTTTGTCGAATTCTTCCGCGAGCCCGACCAGCAGTTCGCTGGCACCTTCTTCTCGACGACGCTGCACATGGGGCAGCTGCTCGACCTGCCGATGCTGATCTTCGGCCTGTATCTGCTGTTCACCGCCAAGGCGCGCCGCGTGCGGATCGAGCCCATCGCCGGGACCGCCAGCGTCGCCTGAGCCGATGCCCCTCCCCCTCGCCGACCGGCTGCGGCGCCTGATCGCGGGCGGCGGACCGCTCCCGCTCGCCCACTATATGGCGCTCGCCAATGCGCATTATTATGCGACGCGCGATCCGCTCGGCGCCGCCGGCGACTTCACCACCGCGCCCGAGATCAGCCAGATGTTCGGCGAGCTGATCGGGCTGTGGTGCGCCGACCTGTGGATGCGTGCGGGCGGCGGCGCCGTCGCCTGGGTCGAGCTCGGCCCCGGCCGCGGAACGCTCGCCGCCGACGCGCTGCGCGCGATGGCCAAGGCAGACCTGACCCCGGACGTCCACTTCGTCGAGACCAGCCCCGTGCTCGCCCAGCGTCAGCGCGCCGCGGTGCCGGCCGCGGTCCACCACGACAGCCTCGCGACGCTGCCCGACGACCGGCCGCTGCTGATCGTCGCCAACGAGTTTTTCGACGCGCTGCCGATCCGCCAGCTGGTGCGCACCGGCGACGGCTGGCGCGAGCGGATGGTGGCCTATGACGGCGAGCGCTTCGTCGCCACGCTCGGCGAACAGCGTTTCGACGCGGTGATCCCGGAAAACCTGCGCGACGCCGACACGATCGAGACCGCGCCCGCTGCGGTCGGGCTGATGCGCGAGCTGGCGGCGCGGATCGCGCGCCAAGGCGGCGCGCTGCTCGCGATCGACTATGGCTATGCGGGCCCGCTCGGCGGCGACACGCTGCAGGCGCTGCACCGCCACGGCTTCGCCGATCCGCTCGAGGCCCCCGGCGAACAGGATCTGACCGCGCATGTCGATTTCGCCGCGCTCGCCGAGGCCGCCGTCAGCGAGGGCGTCGTCGCGCATCCGCTGATCCCGCAGCGCGCGCTGCTCGACGCGCTCGGCATCGCCGCGCGCACCGCCGCGCTCGCC
>NZ_CALMAW010000111.1:1696-42922 GCF_937859915.1 uncultured Sphingomonas sp. | reverse complement strand
ATCCCGGCCTCACCCACGGCGCGACCACCGCGATCGAGGGTCATGCCTAGGACGAGCTGAAGCAGGCCTATCTGCCCAAGATGGCGTCGGGCGAATGGTCGGGGACGATGTGCCTCACCGAATCGCATTGCGGCACCGATCTCGGGCTGCTGCGCACTAAGGCCGATCCGCAGGCCGACGGCAGCTTCAAGCTCACCGGCTCGAAGATCTTCATCTCCGCCGGCGACCATGACCTCACCGACAATGTCGTCCACCTCGTGCTCGCGCGGATCGCCGATGCGCCGGCGGGGGTGAAGGGCATTAGCCTGTTCCTCGTCCCCAAATTCCTGCCCCATGACGACGGCAGCGTCGGCGCGCGCAATGGCGTCTCGGTCGCGGGCATCGAGCACAAAATGGGGCTCAAGGCCTCGGCGACCTGCCAGATCAATTTCGACGACGCCACCGGCTGGCTGGTCGGCCAGCCGCACAAGGGCATGGCCGCGATGTTCACGATGATGAACACCGAGCGCGTCTCGGTCGGCGTCCAGGGGCTCGGGATCAACGAGATCGCCTATCAGTCGGCGGTCGCCTATGCGAAGGAGCGGCTGCAGGGGCGCTCGCTGTCGGGCGCCAAGCGGCCCGATCTCGCCGCCGACCCGATCATCGTCCACCCCGACGTGCGCCGCATGCTGATGACGATGCGCGCCTATGCCGAGGGCTGCCGTGCGCTCGGCCAGTGGTGCGCGCGCGCGCTCGACGCCGAGAAGCATAGCGACGACCCCGAGGTGAAGCAGCGCGCGACCGACTTCGTCGCGCTGATGACGCCTGTCGTGAAGGCGCTGTTCACCGATCTCGGCTTCGATGCCGCCAATCTCGCGGTCCAGACCTATGGCGGGCACGGTTATATCCGCGAGCATGGCGTCGAGCAGTTCGCGCGCGATGCGCGGATCGCGATGATCTACGAGGGCACCAACGGGGTGCAGGCGCTCGACTTGGTCGGCCGCAAGCTGCCCGCCAACATGGGCCGCAACCTGCGCCCCTTCTTCCACGCGGTCTCGAACCTGCTCGAGGAGATGGCGGGCGTCGAGGACAAGGCGCTGAAGGCCTATGTCGGCGGGATGCAGCAGGCGTTCGGCGCGCTCCAGCTGTCGACCGCGACGATCGCGCAGAAGGGCATGAAGGACCCCGAGGAAGCGGGGGCCGCGGCGACCGATTACCTCCGCCTGATGGGGTTGGTCGGGATCGGCTATTGCTTCCTCAAGGCGTCGAAGATCGCTTATGCCAAGCTGGCCGAAGGCGCGGGCGACGACGAGGGCTTCTACAAGGCCAAGATCCTCACCGCCGGCTTCTTCTTCGACCGCATCCTGCCGCAGGCGACCGCGATGTTCCTCGCGATCAAGTCGGGCAAGCGCTCGCTGATGGCGCTCGACGAGGCGGCGTTCTGATTGACGGCCGTTCGGGCGCCCATCCCCGTTCGGCCTGAGCGCAGTCGAAGGCTACGCGCGGCGGTGGCTGCGCTTCGACTGCGCTCAGCGCGAACGGAATGGGACGGTAGCGGGCTTCACCCCCGGCAGCGCCGCGTCGCCCAGATGAGCACGCTGGCGCAGAAGCGCGAATAGCTGGGTGCGCCCAAGCGCGGCAGCCGATGTGGCGCGTTCGACATGATCATTTCCCCCCTGCGCGGTCCCCCGACCGCGTCCGCGGCCTATCGCGCAATCATGACGGGACGGTGAACATCAAACGGTTACGCGCCGTATACCAAGCTCGCGTGCCTGCCAGACCAGCAGCGCGGGCAGCCCGATCGCGACATCGCGCGCGCGCTTGATCAGCGACAGCGCGACGGCGGCCTCGGGGTCGAGCCCGATCAAGGGCCCGAGCAGCACATAGCCCGCCTCCTGCACGCCGATCGCCCCGGGGATCACGAACGCCGCGCCGCGCAGCGCGAAGATGAGGCTCTCGAGCGCGGCGATCCGCCACAGCGCAATCGGCGATCCGATCATCGCCAGCACCATCGCGGCCAAGGCTGCGGCATAGAGCCAGCCCGCAAGATTGAGCGCAAAGGACAAGGCGACCGCGCCCTTGCGCGCATAGATTCCGGCGAGTTCGGCATGCAGTCGGTCCATCGACAGCGCGCTGTCGGGCAGCAGCTTGGTGGCGAGCGTCCCCGCCAGTCGCAGCATCGGCCGCTGGAGCAGGATGAACGCCGCGGTCACCGCGATCGACACGCCGACCCCGATCCACGCCAGCGGGGCGACGCCATGCCGTCCTCCGTCGACGAGCAGCGATCCCAACGTCGCCACGCCGAACAGCGTGAACGCGACCTGCGAGGCCATTTCGGTGGTGAGATCGACCACCATCGCGGCATAGACGCGCGGCGCCGCCAGCCCCGCTGCGGTCAGCGTGCGGCCACCGACGACGAGCCCGCCGATCTGGCTGAACGGGAGCAGGTCGTTCGCGCCCTCGCGCACCATGCGCGCCCAGCCGAACAGCGGGAGCAGGCGCAGCGGCTCGCCAGGCATCGAGGCCCACCAGGCCGCGCCGAGGATCGCGGAGAGGAGTACGCTCGCCGCGCAGAAGGCGAGAAATCCGCCCACGCCAATGTGCAACGCAGCATCGGCGAGCGCGGAAAATCCCACCGATCCCATCGCCCACACCGCCGCTCCCAGGCCGAGCAGCGTAGCCAGCGCGATCGGCCAGCGCAGGCGGGCGGTCATGTCGCGACCGGCTCCGTCGACCGGGGCGGCTTGCCCGCGAAGCGCAGCGCCAGGCGAATCATCCCGGGCACGAAGCGCGGGCGCAGCAGCCGTTGATCGTAAGGCGCGAGCCGTCGGTCATTCTCGACGAGGCAGATGCGGGCGAGCTGCGGGAATGTCACTTCGACGCCCAGTTCCTTGGATCCGTTGAGCGTGAAGTTGTTCTCCTGCGCCTTGCTGCTGTCGCCCATTCCCTTGGCCATGTCGATCCGCTCCCAGACGAGCGCGCACCATACCGCAATCACCTTGGCCTCGAACAGCGGGCGCCGCCACCAGGGCATCGTCCGCCGCCACCAGGCGACCCAGTTGACGAAGAACAGGATGTGCCGCCCCTCCTCGCGCATCACCGGCTCGAACGTGTCGATCAGCGCAGGCGGGAAGAAACCGGTGTCCTTGGCAAGCTTGAACAGCCCGAATCCGAAGAAACTGTCGATACATTCCGAATAGCCCGCGCGCATGAACGCCCATTCGGCGTCCCGGGGGCGTCGGATCGCGGGCTCGGGCGCGAGCGCGATGTCATAGGCGGCGACGAGATCGGACAGCACGACCTTGTGCCGGCTCTCCTCGAACGCGTCCATCTCGACCGCGGCCTTGAGCAGCGGATCGGCGACGGTCTCGCCGAACAGGCGGACATAGAGGCCCGTGCGGCCCTCGGCGGCGACCGCCATGTCCCATACCGGCAGCGACACGATCCGCCGGCGGGTCTTCTCGTCGAGCGTGGGCCATTGGATCAGCGCGGGACGATAGGGATCGTGCGTGTCGAGCAGCATCCGGCAGAACAGCCGCAGATGCGCCTCGCTACCGTGCTTGATCGCCTCGCCGGGCGGAGGCGCGGGCGCCTCGATCTTCTCCATCATGCTCATGCCGCCACCTCCTTCGCGCCAAGATCCGCAAAATTTACTAAGCGGATACCGCGTTGCAAGATGTTGTCTTTGATGGATTCATCGGTCAGCGCCGCGAGTTCGGCGCGATAGGCGTAACCCGGCGCCGAGCCCGGATAGGCGTCCTCGGTGGCGGGATGGCAATAGAGTTCGGTGACGCCGTCGGGCAGGTGCGCGATCAGGCCGGCGACCCGCGCTCGGGTCATGTGGCCGCTCCAGGCGAGGCCGAGCACGCGATCGGGAACGACGAGCCCGGCCTCGCGGAAACGACGCGCAACCGCGCGCGCATAGGGCGCCGCAAGGCGACCGGCGAGCGTGCGCGGTACCGGCTCGAGCCTGGCGAGCAGGTCGACCGGCTCGACCGGCGCACGGGCGGCGGCCAGCCCGTAGCGGCGGCCGATCGTCAGGATCAGCGCGGCGATCGTCGGGTGGAGGTGGAAATGCTTGTGCGCGTTGACGTGATCGAGCGGCAGTCCGGTCGCATGGAAGGCGGCGAACTGCGCCTCGATCTCGGCGGCGAGCTGCGCGCGCACCGCCCGCCGGAAGAAGAAATTTACGCCGGCGAGCGCCATGTTGGTGCGGAATTGCCCGGTGGCGTCGACCAGATCGGGGATGCGCGCGGGGGGCAGCACCGGGCGCCCCTCGACGAGCACGAGATGCAGGCCCACCCCCAGGCTCGGCAGTCTTTTGGCGCGCTCGACCGCATCGCCGGCGGCGTCGCCCGCGACCATCAGGCTGGCGGCGGTGAGGATGCCGTGCGTATGCGCCTGCTCGACCGCCGCATTGACCGCGATCGAGGCGCCGAAATCATCGGCGGTGACGATCAACATCGCGCCTCCCCGCGACGGGGAGGTGTTGGCACGCTTACGCCGCCTTCTTGCGATTGTGCAGGAACGAGAAGAACTCGACGCCTTCGCGGAGACGGCGCTTCATCATGTCCCAGTCGCGCACCATCTCGCCTACCATCGCGCCCATCTTGCGGGGGCGGAAGTAGAAGCGTTTGTAAAATTCCTCGACCTTGTCGAAGATCACGCTCGCATGGAGATGCGGGTAGCTCAGCTGCGCGATCTGCGTACCGTCGTCGGTGAGCAGGTCGTTGCTGTCGTCGAACCAGCCATTCTCGACCGCCTGCTTGTACAGGAAGGTGCCCGGATAGGGCGCCGCGAGCGACACCTGGATGGTGTGCGGGTTGATCTCCTGCGCATATTTGATCGTCTCCTCGATCGTCTCCAGCGTTTCGCCGGGGAGGCCGAGGATGAAGGTGCCGTGGATCGTGAGACCCAGCGCGTGCGCGTCCTTGGTGAACTGGCGTGCGACGTCGACGCGCAGGCCCTTCTTGATGTTGTGCAGGATCTGCTGGTTGCCGCTTTCGTAGCCGACCAGCAGCACGCGACAGCCGCCTTCCTTCATCGCCTTCAGCACCGGCTGGGGCACGTTGGCCTTGGCGTTGCAGCCCCAGGTGACGGGGAAACCAGGCGTGCCGAAGCCGAGCTTCCGGAGCTCGCCCGACAGTTCGACAACGAAGGCGTGCGCATCGGCCAGCGTGTCGTCGTCGAAGAAGATCTCCTTGATCTCGGGCATTTCCTTGAGGATGTACTGGACCTCCTCGATCACCTTGCCGACGGTGCGGTGCCGATAGCGGTGGCCGCTGATCGTCTGCGGCCACAGGCAGAAGGTGCAGCGGCTCTTGCAGCCGCGCCCGGTGTAGAAGCTGACATAGGGGTGGCGCTGGTAGCCGCCATAATATTTGTTCAGGTCGAGGTCGCGCCGGTAGATCGGTGAGACCATCGGCAGGACGTCCATGTCCTCGATCTGCGCGCGGTCCCGGTTGCGCACGATCGTGCCGTCGGGGGCGCGATACGTGATGCCGTCGATTTCGGCGAGCGGGCGGCCCGCGGCCAGCTCGACGCAGGTGAAGTCATATTCCTCGCGGCAGACGAAATCGAGCGCGGTGGTGGCGGCGAGCGCTTTCTCGTCCTCGATCATCACCTTGGCACCGACCATGCCGACCAGCGCCGTGGGGTTGCGCTGCTTGACCAGCTCGGCGGTCTGCACGTCCTGACGAAAACTCGGCGTCGAGGTGTGGAGGATGATCAGGTCGCGATTGTCGACCTCATGCTTGATGTCGTCCCAGCTCTGATCGTGCGCGGGCGCGTCGATCAGGCGCGAGCCTTCGATCATCGCGGCGGGCTGCGCCAGCCAGGTCGGATACCAGAAGCTCTTCACCTCGCGCTTCATCTGGTAGCGCGCGCCGGCGCCGCCGTCATAGCCGTCGAACGAGGGGCCCTGCATGAAGAGCGTGCGAAGCGTCATCTAATGTATCTCCGGTTCGGCCGACATGCGGCCGTTGGGTGTCATATGAAGCCGGCTCCCGCGCCAATCAACCGAGCGCGTGAAGAAGGCCGACCAATAGAGGCCGAAAGACAACAGGTCGCGCGCGGGCAGCCACCACAAGGGCGCAGTCTGGCGACCGACCAGCGCATCGATCCGCGCCGCCAGCGCGAGCCGGGCGAGCAGCGCCACGCCGATCACCCAGCCGCCTGCGCCGCTCGCGACCGCGAGCAGCGACCAGGCGAAGGCGTGGGTCACCGCGCTGCCGGCATAGCCCGCGGGGTCGAGCATCCGCACCGTCGCGTTCCAGCGCAGCTCGTGGCGCCACAGCGCGGCGAGGCTCGATTCGCTGCAGCCATGGAGCACGATCGGCGGGGCGACCGCGACGGTGAGCCCGAACCCGCGCACCGCGGCGCCAATCGCGTGATCGTCCGCG
Source organism: uncultured Sphingomonas sp. (assembly GCF_937859915.1). Lineage (GTDB taxonomy): Bacteria > Pseudomonadota > Alphaproteobacteria > Sphingomonadales > Sphingomonadaceae > Solisphingomonas. Next base: position 36,542 of record NZ_CALMAW010000111.1, on the reverse strand, counting down.
AGCAGGTCAGCGAACGGCGTGAAGCCGCCGATCGACTCGAGCGTCTCGCGGCGCAGCGCGATCGTCGAACCCATGCAGGGGTGCGCCAAGCCGGTCGCGACGCCGATCATCACCGAGGGCAGAAACCCCCAGCTGACCCCCGCCGCCGCCATCCGCGACCAGCCGTTGGTCTCGCCGATCCCGGCATAGGGCAGGGTGACCGCGCCGACACCGGGACGGGCGAGCGCTTCGGTCACGAGCGTCGCATAATCGGGGCCGACGACCATGTCGCTGTCGCTGAGGATCAGGATGTCGCCGGCTGCGGCGGGTTCCATGTTGATGAGATTGGAGATCTTGCCGTTCGAGCCGTGCCGCACGCTGCTCCAGACTATAGCGGCATCGACGGCCCGCGCCGCCTCCAATGCCGGATCGGCCGGGTCGGCGACGCCGCACACCATGTCGATAGGCCCGGCATAGTCCTGCTCGAGGAAGCTCGCGAGCTTGGCCTCGAGCATCGGCTCAGGTCCGTGCAGCGGCTTGAGCATGGTGATCGATGGCCAATCGGCGTTCCCCGGCGAAAGCCGGGGCCCAGGCCCGACGCCGGCAGCAGGCGCCGCGCCATCTCCACGTACGGGCCTGGGCCCGCGCCTGCGCGGGGGCGTGGTGAGCGCCCGCTCCCGCAATGGCGTGCGCCATCGCCCGGCGAGCGCCACGGCGGCGAGCGTATAGGCGGTGCCGGTCATCGCGAGCAGCGTTAGGACGAACGAGAGAACGGCGAGCATGCCGGCTCCTTAACAGCGTGTCATGCGGCGCGCACTTCCTTCCCATTTGGCATCGGCGTGCTTAATAGCCTGTCCGGCATGGCAAATGGTGAAACGATCCTGGTGACCGGCGTGTCGGGCTTCGTCGGCGCGGCGGTCGCACGCGCGTTCGCGGCCGACGGCTGGCAGGTCCGCGGCCTTGCGCGCACGACGTCGCCTGCCACCAACCTCGAAGACTTCCCCGGCACGATCGTGCGCGGCGACATGCTCGACGCCGCCTCGATGCGCGCGGCGCTGGCCGGGTGCGACGCGCTCGCGCACGTCGCTGCCGACTATCGACTGTGGGCGCCCGACCCTGAGGACATCGTCCGGCACAATCGCGAGGGTACGCGCACCGTCATGGAGGCGGCGCTCGCTGCGGGCACGCGGCGTATCGTCTACACCAGCAGCGTCGCGACGATAGCGCCGCTGGCGGGCGGTGCGGCGGACGAGACCCGTCCGCTTACCGAAGCGACCGCGATCGGTGCCTACAAGCGCTCGAAGGTGGTCGCCGAGCGGCTGGTCGAGCAGATGGTGAAGGAGCGCGGCCTGCAGGCCGTCATCGTCAATCCCTCGACGCCGATCGGGCCGCGCGACGTCCGACCGACGCCGACCGGCCGCATCCTCGTCGAGGCCGCCAATGGCAAGATGCCCGCCTTCGTCGATACCGGGCTCAACCTCGTGCATGTCGACGACGTCGCGCGCGGCCATGTGCTGGCGCTGGCGAAGGGCGAGATCGGCCGTCAGTACATTCTCGGCGGTGAAGATGTCATGCTGGAGACCTTGCTCGGCGAGGTTGCGCGCCACGTCGGGCGCAAGCCGCCGACCGTATCGCTGCCCCGCGGGCCGCTGATGCCGCTCGCCTATGTGTCCGAGGCTTGGGCCAAACTTAAGGGTCGGGAGCCGATGCTGACGCGCGATGCGCTCCGCATGTCGCACTACCGCATGTTCTTCGCTTCGGATCGCGCCGCGACCGAACTCGGCTACGGCGCGCGGCCGTGGCAGCAGGCGGTCGGCGACGCGCTTGCCTGGTTCCGAGGCCAGGGGATGATCCGTTGATCGTCCTCGCGCTGCTCCCGCTGGCGATCTGGATCGGGCTGCTGCTGTTCCGCGACGGCTTCTGGCTGGCGCGTGACACGGACGGAGGCGTGGCGCCAACGCTCGCCGTCTGGCCCGCGGTGACCGCGATCGTGCCGGCCCGCGACGAGGCCGACGTGATCGGCCGCGCGATGGCGTCGCTGATCGCGCAGGATTATCCCGGCGCTTTCCGCATCATCCTCGTCGACGACGGCAGCCGCGACGGCACCGGGGCGATAGCCCGCCGCGCGGCCGGAGCGTCGGACCGGCTCACCGTGATCGACGGCGCCGCTCCGCCCGCCGGCTGGACGGGCAAGCTCTGGGCGATGCGGGGCGGTGTCGCGCAGGCGGGCGACGCACCGGCCTATCTCTGGTTCACCGACGCCGACATCGCGCATGCGCCGGACACGCTGCGTTCGCTGGTCGCGCGCTCCGAGCAGCGCGGGCTGGTGCTCGATTCGCTGATGGCCGAGCTGCGCTGCGACAGTGTTGCGGAAAAGGCGCTGATCCCCGCCTTCGTCTTCTTCTTCCAGATGCTCTATCCCTTCGCCCGCGTGAATCGACCCGGTGCCGAGATGGCAGCGGCGGCCGGCGGCTGCATGCTGGTGCGCCGCGACGCGCTCGCGCGTGCCGGCGGTCTTGCCGCGATCGCGGACGCGATCATCGACGATTGCGCGATGGGCGCGGCGATGAAGGCGCAGGGCCCGATCCGCCTGTCGCTGACGCGCCGTTCGGTGAGCCTCAGGCCCTATGGCGGCTGGTCCGAGATTATCGCGATGATCTCGCGCTCGGCTTATGCGCAGCTCGATTATGCCCCCTTGCTGCTGGCGGGTACGCTGGCCGGACTGGCGCTGCTCTACATCGTGCCGCCGGCGCTTGCCCTGTTCGGACACGGCGGCGCGCAGCTTGCCGGTGCCCTTGCCTGGCTCGCGATGGCGATCTGTTTCCAGCCGATGCTGCGCTTCTATCGCCGCTCGCCGCTATGGGGGGTTGCGCTCCCGGCGATCGGCGTGGTGTACGGCGCGGCGACGGCGCTGTCGGCATGGCAGCATGGTCGGGGGCGCGGCGGAATGTGGAAGGGGCGGGCGCAGGCTCGGATGCAGCGATGAGTGCCATCACGATCGCCGGAACCGCCGCCGACTTTGCCTCGGGCAAGGGCCATACCGACGAGAATTTCCCGGTCGCCTCGAGGCTGGTCGCGGCGCGCTATCGGGCGCCGATCATGGCCTTCTACAGCTTCGCGCGCCTCGCCGACGACATCGCCGACCATGTCACCGCGAGCGCCGACCAGAAGCTCGCGCGGCTCGAGGCGATGCGCGCCGGAATCGTCGGGACCAGCGATGCCGAACCGAGCGCCGTGGCGCTTCGCATCGTGATGGCGGAACGCAACCTCGATCCGGTCCATGCGCTCGATCTGCTCGAGGCGTTTCGGCGCGACTGCACCGTGAACCGCTATGCGCACTGGGACGATCTGATCGACTATTGCCGCTATTCGGCGATGCCGGTCGGGCGCTTCGTGCTCGACGTGCATGGCGAGGATCGCGCGCTGTGGCCAGCCAATGACGCGCTGTGCGCGGCGCTCCAGGTGATCAACCACCTTCAGGATTGCGCCAAGGATTATCGCGAGATCGACCGTGTCTACCTGCCGCAGGATCTGCTCGCTGCGACCGGTGCGCGGACCGAGGATCTTGCGCGACCCGGTGCGCCGCCCGCGCTGCGCCAGGTGATCGCGGCCTGCGCCGAGCGCTGCCAGCAATTGCTCGCCGAGGCGGCGCCCTTTGCGCGGGGTATAGCCGACCGCCGGCTCGGGATCGAGGTCGCGGTGATCCAGCGGCTCGCGGTCAGCCTCGCGACGCGGCTGCGGCGGCGCGATCCGCTCGCGGAGCGCGTCCATCATCGCAAAAGTGAGGCGCTGCTGCTTGCATCCGGTGCCGCGCTCGGTCGATTGGTCGCGCGGTGAGTCAGCCATCCGCCGCGGGCTCATCCTTTTACGCGGGCATGAAGGTGCTGCCCAAGCCCGAGCGGCACGCGATGTACGCCGTCTATGAATTCTGCCGCATCGTCGATGACATCGCAGACGACCAGCAGGGCGATCCCGCGACGCGCGCGGCGCAGCTCGATCAATGGCGGGGCGACCTCACTAGCCTCTATGCAGGCCGGTCACCGGGGGTTGCCGAATTCCTCGTCCCCCACATTCGGGCCTTCGGACTCGTCCAAGCCGACTTCGAGGCGGTGATCGACGGTATGGCGATGGACGTCGCAGGCGACATTCGCTGGCCGCCCGCCGCCACGCTCGATCTCTATTGCGACCGCGTTGCCAGTGCCGTCGGCCGGCTGTCGGTGCGGATCTTCGGAATGGAGGAGGCCGCAGGGCTGGATCTGGCGCACCATCTCGGCCGCGCGCTGCAACTGACCAACATATTGCGCGATATCGATGAGGATGCCGCAATCGGCCGCCTCTATTTGCCGCGCGAGGCGATCCAGGCGCAGGGCATCGCGATTGGCGACATCGCCAGCGTGGTGGGCGATCCGCGTATCGACGGTGCCGCGCGGATCGTGGCGGCTGAGGCGGACACGCATTTCCGGGCGGCGCAGAAAATCCTCGATGCTGGTCCCAAGGGCCATCTGATTGCGCCGCGGCTGATGGCGGCCGCCTATTCCGAGCTGCTGCGCCGGATGCGCAAGGCGGGCTGGCAGCCGCCGCGCGTCCGTGTGCGCCACAACCGGCTGGCGTTGGCCTGGACGCTGGTCAGGCTGCGGCTCGGCCGGTGACCGGCGGCAGGGGCCCGGCGCATGTCGTCGGGGCAGGATTGGCCGGGTTGTCGGCGGCGATCGCGCTCACCGAGGCCGGCTATCGGGTAACGCTCAGCGAGGCGGCGCGGCAGGCGGGCGGGCGCTGTCGATCCTATCACGATCCCAAGCTCGGGATGACGATCGACAATGGCAATCATCTCGTCCTGTCGGGCAACCGCGCGGTCCACGCCTATCTCGAGACGATCGGCGCGAGCGACCGACTGGCGGGATCGAGCGAGGCGCGCTTTCCCTATGTCGACGTGCGCGACGGCGCCCGCTGGGTGCTGCATCCCAACGCCGGGCCACTGCCCTGGTGGTTGTTCGCGAAGACGCGCCGCGTGCCGGGGACGACGCCGTCCGATTATCTCGGCTTGGCGCGGCTGCTGCGCGCGACCGCGGGGCGGACGATCGGCGATGTGATTCCGACGCGCGGGCCGCTGTGGGATCGGCTGCTCGACAATTTCTTCGTCTCGGCGTTGAACACGCCGGCTGCCGAAGGATCGGCGCAGCTCGCCGGTGCGATCGTGCGCGAGACGCTGGCGAAGGGTGGGCGCGCGTGTCGCCCGATGATCGCCGAGCCGACGCTCGCCGCCGCCTTCGTCGATCCCGCGCTGGCCTGGCTCGAGGCGCACGGCGCGACGATCCGCCTCGGGCGCCGATTGCGCGCGCTGGCGCTCAGCGACACGCGGATCGTATCGCTCGACTTCGCCGATGGTCGCGAGGAGATCGCGCCAGGCGTCCCCACGATCCTCGCGGTGCCCGCCTGGGTCGCCGTCGATCTCGTGCCCGATCTGGTCGTGCCTGATCAGCACCATGCGATCGTCAACGCGCATTTCCTGTCACCGCCGCCGGCTGGCGCCGCGCCGGTTACCGGCATCATCGGCGGCACGGCCGAATGGGTCTTCGCCTTTCCCGATCGCCGCTCGACCACCACCAGCGCCGCCGATGCGCTGCTGGCCGACGACCGCGAGGCGCTCGCGACACGGCTGTGGGCGGATGTCGTCGCGGTCCATGGCGGCCCGAAGACGTTGCCCGTCTGGCAGCTCGTCATCGAGAAGCGCGCGACCTTTGCGGCGACGCCCGAACAGGATCTGCGCAGGCCTTGCGCCAAAACGCGATGGGACGACCTGTTCCTGGCTGGCGACTGGACGAAAACCGGGCTACCCGCCACCATCGAAGGTGCGTTGCGGTCGGGGCGGGCGGCGGCGGCGTGCGCGTTGGAGGCAAAGCGTGTTGCGCGTTGAAGATCAGGCCGAGGGGTTTATCCCCGATCCACTCGAGGGAATCGATGTCGCGATCGCCCGCGCGCGCGTCGCGCTCGCCGATGCGCAGCGGCCCGATGGCCATTGGGTGTTCGAGCTCGAGGCCGATGCCACCATCCCGTCCGAATATATCCTGCTGAGGCAGTTTCTCGGCGAGCCCGACGATCTCGAGCTCGAGGCGGCGATCGGCCGGTATCTGCGCCGCATCCAGGCGGCGCATGGCGGCTGGCCGCTCTATCAGGATGGCGGCTTCGACATCTCGGCGACCGTGAAAGCCTATTTCGCGCTCAAGATGATCGGCGACGACATCGACGCGCCGCATATGGCCCGGGCGCGGGCGGAAATCCTCAAGCGCGGCGGCGCGGGCGCGGTCAATGTGTTCACGCGGATCCAGCTGGCGCTGTTCGGCTGCGGATCCTGGGCCGTGATACCCGAGATCCCGCCCGAGCTGATCCTCGCGCCGCGCTGGTTCCCGGTCCACCTCTCGAAAATGTCCTATTGGGCGCGCACCGTGATCGTGCCGCTGCTCGTGCTGTGCGCGCTGCGTCCGGTCGCGCGCAATCCGCGCGGGGTGCGCGTCGATGAGCTTTTCCTCTCCGGCAAACTACCGCTCAAGCGCGCGCTGCCAGGCAAATGGGCGTGGGAGAAGGGCTTCGCCGCGCTCGACGTCGTGCTCAAGCGCGGCCGCCGGCTGTGGCCGCGGCGTTGGCGGCGCCAGGCGATCCAGGCGTGCGTCGACTTCGTCGTCGAGCGGCTGAACGGCGAGGACGGGCTTGGCGCAATCTATCCGGCGATGGCCAACAGCGTGATGATGTTCGATGCGCTCGGCTACGCCCCCGAGCATTCCCACCGGGCGATCGCGCGGAGCTCGGTCGAGAAGCTGCTGGTGCGGCGCGAGGACGGCGAGGTCTATTGCCAGCCCTGCGTCTCGCCGGTGTGGGATACCGCGCTCGCCGCGCATGCGATGCTCGAGGCGGGCGACGAGGACTCGGCCACGCGCGGGCTCGACTGGCTGACACCGCGCCAGATCCTCGACGTCAAGGGCGATTGGGCGGTGCAGCGTCCCGATGTCCGCCCCGGCGGCTGGGCGTTCCAATATGGCAACGACCATTATCCCGACCTCGACGACACCGCGGTGGTGGTGATGGCGATGGACCGCGCACGGCCGAAGCTTGGGCCCCGTTTCGATGCGGGGATCGACCGCGGCGTCGAATGGACCGCGGGCCTGCAGAGCAAGGACGGCGGCTATGCCGCGTTCGATGCCGACAACATGGCCTTTTACCTCAACGACATCCCGTTCGCCGATCATGGCGCGCTGCTCGATCCGCCGACCGCCGACGTTACCGCGCGCGTCGTCTCGATGCTCGCGCAGCTCGGCGAGGCTGCCGACAGCCCGCGCATGGCGGAGGCGATCGAGTGGCTGCGCCGTGACCAGCATGCCGAAGGCAGCTGGTGGGGCCGCTGGGGGGTGAATTACATCTACGGCACTTGGTCGGTGCTGTGCGCGCTCAACGTCGCCGGCGTGGATCCGGCCTCGGCGATGGTGCGCCGCGCGGTGCGCTGGCTGGTGCAGATCCAGAATGCCGACGGCGGCTGGGGCGAGAGCGCCGACAGCTATGCGCTCGATCGGCGCGGGCACGAGCCGGCGTCGTCGACGGCCTCGCAGACCGCCTGGGCGCTGCTCGGGCTGATGGCGGCGGGCGAGGTCGATCATCCGGTCGTTGCGCGCGGCGTCGCGTGGCTCGAGCGCCATCAGGCGGACGACGGGCTGTGGGGGCAGGAGCATTATACCGGCGGTGGCTTCCCGCGCGTCTTCTACCTGCGCTACCACGGCTACCCCAAATATTTCCCGCTGTGGGCGCTCGCCCGCTACCGCAACCTCAAGCGCGGCAACGTGCGGCGCGTCGCGTTCGGGATGTGAGGATGAACGTCCCTCATCCGTTCGCACCAAGCGCAGTCGAAGTGCGTGACCCAAACGCGGCGCCTGCCGCATGTCTCTCTTCGCTGAGGACGAACGGTAGCGGTGTGGCAGTCGCCGCATGATCCTCGTCGCGACGGGCATGAAGCGCGAGGCCAAGGCGCTTGCGCGGGATGGCGTCACCGTCATCGTCGCCGGCACCGATCATGATCGCTTTGAAGCGGAACTCGAGGCGGGCGTGGCCGCCGGTGCCACGGCGATCCTGAGCGTTGGGCTGGCGGGCGCGCTCGCGCCGCGGCTGGCGGTCGGCGACTGGGTGGTCGGCACGCTCTCGCCGACCGCCATGGAGCGGCGCGAATGGAGCGTCGGCGCGAGCAGGCCGCGCGACGTCCGACCGGTGACCGAACCGACCGCGCGCAAGGATGCGTCGACGGGCTGGATCAGCCGCATCGCGGCGCTGCTGCCCGGCGCCGTGGTCGGCCGCATCCATGCCGACGGCACGATGATCGTCACCGCCGCGCAGAAGGAGTCGCTGCACTTTTCGACGCGCGCGCTGGCCTGCGACATGGAGAGCCACATCGCCGCGCGCGTCGCACAGCGGCATGCGTTGCCCTTTGCCGTGGCGCGCGTGGTGTCGGACGCCGCCGACCGATCGATGCCCCGCGCCGTCCAGGTCGCGATGGCGCCCGACGGCGGGATTAGGATCGGCGCGCTACTGCTCGCGATCCTGATCCGGCCGTGGCAGATTCCCGCGCTGGTCGGCGTCGGGATGGACGCCGGCCGCGCGATGAAGCGGCTAAGTCGTGGCTACGACGTGCTTTGCCGAGCCGGGTTTGGTCTTGGCGATCAGCGCGAGCTCCCGCTCGACATGGGTTGAGAACACGTCCTCGGCAGGGCGCGCCTTGCTGATGTCGATGTCCTCGGCCATCGGGCCCGTCGTGCGGATGCCCTTGCGACCAACGTTCATGAATTTGAGCGGATGGCGGATGCCGTCGGCCGCGGCCGTACCCTCGAATCCGCAATGCACCATGCAGTCCGAGCATTTCTCGTACTTGCCGACGCCATATTCGTCCCACTCGGTGCCTTCCATCAGCTCCGAGAAGGTCTCCACATAGCCTTCGCCGACAAGGTAGCAGGGCTTCTGCCAGCCGAAGACGGTGCGCAGCGGCATCGACCAGGGCGTGCATTCGTAGCTCTGGTTGCCCGCGAGGAAATCGAGGAACAGCGGCGAGTTGGTGAAGGTCCAGGCCTTGCCGTTGTCGCCACGCGAGAAGACGTCGCGGAAGAAGGTCTTGGTCTTGGTGCGGCTGAGGAAATGCTCCTTGTCCGACGCGCGCTCATAGGCATAGCCGGGCGAGATTGTGATCTCGACGTCGAGCCGCTTCATCTCGTCGAAGAACGCCGCCAGCCGGGCCGGATCGGCGCCGTCGAACACGGTGCAATTGACCTGGACGCGGAAACCCTTGGCCTTGGCCAGCTCGATCGCCTCGACCGCGACGGTATAGGTGCCGGTCTGGTCGACGGCATGGTCGTGCATCGCCTGGTCGCCATCGAGATGGATCGACCAGGTGAAATATTTGTGCGGCTTGTAGTCGTCGATCTTCTTCTTGAGCAGCAACGCATTGGTGCACAGGATGACGAACTTCTTCTTCGCGAGATAACCCTGGACGATCTTGGGCATCTCGCGGTGGAGCAGCGGTTCGCCGCCCGCGATCGAGACGGCCGGCGCGCCGCATTCGTCGATCGCGTCCATGCACTGCTGGTACGACAGACGCTGGTTGAGGATCGGATCGGGATAGTCGATCTTGCCGCAGCCGGGGCAGGCGAGGTTGCAGCGCAGCAGCGGCTCGAGCATCAGCACCATCGGATATTTGCGACCGCGCAGCTCCTGGCCGACGGTATAGGCGCCGATCCGTGCGACGACGGCGAGGGGTAGGGTCATGCTGGGGTCCTCAGGCTACGCGGGCACGCGGCTGCAGCCGCGCAAGCGCGGGCGGCAGGCGGAATTGCACATTTTCCTCGAGTCCGTCGAGGGGCGAGACGGTGGCGGGGGTGATCCGCTCGATCGCGGCGATCACGCTCTGGACGAGTTCCTCGGGCGCCGAGGCGCCGGCGGTGAGCCCGATCGTCTCGATGCCGTCGAGCCAGGCGGGATCGAGCTCCGAGCCGTCGGCGACGAGGAAGGCGGGCTTGCCCATCTCCTCGCCGATCTCGCGCAGCCGGTTGGAATTGGAGCTGTTGGTCGAACCGACGACGATCAGCATGTCGGCCTGCTCGCACAGCGCGCGCACGGCCGACTGGCGATTCTGCGTGGCATAGCAGATGTCCGACGTGTCGGGGCCGGTGACGTCCGAAAAGCGCGCCTTGAGCGCCGCGATGATCGCGCGCGTGTCGTCGACCGACAGAGTCGTCTGCGTGATATAGGCGATCGGGCGATCGAGCGGCAGGGCGAGCGTTGCCACCTCCTGCGGCGAGCCGACGAGATGGACCTCGCCGTCGATCTGGCCGAGCGTGCCCTCGACCTCGGGATGGCCGGCATGGCCGATCAGCACCAGCGTCCGCCCGGTCGCCACATAGCGGCGCCCCTGCGCGTGCACCTTGCTGACCAGCGGACAGGTGGCGTCGATCACCGGCAGGCCCTTGGCCTCGGCGTCTAGCTGCACCGCGCGGCTGACGCCGTGCGCGGAAAAAATCGTGACGGCGCCCGCGGGCACCTCGCTCAACTCCTCGACGAACACCGCGCCCTTGGCCTTGAGCGTATCGACGACATGGCGATTATGGACGATCTCGTGACGGACGTAGACGGGCTCACCAGTGCGGTCGAGCGCCTGATCGACGATGTCGATCGCGCGGATGACGCCCGCGCAGAAACCACGGGGTTGAGCTAGCAATACCTTGACCATCAATGTCTCCCGAGGCGCGCGCCCCACATAGTCGTTCCGTCACGGATGCGAAAGAGAGCCGCAACCCTTGAGCGCACGGCGGTGTTCAGCAGGGGTTATTGCGCCACACCCCATGGCGTTCGCCTGACCGGAGGATGACGACGTTGACACTTCGAACCCACAGTCTTGCCGCCCTGCTTGTCGCGCTTGCGGCACCTGCCGCCGTGCAGGCGCAGGCGGGCGACCCCGCGGTGGCGCGGATCGGCAGCTATGACGACGGCGTGATCGCGATCATGAAGGCCAAGCTCGGCGCATCGGCGCGGACGGATCGCTTCGAGCCGCTGGTGAAAAGCTATTACGACATGCCGGGCATCGCGGCGCTGGTCGTCGGCCCTGCGTGGAGCAGCGCCTCGGCAAGCGACAAGGCGGCGGCGATCGCTGCGCTGACGCGCCATTCGGCCGTGTCGCTGGCGCGCAACTTCAAGGAATTTTCGGGCGAACGCTTCGCCGTCGCGCCGCAGCCGATCGCACATGGCGCGGAGAAGGTCGTCAAGGTGACGATCAATAGCGACACGCTGTTCTACCGGATGCGGCAGGCCGGCGGGACGTGGAAGGTCGTCGACGTGATCTCGGGCGGGGTGAGCAACCTCGCGCTCCAGCGCGCGGATCTGGCGAGCACGGTGCAGAGCGGCGGGATCGCCGCGCTGGTCAAGAAGCTGGCGCAGCTCGACACGGTGAAGTGACGCGCTCCCCTCCTATGCGGGAGGGGAGTCCTTGCGCTGCGGCCCGAGCAGCGCCGGCTCGAAGATCAGCGCGCAGACCAGCGTCCAGGCGAGCGAGATCATCAGGATCTTGCCCATGCTCGCGGTGCCGGGATGGCGCGACAGCCACAGCGAGCCGAACGCCGACCCCGTCGCCAGCGCGGAAAAGAACACGGCGCGCGCCAGCGGCGACTGAAGCAGGTCGGTCGCGCCCCGACGCCACGCCATCACGAAATAGATGTGGAAGGCGACGCCGACGCCGAAGAGCAGCGGAAAGGCGATGATGTTGGCGAAGTTGATCGGCTGCCCGATCAGCACGCACGTCCCGAGCGTGAGAAAGCCCGACAGCACGACGGGCGCCAGGGTGAACGCCACCTCGCGCACATTGCGTAACACCAGCAGCAGCAGCAGGCTGACCGCCGCGAGCGCCAGGATGCCCGCCTCGACGAAGGCCATGGCGACGGTGTGCGCCGCGGATTGCTCGGAGACCGCGGGGCCGATTGCCTGCGGCGCCACCTTTTGTACCGCGGCGACGAAGCGGGCCAGCGCGGCGTCGCTGCGATCGGTGCCGGCGGCGGTGAGCTGAACCTTGGCGCTGCCGTCGGGGGCGATCCAGTCCTGGCGCAGGTCGGACGGCAGTGTCGCCACCGACGTGGGTTGCGCGGCGAGCGCGGCGCGCATCTGGTCGAGCATGGTCTCGAGTGGTGGCACGAGCATCGCGGTCGCCGCCTGACGCTCGTGTACGGAGCCTCCGCTCAGTCGATCGAACGCCGCCGCCAGGCGGCGCGCGTCGACGCTCGCGCGATCCGATCCGGTTGCCGCACCGCGCAGGCTTTTGGCCGTGGCGTGCAGTGCAGCAATCGTCTCGGCATCGCTCGCCGCGGCGGCCGGCGCGAACGGATTGAGGGTAAAATCGAGCAAGGCCTGCGCGTTGGCGATCATCGCGAGCTTGGGCGCCTGGTCGTCTGGGACGAGACTTGCCGCGGTCAGCGCCTGGCCAACCTCGGGAAGTCGGGCGAGCCGTGCGGCGAGCGCCTGTCCCGCGCCGAGATTGGGCGCCAATATGTCGATCGTATTCGGGTCGCGGGTCGGGTCTTGCATCAGATCCGCGAGCGTCGCCATCGCTTCGCCCTTGGCATTGCGCAGATGGAGCGGATTGAAGTCGAAGCGCACCAGCGCCAGGCTGGCGACGCCGAGGACCATCGCGACCCCGAAGGCGGCCAGGACGAGGCCACGCCGACGGATTAGGAAGGCATCGGCGGCGGCGAGGCGCGGATTGCCGAGCTCAGCCTGCGGCCGTCCGCCGCCGACCAGCATCAGCAGCGCCGGCAGCAGCGTCACCGCGAGCAGCAACGCGATGACCATGCCCAACCCGGCGATGACGCCAAGCTGCGCGATCCCGACATAGTCGGTCGGCAGGAAGGCGAGGAAGCCCAGGCAGACCGCGCCGGCCGCTAGCAGCAAGGGTGCGCCCAGCGCGGCGGCCGCGGCGGCCATCGCCTCTGCGGGCGTTGCGTGAACGAGCCGCTCGGCCTGAAAGCGGACGCCGATCTGGATCCCGAAATCGACGCCGAGGCCCACGAACAACGGGATGAACGCAACCGAAATCAGGTTGAATTGGCCGACCGCCGCCAGTCCGACCGCGGCGGTGATGACCAAGCCGGCGATCGTGGTGCCGAGGATCGCTGCGACGATCCGCCATGACCGCACCGCCAGCCGCAGCGTCACCAGCATCGCGAGCAGCATCGTCCCGCCGACCAGCCAGGCATGATCGGCGAGGCTCGCGAACTCCTCGTCCGACAGCGGTACCGAGCCGGTGATGCCGAAATGGACGCCGTGCGCTGCGTCGAGTTGGAGCGCCGCGGCATCGGCGCGCACCGCGTCGGTCGCAGGAACGCCGGGCATCAATGCCCCGAAATCGAGGATCGGGGTGGCGAGCACCAGCCGGCGCTTGGGCGCCGCCGTCGCCGCTGTCTCGCCTCCGAACAACGCTTGCCAGGAGAAGAAGCTCGGCTTGCCCGCCGCCTGCCGGTCGAGTGCGTCGGCAAGCGCGGCCATGGGCCTATCAATGCGCGCAAGCGGCGCGTCGCCTCTTGCGACTCCGGTCAGCATCGTGTCGAGCGCGCCGGCGATCCCGCGCAGCGATGGATCGGCGGCGAGCGGCCCGAGGAACGGCTGCGCGGCGATCATCTGTCCGGTCGCGGCGCGAACGTCATCCTCGCTGCCGAACAACAGGCCTTCGCGCGCGAAATAGTCGCCGCCATCGGGGCGGGTGACGTGGCGGAAGTGACGCGGATCGGCGCGCATCTTGGCGGCAAGGCCGGCGGCGGCGCGCTCGGCGAGTTCAGGCGTGGCGCCGTCGATCACAACAAGGATCGTATCGCCATTCTGCGGGAAGGCGCGGTCCATGCGATGTTCGGCCATCCGCCAGGGCACGCTCGGCGATATCAGCGCGCTCGCATCGGTCGTCATCGAGAAATGCGCGCCGGCATAGACCAGCGCCAGGGCGGTCAGCAGCAGCGCGGTCGAGACGGTCGCATAGGGTCGGCGGCAAGCAAGCGCGACCAGGCGGACGAGCGGATGCGACATGCGGACGACGCCTAGAGGAAGCTAGTGCGCAACTTCAGCGCGATGCGCTGAGGCGCAGTGCCATGGACGAACATGGCGGCATCCCATCGCGGCGGCGCCATGTGGATCGGCGCATCATTCGAGAAGCCGACCGGCTCCTTGGGAATGCCGAACAGGCCACGATCGATCTTGCCGTTGCTGTTGCGGTCGTGGAACACCTGCGCGGCATAGCGGCCAGGCGGCACGTTGGCGATCACGACGACCGTCGTGCCGAGCTTGGCGGGCACCGTCGTGAAATAGGGGCAGTCGCTGGTCAGGAACTGCGCCTGGGGGCAGATGTCGACATGGACGCCGCCTTGGGTGCTGGTGACGTTGCCGACCTCGACCTCCACCGGCGCTCCGGTCGGGGCGGAAGCGGCGAGGAGCAGCGGCAGGAACATCGGAAGGGCACAGGCCGCCGGTCGCATCGTCATCGCCGCGCCTCACCACAGATCGATCCGTCTGTCGAGGCACGGCGCCAATTTCGCCTCGCGGCGACAGCGTCTAAATTTTTGAACGACCAAGTATTGTTAGACCAAAGTCTAATATTCGTCGATCGATCGCCGGTCGCCATCGGCGCGGGGCGCACCGATTCCGGCCGCCGCGATCTGGGCCAGCGCCTGTCGCGCGCTGGTCCGCGCCTCGGCATAAGCGGAGGCATCTCCCTCCGACACCGCAAGCCAGGGGCGATGGACGTCGGGAAATCCCAGCGTGCCGGCGACGCCCGCCAGCTTGTGCGCGTGCGCGATGTCGCCGGCATTATCCTCACACGCCAGCGTCTGTTCGAGCTGCGCGCGGAAGCGGTCGATCAGACCTGCGATTTCTGCGATACCGAATGTTGCCGCGAGCCGGCGGACCGGGGCTGGCAGGTCGGTCGGCCACCAGCGCAAAGCCGCTTCGCGCAGCGTTTCCGCGGTAAAGGGCTTGGTGACGAGCCCGTCCATGCCGGCGGCGCGGATGCCGGCCTGCAGATCGGCGCCCCGCTGTGCCGTGAAGGCGAGGATCGGCGCGCTGGCGCTGGCGCCCGGCCCGTTGCGGATGGCGCAGCTCGCCTCGAAACCGGTCATGCCCGGCATCTGGATATCGATCAGGACGAGGGCATAGCGCCGGCATGCCGCGATCCCGACACCCGTCTCGCCGTCGTCAGCATGGTCCACGCGCCATCCGCCGGCGGTCAGTACGGCGTCGGCAAGGGTATGATGAGCCGGCTCATCGTCTATAAGAAGAAGGAAAGGATCATCCGCCATCGGGTGCCAAACTGTGCTAAGGAAGCGCGAGCGAATATTCAATAGCCCCGTCGAATAGGAAATGAGCAATTGAATATGATCAATGTTTCTGCAAACCCTATGTCATAGAGCAGACAACAGGTCGAAGCGAGGATAGCTTCGCCTTTGTCCGGGAGGCGTATCGTTGTCTGGGTCGAGATTGCTGCTGGCGGACGATCACCCGCTGATTCGGGAAGGCCTTGCGCTTGCCGCGCGCGTGGCCATGCCCGAGCTGACCATCGATAGCGTCGGCACGATCGCCGACGCCGAGGCTGCGATCAGTCGTCACCGCGGCTATCGCCTCGCGCTGCTCGACCTGGTTTTGCCTGATGCGCACGGCTTTTCGGGCTTCCTGCGCTTGCAGCATCTGCTTGGCACGGTGCCGATCGTGATCGTCTCGGCGCGCCAGCAGCCGGAGCTGATCGAGGCGGCGCGTGTGCTGGGCGCGGCGGGCTACCTCTCCAAGACGCAGCCGCTCGACGAAACGCTCGCGTCGCTGCGCACCGTTCTCGCCGGGGGAACCGTATTCCCGACGATCCGGCAGACCAGCAATGCGGATGTCGGCGCGGCGCGTGCGCGCATCGCCGACCTGTCGAGTGCGCAGCTGCGCGTGCTGATGGCGCTCGCCGACGGGCGGCTCAACAAACAGATCGCGGGCGAACTGGGCGTCACCGAGGCGACGATCAAGGCGCATCTCACCGCGATCTTCCGTAAGCTTGGGGTCAACAATCGGACGCAGGCGATCCTTGCCATGCAGCCGCTGCTCGGGGAGCCGGCGGCCGACGGTCCATGATGTCGGATATGCCGATGATGGGCGGTTTGCTCCCGTCGCCGCGATCGGTCCCACGTCCGCCGTCGATGATCGCCTATCTGCTCGCCGCGATCCTCGGCACGCTGGCGGTTACCCTTCTGCCGCTCTGGATCGGCCAGCAGGTCCACGAGGCGGGGGATCGCCGGCAACTCGTGCGCGAAGCCTACGAGCGACGGATGAACACCAACGAGCTGATGATGGCGATCACCGAGGCCGAGTCGGCGCAACGCGGCTATGTGATCACGGCCGACGTGCGGTTTCTCGGCGAATTCGATGCCGCTCGACGCCGCGCCAATAGCGATCTGATCCGGGCGAGCGGCACCGATACGACGATCGGGGATCACGGTCGTCGCCTCGCGGTACTTCGGCGGCTCATCGACGATCGGTTCGGCGAGATGGCGACGGTCATCGGCCTGCGCCGACACCAAGGGCTGGACGCGGCGGTGGCGCGGATCGCCGAAGGGCGGGGCGTGGGGCTGATGTCCTCCACGCGTGACGAGGTCGCCCGGCTCGACCAAGACGAGGCCGAACTCGTGCGCGGGCGGATCGCGGTGCTGCAGGCCCGCTATGTCGCCTTCAGACAGGCGCTGATCGGCCTGATGCTGTTGGTCGGCTTGCTGCTGTTCACGGGACTGTGGGCGCTGTGGCGTGCGCGTGCGCATCGCTTCGCGCTCGAGCGCAACGCGCACGACACCTCGATGCGGCTGCTTGCCTTGTTCGCGGGGAATGCGGACGCGACGCTGATGATCGATGGCAGGGGCCGTATCGAGGCGGCGAACGCGGCCGCCAAGCAGTTGCTGGGCTACGGCCCCGGGGAACTTGCCGGTCGCGACATCGCCGATTTGTTCGATGGCCAGAATGACACGGACTTTCCCGCGTGCATCGAACTCGTCGACGACAAGGTGCCCAAACCCTATTGGCCCGACCGTTCGGTAAGGCACTATGCGGGCCACGCCGTGGCCGTCGACATCGCGCTCGGCGTGATGAACCTGCCGGATGGCCAGCACGTGCTGATGATGATGCGGGACATCGCCGAACGCAAATCGGTCGAGCGGCTCAAGGACGATTTCCTCGCCACGATCAGCCACGAGCTGCGCACCCCGTTGACGTCGGTGGTCGGCGCGCTCGGGCTGCTGCGCAAGGCGTCGGCGGATACGCTGCCCGATTCGGCGAGCCGCCTGATCGAGATCGCCGAGAACAACTCGCGCCGCCTGATCCGGCTGGTCAACGATCTGCTCGACATCGAGAAAATCGGGTCGGGACGGATGCGGTTCGAGCGGGCGCCGCTCGATCTGGTCGCTGTGGCCGACGCCGCGATCGATGGCGTCCGCGGCGTCGCAGACGCGCGCATGGTCCGGATCGAGCGGATCGCGCAGCACCCGCCGCTGATCGTGCAAGGCGATCACGACCGGCTGCTCCAGGTCCTCGCCAACCTGCTTTCCAACGCGGTTCGCGTCTCGCCGGCCGGTGGACTGGTGTCGGTCGAGGTCGCGCAGCGCGATGCCCAGGTGGTGGTCACCGTCGACGACGCGGGGCCGGGCATCCCCGAAGAATTCAACGGCCGCATCTTCGAGCGATTCGCGCAGGCGTCCAACGGTGCCGACGGGGGGTCGGGTTTGGGCCTGGCGATTTCGCGCGACATCGTGACCGCCCATGACGGGCGCATCTCGTTCGGCCGCTCGCCCGCCGGCGGTGCGCGGTTCAGCTTCACGCTGCCGCTGTCACGGTTCGACGAGCCGCTCCGCGGCAGCCAGCCCTGCATCCTGGTCTGCGAACCCGATCCGGTCGTCGCCCGTCGGCTCAGCGCCATGCTCGAGGCGGAAGATTGCGCGGCCGATTGCGTCGCGACCGATCACGCGGTGCAATCCGCCGTGGTGTCCGGGCGCTATGATGCGTTGCTGATCGACGTCGCACTGCCCGAGGCGGGCGGGTTAGAGACGCTGCGCGCGTTGCGCACCCGGGCCGAGACCCGGCTATTGCCCGTGATCCTTGTGGCGGATGCGGCGTTCGCAAAGATCGCCGATAGCGACGATCCACTGCTCGAACCGGTCGATTGGATTGCCAAGCCGGTCGATCAGGCGCGGCTGATCGCGTCGGTACGGCGGGCGATGGCGCATTCGATCGAGTCGCGGCCGACGCTTCTGCACGTTGACGACGACCTCGACATTCTTGAGGTTACGGCCGGCGTGCTCGCCGAACACGGTCGAGTCGTCCACGCGACCAGCATCGCGTCCGCACGCGCGGTGCTGGCCAGACAGACGCCCGATGTCGTCATCCTCGACCTGCATCTGTCGGACGGTTCGGGATCGGCCTTGTTGCCCGACCTGCTGCGGACCGACGGCCGTCCGATACCGACCATCCTCTATTCGGCGCTCGATGTGCCCGCCGACCTTGAGCGAAAGGTGGACGCGGTGCTGATCAAATCGCGCCGCTCGCTCGACAGCCTTGCGGGGGCGATCCAGCGGATCCTCGCCAGCCAGCCGCAGGACGCGGCGGTGGTGTCATGATCCGGATTCGATCGACCCGACCGCTCGCGATCCTCTGCGTCGACGACGATCCCGACATCCGGACGATCGCCGCGATGGCGCTGCGGCTCGATTCGGCGATCGCGGTGCGCGCGGTCGGGTCGGGCGCCGAGGCGCTCGCTATGCTCCGCGCCGCCGCGGACGGCTGGCGACCCAATGTGATCCTGCTCGACGTGATGATGCCGGAGATGGACGGACCGGCGACGCTCGCCGCGATCCGCGCGCTCGATGGCTATGCCGACGTCCCGATCGTCTTCATGACCGCGCGCGCGCGCAAGCCCGATCTCGAAGGCTATGCGGCACTCGGTATCGACGGCGTGATCGTCAAGCCGTTCGACCCGCTGCATCTGGCCGACGACGTCCGTGCGCTGATCGAAGACCGCGCCGCGCCGATCTAGCTGGTCCGGACCCGCTCGTGGTGGCGGATGACCTCGTCGATGATGAAGCGCAGGAATTTCTCGGAGAAGTCGGGGTCAAGATGCGCCGCCTCGGCGAGACCCCGCAGCCGCGCGATCTGCTCGTCTTCGCGACCGGGATCGGCGGCCGGCAGCTTCGCCTCCGCCTTGTAGCGGCCGACCGCCTGCGTCACCTTGAAGCGTTCGGCGAGCAGGAAGACCAGCGCGGCGTCGATATTGTCGATGCTCTCGCGAAAGCGTTGCAGCGTCTCGTCGGCCATCATGCGTGCGCTCCCCTCGGTAAGCCGCCCTCTTCGCGGGCGCGGGCGCGTCATGCAAGCCTTGCCTTTGCTGCGCCCACCCGCCAGAGGTTCGCGCCATGACAGCCACCGTGCATCCCTTCCGCACTGCCGTCCCCGGCGAGCCCGCGCCGTCGCTGGATCCGCTGCTCGCGCTTACCGCGGCCGACATGAACCAGGTCAACGCGGTCATCCTCGAGCGGATGAAGAGCGAGGTGCCGCTGATCCCCGAACTCGCGGGGCACCTGATCGCGGGCGGCGGCAAGCGGATGCGGCCGATGCTGACACTCGCCTGCGCACGGCTGCTCGGGTATGGCGGCACGCGCCACCACAAGCTGGCCGCGATCGTCGAGTTCATTCACACCTCGACTCTGCTCCACGACGACGTCGTCGACGGATCGGGGATGCGCCGCGGCAAGCGCACCGCCAACATCATCTGGGGCAACCCTGCCAGCGTGCTGGTTGGAGACTTCCTGTTCTCGCGCTCGTTCGAGCTGATGGTCGAGGACGGATCCTTGCGCGTGCTGCGCATCCTCTCGGGCGCGTCCGCGATCATCGCCGAGGGCGAGGTCAACCAGCTCACCGCGCAGCGCCGGATCGAGACCGACGAGGACCGCTACCTCGCGATCATCGGCGCCAAGACCGCGGCCCTGTTCGCTGCCGCCTGCCGCATCGCGGCCGTCGTCGCCGAGCGTGACGAGGGCGATGAGGACGCGCTCGACGCCTATGGCCGCAATCTCGGCATCGCCTTCCAGTTGGTCGACGACGCGATCGACTATGCGTCCGATGGGGCCACCATGGGCAAGGACGCCGGCGACGATTTCCGCGATGGAAAGGTGACGTTGCCCGTGATCCTCGCCTATGCGCGCGGCGACGCCGAACAGCGCCGCTTCTGGAAGGACGCGATCGAGGGCCGCCGCGTGTCGGACGCGGACCTGGCCCATGCTATCGATCTGCTGGCCGGCTGCGGCGCCGTCGCCGACACGCTCGCGCGGGCGCGCCATTATGGCCAGCGCGCGGTCGCAGCCCTGGGGCGCTTTCCTGACGGGCGTGCGAAGAGCGCGCTGATCGAGGCCGCCGAATTCGCCGTGTCGCGGGCCTACTGAGCCAAACCGTCCGCTGATTTTCCGTCATCCCGAAGGTGGTTCGGGATTCAGACCTGCCGGGTTGCGCCTCGCGGAGCAGCGTGCCTGTATTCCGACTCGCCAGGATGGCGGCGCCGGCGGTGGACAGCCCGCGCCAGCCGCGCCTAAGCCCCGCCGGTGAGCGCGCTTCCCATCCATGCCGTCCTTCCGGACCTGCTCGCAGCGCTGCGAACCGGATCCGGCGCGGTGCTGGTCGCGCCGCCGGGTGCGGGCAAGACGACCGCAATTGCCCCTGCGCTGCTCGCGGAGGCGTGGTGTCAGGGCGAAATCCTGCTGCTCTCGCCGCGTCGGCTGGCGGCGCGCGCGGCGGCGGAGCGAATGGCGGCGGTGGCGGGCGAACCGGTCGGCCAGACCTTCGGCTATGCGACGCGGCTCGACAGCAAGCGGTCGGCGGCGACCCGCGTCACGGTGTTGACCGAGGGCATCTTCCGCAACCGCATCCAGGCCGATCCCGAACTCGCAGGCATATCGGCGGTGCTGTTCGACGAGGTCCATGAGCGTAGTCTCGACAGCGATTTCGGTCTCGCGCTTGCACTCGATGCGCAGGCTGCGCTGCGCCCCGATCTGCGGCTGGTGGCGATGTCGGCGACGCTGGACGGGGCGCGTTTCGCGACGCTGCTGGGCGAGGGGACGCCGCTGATCGAAAGTGCGGGGCGCGGCTATCCGATCGCGCTGCACCATCTCGGTCGCGAGGCCGGCGGTCGTATCGAGGATGCGGTGGCGGCGGCGTGCCGGCGCGCGCTCGCCGAGCAATCCGAGGGCGGTGTGCTGGCTTTTCTCCCGGGCGTCGCCGAGATCGAGCGTACCGCCGAACGGCTCGACCGACTGCCCCCGGACGTCGACCTGCACCGGCTTCACGGCAGCCTCGATCCCGCCGAACAACGCGCCGCGATCGCCACCGCACCCGCAGGCCGCCGCAAGCTGGTGCTCGCCACCGCGATCGCCGAGACCAGCCTGACGCTCGACGGGGTGCGTATCGTCGTCGACTCGGGACTCGCACGCCGCGCCCGCTATGATCGCGCCGCAGGCGTGACCCGGCTGTCGACCGAGCGGGTCAGCCAGGCGGCGGCAACGCAGCGGGCGGGCCGAGCCGGACGGCAGGCGCCGGGGGTGGTCTACCGGCTATGGGAGGCGGCGGCGACCGCCGGTCTGCCGCGCTTCGATCCGCCCGAAATCCTCGAGGCGGACCTGTCGGCGCTGCTGCTCGACTGTGCGCTGTGGGGCGTGACCGATCCCGGGACGCTGCGCTGGCTCGATCCGCCGCCGGTCGCCGCCGTCGCCGAGGCGCGGATGCGTCTGGCGGCATTGGGCGCGATCGACCGCGATGGCCGGCCGACCGCGCATGGCCATGCGATCGCGGCGCTGCCGCTGCCCCCGCGCCTGGGGCACATGTTGGTTGCGGCGCCCGACAAGCGGATCGCGGCGGAGGTCGCTGTCTTGCTGTCGGAACGCGGGCTGGGCGGCGATACGAACGATCTCGCGCAGCGCCTCCAGCGTTGGCGCGGTGAACGCGGTCGACGTGCGGAGGCCGCACGCGGGCTGGCACGACGCTGGTCCTCGCTGCTCGCCGGCGATCGCCGGAGCCCAGGAGCCAGCGCCTCACGCGCAGCAGTTGACGAAACGCCGGCTGCGTGGGCTGGCCTGCGTCGCGGATCCGAAGGCGACGATGTCGCGCTCTGCATCGCGCTCGCCTATCCCGATCGGATCGCACGGCGTCGCGACGCCTCGGGCGAGACCTGGGCCAGTGTCGGAGGCCGCGGCTACAAGCTCGATCCCGCATCACCGCTGGCCCGCGAGGACTGGCTGGCCGTCGCCGAGACGCAAGGGATCGCTGCCGGTGCGCGCATCCTCGCCGCCGCCGCGATCGATCGGGCAACGATCGAGCAACTCTATGGCGCCCGCATCCTCGAGCTACGCGAGGTCCGCTTCGATCCCGCGACGGGGGGCGTGGCGGCGACCCGCGAGAAGCGGCTTGGCGCCTTGCGGCTAGGGGGCGGACCGGATGACAAGCCCGATCCGGCAGCAGTCACAGCGGCGCTCATCGAGGGTGTCCGGAGCGGCGGCATCGACATCCTGCCCTGGCCCGAGGGCGGCGCACGCCTGCGCGAGCGCGCCCGTTTCGCGCGGGCGTTCGACCCGACGCTCCCCGATCTCTCGGACGACGCGCTGCACGCGTCGCTCGACGAATGGCTGGTGCCGCTGGTCGAAGGCCGGCGCCGGCTCGATGCGATCCCGGCCGCCGATCTGGCGGGCGCACTCGAGACGATGCTCGGCTGGGACGGGCGCCGCGCGGTCGACCGCCTCGCACCCGATCGGCTGGCGACGCCTGCCGGCAGTTCGCATCCGATCGATTATGCCGCCGAGGCGGGCCCGACGGTCGAATTGCGTCCGCAGGCGCTGTTCGGGCTCGGCATCCACCCCAGCGTCGGCGACGGCCGCATGCCGCTGGTGTTGTCGCTGACCTCGCCTGCCGGTCGTCCGATCCAGACCACGCGCGATCTGCCGGGCTTCTGGGCCGGAAGCTGGGCGGCGGTCGCCAAGGAGATGCGGGGCCGCTATCCGCGTCATCCCTGGCCCGACGACCCCGCGCGGGCCGATCCCACGCTCCGCACCAAGAATGCGGCGCGACGCGGCTGAACCCCAGCGCCCCTGGCGTCCCTGCCAACGCCCTTGACGCGCGACGCCGCGCTGCGGCATCGCGTCGGCATCGCATATCGAGGAACGACGAAATGGCCGCGCGACTCTACCAGCGGATCAAGAGCACGATGCAGTCCGGCCGCGCCAAGGTCGGCGAGTGGACGCTCGAATATGAGCCCGCGCACGCCAAGACCCCCGATCCGCTGACCGGCTGGGCGGGGTCCGGCGATACGCGCGAACAGTTGCGGCTGACCTTCCCGAGCCTCGAGGCCGCGCAGGCCTATTGCGAGCAGAATGGTCTCGCCTTCACGGTGGTGCCGCTCAACGAGCGTTCGCTCAAGCTGCAGACCTATGCCGAGAACTTTGCGGTCGGCCCGATCGTACCCGCGGGCGATTGAGCGCGGCGGCTTCGCACGACGCGCACGCCCTAGAGAGATGCGCCGCGGCAACCACCTAGCGCCTGCCGGCCTAGCGGCCTGCCAAAATTCCTGCGCCGAGCAGCAGCAGTAGCTTAACGTCGGCGACCGTGCCCGCCGCGCGCCGTATCTCGAGGAAATCCGCCACTTCGGCCAGCGGCACGCGGTGCACGATGATATTCTCGTCGTCCACCCCGCCGCCGTCGGAGACCTTGGTCAGCCCGCTCGCGCGCATCAGTGTGAACGTCTCGGTGACCATTCCCGGCGAGGAGGCGAATTCGCCGATCGGGTCGATCCGCGCGGCGCGGTAGCCGGTCTCTTCTTCCAGTTCGCGCGCGGCGGCATCGGCGATCGCCTCGCCTTCCGTCTCGTCGCCGACGAGCCCGGCGGGCAGTTCCAGGCAGGACCGCCCGAGCGGCACGCGATATTGCTCGACGAGAATGACATGGCCGTCGTCGACCGCGACGATCACCGCGGCGCGCACGCCGCGCGTCCGCCCGACATATTCCCATTTGCCCCGCGTCTTGGTGACGATGAACTTGCCCGTCCAGCGCGTCTCTTCGGGCGTGTCGAGATCGGTAGCGCTCATAGCAAGATCGGCCTGTCCGGGAGTTCGTTGGTATCGTCGGCCGAGCGCGGGAAATGCTCGGCAAGCACCTGGCCGATGCGCTCGACCGCGGCCACCATGCCGTCGCCTGCGCGACCCTGGCGCACGGCTTCTATCAGCACCGCCATCGCCTCGCCCCACGTTTCGGGCACGACCTTCGCCGCGATCGATTCGTCTGCGACGATTTCCGCGCGCCGCTCGGCAAGCGAGAGGTACAGCAACACGCCGGTTTTGGCGCGCGTGCGGTTCTCGGCGGAGAGCCGGAAGAGCAGGATCGCGCGCCTCCGCACGCGCCGCGCGCGCGTCGCGCCAGGCGTCAGCGCGAGACGCACCGGCCGCAGCCCGAACAGATAGCGCGCGACCAGGAAGGTCGCGGCGAGCCCGAACAGCAGGATCGAGAGAAGTTCGCCCGCGGTCCACGCCGTCCAGCCGCCGACCGCACGGTCCAGCGTATAGACGAACAGGGCCGGTGCCGCCGCGACTAGTGCGAGCGCGAAGAACATCGCGAGCACCACCCAGTGCAGCACGACATCGTGATAGGAATCGGATTCGGGTGCGATGATGGTGACGATCTCGCCATCGCTTAGCGCCTCGGCGCGCGTTACCGCTTCGCCGACGCGGAAGCGGTCCTGCTCGCTCAGCATGTCACCATCCCCCCGACGCGCCGCCGCCGCCGAACGACCCGCCGCCGCCGCCGGTGAAGCCGCCGCCGCCCCAGCCGCCGTCGCTCCCTCCACTGCCGCCACCGGAACCGCCACCGAAGCTGCTACCGCCCGATCCACCACCGCCCCAGCCGCCGCTGCCCAGGCCCCACAGAAAGACCGGCCACGCGCTGCCGCCATAGGCGGTGCCGTGCCCCCGCCGGCGGATCAGTCCGCCGACGAACACCCAGCCGATCACGATCACCCAGAAAATCAGTGCGATCGGTACGCCGCCGCTCTGCGCGCGCTTGTGCTGCGCATCATAGGCCGCGATCGCTGCCTTTGCCTTGGCTTGCGCCTCATCGTCGGGCAGCGAGAGCTGGTCGATGATCGCCTGCGCCCCGGCATCGATCCCGCCGGCCATGTCTCCGGCCTTGAACGCGGGCGTGATCTTCGAATTGATGATGACGCTGGAATAGGCGTCGGTCAGCGCGCCCTCGACGCCCTGGCCGGTCTCGATGCCGATTTTGTGCTCGGCCGGCGCGATCAGCAGGATCGTGCCATTGTTGGCGCCCTTGAGCCCGACTCCCCAAGCGCGGCCAAGCTTGTAGCCATAGTCTTGAATGTCGTCGCCACCGAGGCTGGGGACCGTCGCGACGACGAGCTGTCGGCCTTGGCCCTGCGCGGCCGACTGTTTCTGGAAGGCCTCGAGCTTGGCTTCCAGCGTTGCCTTGCGATCTGGCGGCAGCACATTGGCGGCGTCGGTGACAAGCCCCGTGAAGGGCGGAAAGCTCTGCGCGAGGACAGGTGTCGGGAGCAGCGCCAGAATTGCCAGCAATGCGCCTGCGATGATCCTGGCCCAATAGTTCGGGCGCCACGTCCGCCGTTCCTGAACGCCTGCCTCTGCCAGAGCTTGGATGGTGATCGGCATCACCGCCGCGATCGTCAGAACGCGACCTTGGGGGCATCCTGTGCATCGGGCGCGGTCGCGGTGAAGGGGGTGATCGGCTTGGCGCCGTAGATCACCTTCGCGGTGATCATGTCGGGAAAGGTGCGGATCATCGTGTTATATTGCTGGACCGCGGCGTTATAGTCGCTGCGCGAGACCGCGATGCGGTTCTCGGTGCCTTCGAGCTGCGACTGCAGCGCGAGGAAATTCTGGTCCGCCTTGAGATCGGGATAGGCTTCCTTGACTGCCAGCAGGCGGCCGAGCGAGGCGCCGAGCTGGCTCTGCGCCTGCTGATATCGCTGCATCTTGGCCGGATCCTTGAGGTCGTCGCCCGAGATCGTGATCGACGTCGCCTTGGCGCGCGCCTGGACGACGCCTTCGAGCGTCGACTGCTCGTGCGTCGCATAGCCCTTCACGGTCGCCACCAGATTGGGGATCAGGTCGGCACGGCGCTGATACTGGTTTTCGACGTCCGCCCATTTGGCCTTGGCATTCTCTTCCGACGCCGGGATCTGGTTCACGCCGCAGGCCGAGAGCGAGACGGCGGCGAGCGGGGCAAAGAGCGCTAGGCGGCGGACGGTCATGTGTTGCTCCGTGAGGCGTTTCGCTTGCCTAATACACTTCGCGTTGCGGAGCGGCAACGGGCTTGCCGTGCCCGAAACATACGTTAACCCTGTCGGCACGAAGCAGATCGGAAAAGGAAGCGCGATGCTCAAGGAGTTCAAGGCGTTCGTGATGCGCGGTAACGTGCTCGATCTTGCGGTCGCGGTGATTATCGGCGCGGCGTTCAGCAAGATCGTTACCTCGCTGACCGAGGACGTGTTGATGCCGATCATCGGCCGGATCTTCGGCGGGCTCGATTTCTCGGGCTATTTTCTGATCCTCGCGCGCGACAAGGTGCCCGCAGCCCTGGTCGGGTCGACCGACTATGCGGCGCTGAAGAAGGCCGGCGTGCCGCTGCTCGGCTATGGCGCGTTCATCACCCAGCTCGTCAACTTCCTGATCGTCGCCTTCATCATCTTCCTCATCCTGCGGCTGGTGAACAAGGCGATGGCGCTGACCGCACGGCAGCAGGCGGAGAGCGCGGCCACGCCCGCTCCCGATTCCGCCGAGGTGATCCTGTTGCGCGAAATCCGGGATTCGCTGCGTACGCGGCCCTGACGGTCGCGACGACGGTTGCGACTCCGGTCACTGCAGCCTATATCCGCCTTGCCGTCCTTCGGGTCGGCTATGGTGATAAATGATATCGGGTGAGGCGCAGCGGACCCGGGGGCAGTACCCGGCGACTCCACCACAAGCCCCCAAGACCCACCGGGTCGACATGGGTTTCTGACGGGGTCGAACTAGGATCGACGTGTGTACGAGCGCGATGTTTTTGCCCGGCCTGATTGAGCCGTAAAACCGATCAAAACCACAAGTGCTAACGATAACGAGGCACTCGCGATTGCCGCGTAATCAAGGCCTAACGGCTTAGATTACAAGGCTTGAACGCGGTTCGGGCCGAACCGGGCAACAGAATCGGACACCGGCGGTACGGGGGGCACCGAGCAACAGAAGCTCCCCACTTTCCTCTCGATCGGTTGCGCGCGTGCTTTTCGTTGCGTCGCTTTGGGCTTGCGGCCAAGGTCCCGGCGTTTGCGGCGAGGAGCCTTTCCAATGCGTATGATCGCCCTGTCCAGCTGTCTCGTCGCGCTGGCGCTCGTCGGATGCGGCCCGCGCACCGCGGCCGACAAGGTCGGCGGCTATTTCGACAACAAGGCCGACGCGATGGACGCGCTCGCCGAGCAGCAACCGACGCCGCTCGCTAAACAAATCTACCACAATCGCGCCAAGGCATTGCGCGAGGAGGGCCGCGACCGCGAGAAGGGTCTGCGCGCCTCGAACGTAGGTAGCGAAGTGCCGCGCATGTCGAACGTCGAGGCGAATCTCGGCGTCGCGGAAGGCAATGCCGCGCAATAAGCGGAGCGGCATCCAGTAGATGCGCTCCGGTGTAGGCAGGAGCGGCGGCGGCCTCGTCTCGCCCAAACGAAAAAGGGGCCCGCGAACGGACCCCTTCCCCTATCGATCGTGATCGAGACGATCAGTCGTCGTCGCGGCTCAGGAAGGCCGGCGCGAACTCGGGCGCGGGGCCGTCGCTGTTGCCACCCTCGGAACGCTCGCGGCGCGGGCCACGATCGCCACCCTCGCGCGGCGCACCGTCGCGACGCGGGCCACCACCCTCGCGGCGGGGACCGCGATCGCGGTCGCCACCGCCGCCTTCACGGCGCGGGCCGCGGTCGCTGCGGGGGGGACGGTCGGCACCGGCCTCGCGCGGCGGACGGGTGTCCTCCAGCTCGGCACCGGTCTCCTGGTCGACGACGCGCATCGACAGGCGCACCTTGCCGCGCGGATCGATCTCGAGGACCTTGACCTTCACCTCCTGGCCCTCAGACACGACGTCCTTGGGGCTGGCGACGCGCTCGTTCTTCATCTCGGAGACGTGGACGAGACCGTCCTTGCCGCCCATGAAGTTCACGAACGCCCCGAAATCGACGATGTTGACGACCTTGCCGTCATAGATCTTGCCGACTTCGGCTTCCATCGTGATGCCCTGGATCCACTTGCGCGCGGCCTCGATCTGCGCCGGATCGGACGACGAGATCTTGACCGTGCCATCGTCGTCGATGTCGACCTTGGCGCCGGTGGTGGCGACGATCTCGCGGATCACCTTGCCGCCGGTGCCGATGATGTCGCGGATCTTGTCCTTGGGGACCGACATCGTCTCGATGCGCGGCGCGTGCGCGCTGAGTTCGGTGCGCGTGCTGTCGAGCGCCTTGGCCATTTCGCCGAGGATGTGCGCGCGGCCTTCGTTCGCCTGCGCGAGCGCGACCTTCATGATCTCCTCGGTGATGCCGGCGATCTTGATGTCCATCTGCAGGCTGGTGATGCCCTCGGACGTGCCCGCGACCTTGAAGTCCATGTCGCCGAGATGATCCTCGTCGCCGAGGATGTCGGAGAGGACCGCAAAGTCCTTGCCCTCGAGGATCAGGCCCATCGCGATGCCCGAGACCGGGCGCTTGATCGGCACGCCGGCGTCCATCAGCGCGAGCGACCCGCCGCAGACCGTCGCCATCGACGAGGAGCCGTTGCTCTCGGTGATGTCGGAGGTCAGGCGGATCGTGTAGGGGAACTCCTCCTTGGTGGGGAGCACGCCGTGCAGCGCGCGCCACGCCAGCTTGCCATGGCCGATCTCGCGACGGCCCGGCGCGCCGAAGCGGCCGACTTCACCGACCGAATAGGGCGGGAAGTTGTAGTGCAGCATGAAATGCTCGTAGCGCAGGCCGGTCAGGCCATCGATCATCTGCTCGCTTTCCTTGGTGCCCAAGGTGCAGGTCGCGATCGTCTGCGTCTCGCCGCGGGTGAACAGCGCCGAGCCGTGCGCGCGCGGCAGGAAGTGCGCGGTCGCCTCGATCGGGCGCACCGTCTTCGTGTCGCGACCGTCGATGCGGCGGCCTTCCTTGAGGATCGCGGTGCGGACGATGTCGGCCTCGAGCTTCTTGACGAGCTTGGAGGCGACCATCTGCTCCTGGGGCGAGCGATCGGCCATGGCGACCTTCGCCTTGGCGCGCGCGGCCCCCAGCGCGGTCTGGCGCTGCTGCTTGTCGGTCAGCTTGTAGGCGGCGTCGATGTCCTTGCCGACGAGCTTCTTGAGCTCGGCCTTGGTCTTGGTCGTGTCGTCGCCGGCTTTCAGCTCCCACGGATCCTTGGCGGCCTTCTCGGCGAGCTTGATGATCCCCTCGATGACCTTCTGCGACGCCTTGTGCGCGAACATCACCGCGCCGAGCATGACCTCTTCGGACAGCTCCTTGGCTTCGGATTCGACCATCATCACCGCGTCGTGCGTGGCGGCGGCGACGAGATCGAGCTCGCCGGCGGCAACCTGCGCGTCGGTCGGGTTGAGGATATACTCGCCATCGGCATAGCCGACGCGCGCGGCGCCGATCGGGCCCATGAAGGGGAGGCCCGAGATGGTGAGCGCAGCCGAGGCGGCGATCAGTGCCAGAATGTCGGGCTCGTTCTCGCCGTCATAGGAGAGGACGTGGCAGATGCAGTTGATCTCGTTGTAGAAGCCCTCGGGGAAGAGGGGGCGGATCGGGCGGTCGATGAGGCGGGAGACGAGCGTCTCCTTCTCGGTGGCGCCGCGCTCGCGCTTGAAGAAGCCGCCGGGAATGCGGCCGGAGGAGAAATATTTCTCCTGATAGTGAACGGTGAGCGGGAAGAAGTCCTGCCCTTCCTTGACCGACTTGGCGGCGGTGACCGCGCACAGCACGACGGTCTCGCCGAGCGTCGCGATGACGGCGCCGTCGGCCTGGCGGGCGACGCGGCCGGTCTCGAGGGTCAGCGTGGCGCCGCCGAACTCGATGTCCACTTTCTTGATATCGAACATTTTGCTTCCTTCACTCCGCCGACCCGATGCCGGCGGGGCCTATCTGCGGGCTAACCGGCCCGCGTCGGTGTGGAGCAGTTTCTGCTCCCGCCAGCGTGCCGGATTGCGCGCTGACTAATCTCTAAACGTCACCCCGGACTTGATCCGGGGTCCAGAGCCAGAGGCGTGACGTTTGCCGCCCTGGATCCCGGGTCGAGCCCGGGATGACAAAAGGGGCGCCCTTGCGGGGCGCCCCTGGTGTTACTTGCGAAGGCCGAGCTTGACGATCAGGTCGGCATACCGCTGCACGTCCTTGCGCTTGAGATAGTCGAGCAGCGAACGCCGCTTGTTGACCATCATCAGCAGGCCGCGGCGCGAATGATTGTCCTTCGCATGCGTCTTGAAATGCTCGGTGAGGTTGCGGATCCGCTCGGTCAGGATCGAGACCTGGATCTCGGGCGAACCGGTGTCCTCGGCGCCGCGGGCATGGTCCTTGATGACCGCGGTCTTGCGCTCTGCAGTAATCGACATCGGGTTACTCCTATCTCTAAAGGTTGAAACCGCGCACCACTTTGAGCTCTATCCCGTCGGATAAGACGAGCGCGACCGGAACAGACGAGTCGGTCGCAAGATAGGAGCCCGGTGTTGCAGCGATCCCGATCACCGGGCGACCCTGACGGAGCGCCTGTGCCTGATCGGGGGTGACGGGTAGGGCCGGGATGTCGTCCAGCCCCGCCGTCAGCGGCAAGAGTGCCTGTTCAAGCGCGCGCCCTTGCCCCAGATCGGCCAGGGTGTCCAGTGAAATCGCGGGTTCGAGCGTGAACGGCCCGGCCTTGGTGCGGCGAAGCATGGTGACGTGGCCGACGGTGTCGAGCGCGACCGCGATGTCGCGCGCGAGGCTGCGGATGTAGGTGCCCTTGGAGACGGTGGCGAGGAGGGTGGCCTCCTGCAACGCCATTTCTCCGTCGTCCCGGCGAAGGCCGGGACCCATAGACGGCAGCGCATCGCCAGCGGCCGCATCGTGTCCATGGGTCCCGACTTCCGTCGGGACGACGGTGAGGGCATGGATGGTGACGCTGCGCGACGCCAGCACCACCTCTTCGCCCGCCCGCGCCAGATCATAGGCGCGCCGCCCATCCACTTTGAGCGCCGAGTACGCCGGCGGCACCTGCTCAATCGGGCCGGTAAACTGCGCCAGCACCGCCTCAAGCGTCGCCGCCGTCGGGCGCTTCTCAGACGTCGCGATCACGGCACCTTCGAGATCGAGCGTATCGGTCTGCTCGCCGAATCCGATCGTGAACGCATAGGCCTTGTCGGCATCGAGCATCCGCCCCGACAGCTTGGTCGCCTCGCCGAGCGCAATCGGCAGCACGCCCGAGGCGAGCGGATCGAGCGTCCCGCCATGGCCGACCTTGACCTTGGCATAGCCGCCCGCGCGCAGCGCCCGCTTGACCGCCGAGACGATGTCGGTCGAGCCCGGCCCCACCGGCTTGTCGATGACCAGCCAGCCGTGGAGCGCGGGGCCGTTTCTGTCGGGAGTTGCCATGGGCGGGGCGCTAGGGGCGGGGCGACGCCACGGCAAGTCTCAACGCGCCGGGGGCCACTCGTCGCGCAGGATCGAAAAGAGCGCGGTATCGCGGACATGGCCTGTCCACGTCACCCGATCGCGACGCAACTGCCCCTCGCGGACCGCGCCGAGCTTGGCGACGGCGGCAAGGCTGCGCGCGTTGCGGGCATCGACCTTGAATTCGATCCGCGCAAACCCGCAGCCGAAGGCGCGGTCGATCATCAGTCGCTTGACGCGGGTGTTGAGGCCGGTGCCGCGGACCGCCGGCATAATGTAGCTGCTGCCGATCTCGAGCCGACGATGTTGAGGCGCGATATTGAGGAAGCCGCTCATGCCGACGAGCGCGTCACCGTGCCGGATCGCCACCATCGTTCGCGCCGGGTCGGCAAGAATCGTGGTCATGTTGCGATCGAACGCGTCGTCGAGAAAGCTGATAGGATAGATATCCCAGATATCTCGATCGGCCGCGCAGGCGTAGCGCAGCGCCTCGCGATCCGCCTCGACGAGCGGCTCGAGCCGCACGTCGCCGTCGACCAGCGGTGCGGCCAACGGTGCCCGGTCCGCCGTCATCGCGCGACCTGCTCCATATAATGCCGGCGGCACAGCGCGACATAGCGATCGTTGCCGCCGATCTCGGTCTGCGCGCCGTCGGTGACGGCGTGGCCGTATTCGTCGACTCGCAGGTTCATCGTCGCCTTGCGCCCGCAGGCGCAGATCGTCTTGATCTCCTGCAGCGTGTCGGCGAGCCCGAGCAGAGTCGCGGAGCCCTCGAACAATTCGGCGCGGAAGTCGGTGCGCAGCCCGTAGCAAAGCACGGGCACGTCGAGCCGGTCGCACACGGCGGCGAGCTGGAACACCTGGGCCTTGCTGAGAAACTGCGCCTCGTCGACCAGCACGCAGCCGATCCGCCCGTCCTCCAGCGCCTCGGCGACCAGCGCGAACAGATCGGTGTCCGCCTCGAACGCGATCGCCTCCGTCTGCAGGCCGATCCGTGAGCGGATCGAGCCCGGCGCATCGCGGTCGTCGATCGCGGCGGTGAACAGCAGCGTGCGCAGCCCGCGCTCGGCATAGTTGAAGCTCGATTGCAGCAGCTGCGTCGATTTGCCCGCGTTCATCGAGGCATAGTAGAAATAGAGCTTGGCCATCAGCCGAGCGTCTCGATCGGCACCGGGCTGTCGGGACCGGCGAGGCGGACGAGTGCACGATCGAAGGTGACGAACGCCGGCATGTCGCGCGCTGCGACGAGGCGGATGACGTCGGCGATGTCGGCCCCGGCTTCGAAGCGGGCGAGCGCCCAATTGATATGGGGTGCCGCCTCGATGACGACCCCAGAGATCGACATCACCGTGCGTAGCGCTGCCACCACGGCGTCGCGCGGTTGGCGGTAGCGCGACCCGAGCAGCCATGCCGTTTCCATCAGCACAGAGAGCGGGACGAATGCGCCGCCCGTCAACACGCTCACGGCAAGGCGATACTGCTCGGCATCGTCACGCAGCAGAAACCGCGCGAGGATGTTAGTGTCGACTGCGTTCATCGCGGCGGATGGCGCTCTTCGCCCATTCTTCGTCGATGGTCGCGTTCATCTCCTCGATCGAGACAGGC
Organism: uncultured Sphingomonas sp.; assembly: GCF_937859915.1. GTDB lineage: Bacteria > Pseudomonadota > Alphaproteobacteria > Sphingomonadales > Sphingomonadaceae > Solisphingomonas. Next base: position 3,199 of record NZ_CALMAW010000111.1, on the reverse strand, counting down.
GGCCCGTCATATTTGATGATCTCGCGGAGGCGGGCGACGGCCTCCTCCATCGTCAATGTCGGCCTCGTCTGTGCCGGCCGCAACACGATCGCGCCGGCGCTTTCGCTGACGTCGAGTTTCTGACCAGGCCTGAGTCCCAGCCGGTCGCGAACGTCCTTGGGGATGACGACCTGACCCTTGGCGGATAGGGTGGTGCGCGCGCTCATCTCGGTAAGATGCGTCTTACCCGGAAAACTGTCAATCGTCGGTCAGGTCCTGCGCGACCTTGGGGTCGCGCAGCAGCCTGTCGATATGGCTGCCCTCGTCGAAGCTCTCGTCGGCGCGGAATTTGAGCTTAGCGGCATATTTGAGCTGCACCCGTCCAGCGACCGCGCGCTGCAGATAGGCGGTGTTGGTGCGCAGCGCCTTGAGCACCGCCTCCTCATTCTCGCCGAGCAGCGACTTGATGAAGACGACCGCATGTTTGAGATCGGGCGACATCCGCACCTCGGTGACCGACACGGTATGCTTGGCGAGCGTCTCGTCGTGGACGTCGCCGCGGGTCAGCACCTCGGAGAGAATGTGGCGTACCTGTTCACCCACGCGGAGCAGGCGGACGGTCTTGCCTTCGGCGGATTCGGTCTGGCGCATATCTGCTCCTTCCCCTCTCCCTGCGGGAAAGGGAGGGGTCCACCGTCCGCGAGGACGGTGGGCGGGTGAGGGCATCCGGCCTGCGCGTCAGGCCCTCACCCAACTCCGACTAGACGGCGATGCCGCCAAGTCTGCGTATCCTCTCCCCGAAGGGAGAGGGCTTGGGGATTACAGCGTCCGTTCGCGCATCTCGACTTCGAACGTCTCGAGGAAGTCGCCCGGCTTGATGTCGGTGTGACTCTCGAAGGTGACGCCGCATTCGAGCCCCGCGCGGACCTCCGCGACATCGTCCTTGAAGCGCCTGAGCGAGGCGATCGCGCCATTGTAGACGATGACGTCCTCGCGGGTGATGCGCGCGCGCAGTGCCTTGCGGATGAAGCCCTCGGTGACGAGCAGACCCGCCGCCTTGCCATGCTTGCCAGCCGAGAAGACCTCGCGGACCTCGGCGCGGCCGACAACATGCTCGATCGCCTCCGGCCCGAGCTGCCCCGCCATCGCGGCGCGGATCTCGTCGAGCAGCGCATAGATCACGTCGTAATATTTGAGCGCGACGCCATCGCGGGTGGCGAACTGACGCGCCTTGGCGTTGGCGCGGACGTTGAAGCCGATGATCGGCGCCTTCGAGGCCGCCGCCAGGCTGACGTCGCTCTCGGTGATCCCGCCGACACCCGAGTGCAGGATGCGCACCTGGATGAGATCGGTCGAGATCTTGTTGAGCGAGCCGACGATCGCCTCGACGGAGCCCTGCGTGTCCGCCTTGACGACCACCGGGAACTGCTGCGCCTGCTTCTCGCGCAGCGCCGAGAACATCGTCTCGAGGCTGGCAGGGGCAAACGTCGTGCGCTTGGTCTGGATCACGCCGGCACGATAGGC
>NZ_CALMAW010000111.1:0-1686 GCF_937859915.1 uncultured Sphingomonas sp. | reverse complement strand
GCCGCGACCTCGCGGGCGCGCGCCTCATTCTCGACCACCGAGAGCGGATCGCCCGCACCCGGCACACCCGACAGGCCGAGCACCTCGACGGGGACCGAAGGCCCTGCCGACTTGATCTGCTTGCCCTTGTCGTCGATCAGCGCGCGGACCTTGCCGCTCTCGGCGCCGACGACGAAGATGTCGCCGACCTTGAGCGTGCCCTTGCGGATCAGGATCGTCGCGACCGCGCCGCGGCCGGTATCGAGCTGGGCTTCCACCACCGTGCCCTCGGCGGGCAGATCGGGGTTGGCCTTGAGTTCGAGGAACTCCGCTTGAAGCAGGATCTTCTCGATCAGCTCGTCGAGCCCGGTCCTCGCGGTCGCCGAGACCTCGACGTCCTGGACGTCGCCGCCCATCGCTTCGACCTGGACGTCATATTGCAGCAGCGCCTCGCGGACCTTCTGCGCATTGCCGCCCGGCTTGTCGATCTTGTTGATCGCCACGATCATCGGCACGCCGGCCGCCTTGGTGTGGTTGATCGCCTCGATCGTCTGCGGGCGGATGCCGTCGTCGGCCGCCACTACGATGATCACGATGTCGGTGATGTTGGCACCGCGCGCACGCATGTCGGAGAAGGCCTCGTGGCCCGGCGTGTCGAGGAAGGTGACCTTCTCGCCCGACTTTACCGTCACCTGATAGGCGCCGATATGCTGGGTGATCCCGCCCGCTTCGCCGGCGGCGACATCGGTGCCGCGCAGCGCGTCGAGCAACGAGGTCTTGCCGTGATCGACATGGCCCATGATCGTGACCACCGGCGACCGCGGCACCGCGCCGACATCGTCGTCGGTATCGGTCGAGGCGACGATGTCGATGTCGCTGTCGGACACGCGCTTGAGATTGTGCCCGAATTCGGTGACGAGCAGCTCGGCGGTGTCCTGATCGATCGTCTGGTTGACGGTGACGGGCATGCCCATCTTGAACAGGGCTTTGACGAGGTCCGCGCCGCGCTCGGCCATGCGGATGGCGAGCTCGCCGACGGTGATGGTCTCGGGGACGACGACGTCGCGAACCTGCTTGGTCTGCTGGCCGCCCGACTGGTGCGAGCGCTTGTCCTTCTCCCGCGAGCGCTTGAGCGCGGCGAGGCTGCGCGCCCGCGCGCCACCCTCGTCGTCGAGCGCCTTGGTAACGGTGAGCTTGCCCGACTGGCGACGGTCATCCGCGCCAGGCCGGCCACTGCGAACCGGCTTCGCCGGCGGCTTGGGCCGCTCAGGCGACGCGACGGGCGTGAAGCGACGGGGCGGCGGCACGCCATTGCTAAGGCGCGCCTCTGGTTCCGCGGATGCAGTATCTGCAGACGCAGCAACTTCGGTTGCAGCGACTGATGGCGCAGCCGTCGTTTCGGCCGCAGCGGGCGTCGGTTCTGGCGCCGCCTTGTCGACGACCCGCGCATTCTTCGCGGCCTCGAGGCGGGCCTTCTCATTCTCGATGGCCTCGGCTTTGAGACGCTCGTCGCGGCGACGATTTTCCTCATTGGCGGCCATACGCGCCTCTTCCGCCTCGCGCAGCAGGCGTTCCTGCTGCTCGCGACGCTCAAGCGGCGTCAGCGGCCGCGTGTTGATCTGCGGCGCGCGCTGTACGGGTGCGGCCGGACGCGGCGGCGGGGGAGGGGCGGCGACCGCGGCGGGTGGCGGCGCTGGCGCAGGGGTC
>NZ_CALMAW010000110.1 GCF_937859915.1 uncultured Sphingomonas sp. | reverse complement strand
CGTGACTGCCGCCGCTCACCACCCAAAATCCCACCTACGCAGAGCTTCCCTAAATTGAAGCCGCTAGCAACTGCCTGAAATGGGTCGACTATGCCGCGCTTCTTCTTCCATATCGACGACCATGTCAGCGAGATCGACGAGGACGGGCAGGAACTGCCCAGCGCGGCGGAAGCGCGTGTGCAGGCGATCATGTATGTCGGCGCGCTGCTTCGTGACGAACCTGCGCTGGTGTGGGACGGGCGCCAGCTTGAGGTGCGTGTGACCGACTCCGAAGGACGGCCGGTCACCGCCGTCCATGTCAGCGCGATCGACGCGCCGCTTCGCGACTAGGCTGATCAGGCGGCGACGAACCGCATCGCGACGCCGTTCATGCAATAGCGCAGACCGGTCGGCTTGGGGCCGTCGTCGAAGACATGGCCGAGATGGCCGGCGCAGCGCGCGCAATGCACCTCGGTCCGGGCCTCGCCGATCGAGGTATCGGACCGCTCGCCGATCGCGCGAGGCAGATGATCGTAGAAGCTCGGCCAGCCGGTGCCGCTGTCGAATTTGGTTGCGCTTGCGAACAGCGGCAGCGCGCAGCCGGCACATGCGAACGTCCCGCGGCGATGCTCATTGTTGAGCGGACTGCTGTACGGCTGCTCGGTCGACGCCTGGCGCAGCACCGCATAGGCGGCCGGCGACAGCCGCTTGTGCCATTCGGCATCGCTCAGCTTGAACGCGGCGGGCGTCGCGGCGATTGCGGCGGCGCCGTCGCTGTCGAACAGCCGCCAGGCCACGACCGCTACGGCGGCGGACGCGCAGAGGCCGAGGAAAAGGCGACGATCGGGAGACGAGGGCTGTTGGGTCATACCTTACTATACGGATGCGAACCGGATTCGGTTACCCGTCCGGCGGCCATCGGACAAAATTTAGAAGGCCAGCGATCCCTGCCGGGATACGCACGACGTTTCGCCGGCCGTCTGGCCGCGCTCGAGCGCCAGCAGAAACTGTTTGGCGGCAAGCCCGCCGGCAAAGCCCGTCAAGCCGCCGCTCGCGCCGATGACGCGGTGGCAGGGCGCTATGATCGAGATCGGGTTGCGACCGTTGGCCGCGCCGACCGCGCGACAGGCGTCGGGGCGGCCGATCTGCCGGGCGATCTCGGCATAGCTGCGCGTCTGCCCGAGCGGGATGGTCAGCAGCGCCGTCCAGACCGCCTGCTGAAACGCGGTGCCGCGAAACTCGAGCGGCAGGTCGAACAGCGTCAGCGCACCCGCGAAATAGGCGGCGAGTTGCCGCTCCGCCTCGCACAGCAGCGGATGATGCGTCGCCTCGACCGTGGCACCGATCGGCACGCGGTCGGGGCGGTCATTCTCCCACAGGACCGCGGCAAGCCCCGAGTCGCTGCCGACCAGGGTCAGCAGGCCGACGGGCGTCGGCGTCGTCTTGAACGATAGGACGTCGGGCGCGAATGCCATGGGGCGAGATTATCCCAAATCGGCCAGGAAGGACAATGTCGCCACGCAGCCCGAACACATTGCGACACGCTTCCGGCCCACGCAGACCCGCGTCGCGCCCGGCGATCGCCAGTTGCTGGCGATTTGTTGCGACCGCGGTCAGGACGGTCGTCGATCAGGGTCCACGCCGGATGAACCACGACGGCATTGGAGACCACGCCTGAAAATCGGGTTGTCCGCTTGACATCGCCGACGCCAACGGCGCGGTCCCAAGGTCGTACATGGCTATCAATGTGACAATCTTTCGTATCCAAAACAAAGGAGTTTCGGATCGTCCGCGTGAGATCGACATTGCGTGGACAGATGCCGGGCGTTAAATTAAATTACGTAGAAAGTTGCTGGCCAGACGGATCATATCGTGAGGGTATCGGTTCACCGGCTGAAGGCATGGCGAGACCTACGAGGATGAATTTGCTTCATATTGATCCGTCTAGCGGCGACCATGAACATGACCATGACTTTGACTCGGTCAAGGTGATCGTCGAGGCACTGCGGGCCAAATTTGGCGATGACGCGCTAACCGTAGCGCGTATCCAGCAAAGTCACGCGTTGCCCGAATCCGACGATGCGTGGGCCGAGATCGTCATGCGTCTTTCTGTCTGAGCAGACCTCCGCGCACCACGGAGACCGATATTTCGAGGCGCTGCTCGCGGTAGATTTCGACCCATTTGGCCGGCGCATGACCGCCGATCGCCTTGCCGCCAAGCTCGTCTGCAAGTTTGAGCACGAAGGCGCAGGCCTCGCCCAGATCACCGACCCTGTCGTCCAGCGTCGATCGATGACCGTCTTCGTATCGGATCACGATATCGTACATTGACGGTCCACCTCGATCTTCGTTCTACGCTCCGCACGAGGCGAGGTTCCGATCAAAGGATAAGGCGGATTTTCATCGCTTTCCCGCTAGATCGCGGAACGATGCGCGACGAGCCGACGCTTGTCGCTATCGCTGAACGGTGGCTTCGATTGCCGTGCGCCGCTGGCGGACCCAGGTTTCCCGGCCGGTCAGGAATGCGATCCAGCCCCAGATCGCGCCGGCATGGCGCAGCAGCTGGAAGCTGAACGGCTCGGCGATCGCGGCAATCAGCGCCGGCCCCAGCGCCAGGCCTTCGCGCTGCCCCGTCCAGCGCGTGTAAAGCTCCAGCGACCAGAGATGGAAGGTGAGATCGATCGCGATCTTGGCGAGCATGATGACCAGGATCGGCAGCACCAACCGAAAATGGCCGGTGACCACGACGCCGATCAGGATCAGGAACGCGGCAAGGCCGTAGACCGGCTGGAGCGTGTCGAGCGCCTTGACTGGCAGCATCGCGGTGCCGAGCCACCCGAACCTGCGATTGCCGACCATGTCGCGGTTCCAGTGCTGCGTCTGGAGGAAGCCGCCGAACCAGCGCCGGCGCTGGCGCAGAAAGGCGAGCGGGCTTGCCGGCGCATCGGTGCTCGCCAGCGCATCGCCGACGACGCGCACCGTCCAATCGAGTTCGGCGTCGGTTGCGTGACGGTGAAGCCTATGGATCAGCTCATAATCCTCGACCATGCTTTCTGGATCGAAGCCGCCGACCGCGATCACCGCCTCGCGCCGGAACTCGGCGAATGCGCCCGAGATCAGCAGCAGGCTGTCGAGCCGCATCCAGGCGTAGCGCGACAGAAAGTTGCGGACATATTCATAGGTCTGGAACCAGGCGAACAGCCGGCCCAGCAGATGCGGCCCGCAGATCGGCGCGAGCACGCCGGTCGCCGCGACCAGCGCCGGTTCGCGCGCGAAAGCATCGCGCATCGCCGCGATCGATTCCGGCTCGAGCAAGGTGTCGGCATCGACCGTCAGCACGATCTCGGTGTCGACGATCTGGATCGCGGCATTGAGCGCCCGCGCCTTGCCGCCGTGCCGCAGCCTGAGCCACCGCAAGGTGGGCAGGCCGGGCGCGGGCGCGCTGAGCTCGCCAAGTGGCGGCATAGTGAGCCCGTAAAGCCGTGCGAGCGCGGCTGGCGTGTCGTCGCTCGATCCGTCGTCCGCGATCAGAATGAGCTCGGGCGGGTGGCGCTGGGCTGCGAGCCTGTCGATGGTGACCCCCAGCACCCCAGCTTCGTTGTGCGCGGCGACGATAACCCCGAGCGTGGGGTGGGACGAGGGAGCGACGAGCGTCGGCAAAGCGCGGCGCAGCGGCCAGATCTGCCAGGCGGTGAAGCCGAGCAGGGCGGTGTCGTACAGGATGTAGGCGATGCCGACCGACCACACGCCGATTCCCTGGCGCAGAAATGCCTGCACGATCAGCATCACGAACAGCAGAATGCCGCCCGCGGTGATCAGCGTGCTGACCAGCGGCACGCGTCGTGCGACGAGGCGGGGCGATTGTTGGCGGAAGGTCTCGGCGAGCGAGGTCATGCGAAGTGCTTAGCAATCCGGGATTAACGCGGTATGGCTCGCCCTAGCCGCGCGCCCCGGCCAGGGCCAGCGCGTTGTGAGAATTGCTCGCAGGAGATGTCGATGCCCCGCTACACTGGTCCGGCGATCGCGCTGCATTGGCTGGTCGCGATCGGCATCATCGCCAATGTCGCGCTCGCCTGGATCTGGCCGCATCTTGCCGACGCCCAGGTTCGCCCGGCGATCGATATGCACAAGTCGATCGGCATCACCGTGCTCGGGCTCGCGATCATGCGGCTGCTGTGGCGCGCGACGCATCGACCGCCGCCGCTGCCGACCAGCTACCAGCGCTGGGAAATGACCGCCTCGCACATCACGCACGCGCTGCTCTATCTGCTGATCTTCGCCATGCCGCTGACCGGTTGGATCATGGACTCGGCCTATAAGGACGCGGCCACCCATCCGATGTTGTGGTTCGGGCTGTTCCAATGGCCGCGGATATCGCTGGTGATGCATCTCGATCCGGCGGTGCGCGATCGGATCCACGACGGCTTCGGCGCGGCGCACGTCTGGCTGTCCTATGCGGTCTACTTGCTGTTCACGCTGCATGTCGCCGGCGCCCTGAAGCACCAATGGTGGGACAAGCAACGCGAGCTGCAGCGGATGATGCCGGGCTGAGGGCGCGACTTGCGTGTCGGAACGGAACGGTTCGGCGCAGGAAAATGGTATCGCCGGAACCGCAATCGCTGTAGGGCGCTATGCTGCAATGCACCAACATGCTTCCTCCCCGCCGTCCGATGCCGCGCCCGCGGCGGATCTGACCGATGCCAATCGCGTGGTCGTGTTCGAGGCGATCGCGCGTCGTATGTGCGTTGATGCGGTCTACAATCGGATGATGATGCGGCTATCCCCGCACATCCTCTACACCCGTCACGACGATCTGTTCGTCGATGCCGTGACGGTCTCGCGCGATGGCCAGCCGCCGCGCGAGCTCAAGATCGGGACGTTCAAACTGTCCGGCTTGCGCGACATGGTGGTCACCGAGGTGCCGTTCGTTCCGCAGCGCATATTTGATCCCAGCGACGCGCGCTATCGCGACGTAACGCTGTTCGCGGTCTGATCACAGTATATCGGTGAGATCGCAGCGAATTGATCGCGCGATCGTTGGCCTCTTCAACAAAGCATTAACGCTTGCCGGCTATCGTCTGGCTATGCGGTCCTATGTCCTCGCCCGAGCTGATGAACTAGAGCATGGCTACGCCGACGGTGCTGTCGAAGAGGGCATCGCGCGTACCGAAGAGGCGATATCGCGTGCGCTGATCAAGGATGCGCAGCTCTGGCTCTCGGCGATCTTCGTCGTGGTCCGCCGCCGCCGGCTGCTCGCGAAAGACTGAATGGCGCTCTGCGGCCGCTGATCGGCACGCAAGAGGCCCGACCTTTCGGCCGGGCCTTCGCCACAAGGATCGCAATCCCTCAGTAGGTGCCGGAAAAGCTCCGGTTGAGATCGGCCGCGCCGCGGTCGCTCGCATCGTCCTGATCGCGATTGCCGAACAGGCCGCGATTGGTCTCTTCGTCGCGCCAAGCCTGCTGCGCCTGCTCTGCCGTCTTCGAGAGATGGACCTTGTCATCGACCGACTGGATCCAGAACGACGGGATCGAGTGATGATGGCCGCCCGCGTCGCGATCGGTCTTGGTCAGCAGGATCCGGTCGCCTCGGATATGGTCGATCTTGCCGACATGGATCCCGTCGGAGCCGACCACCTCCTGATGCTCCTGGGCTTTTTGCAGCGACTGGCGCTGGGCCTGGCGGTTTTCACGCCATGCGGAGAATTCGCTGGCGAAACGCGAATGATTCTCGCGGCGATATTCGTCGTAGTCGCGATCGAACGAGCTGATCTGCTGCTCGCGCCAGCTGTGATAGCCGTGCGGATCGTCTGGTCGCGTGTCCCGCTCGCTGGCCCCGCGGTTGCCGTAGAGCGATTTATATTCGCGGTCGCGCCAGTCCCGGTCACCACCCGATCCGTACCCGCCCGGACCACGCGCGCCGGAGCGTCCGTCGAACGAGCGATTGCCTGCCGACGCATAGCCGCTGCGGTCCGGCGTGTAGCGGTCGGGACCGTTGGATCGGTCGTACCGCGGATAATCCCGGCCGGCATAGCCGCCCGCGCCATAGGGCGACGTCTGCCCTGCCGACCCGCGTGCAGCGTCCCGGTCATAGCGATCGTCGAACTGCTCGTCGTACCGGCGGCGACGCTCCGCCTCCTCGTCGCCGAACCACGAGCGGACCTCGTCGCCGGCGCGCTCGAAGAAGCCGCGATCCTGCGCGTACGGGTCGTAGCGGTCGTTGCGGAAGCTGTCGGATCGGTTTGCATCGCGGCCATAGCCGCGGTCGTTACGTTCGTAGCCCATGACAGAAAGCTCCTTTCTCCTGGCATTGCTGTGTCGCCCGGTGTCGTGCGCGTATCGCTATCGCCCGGGGATCGGTGCAAGAACGGCGAACGGGGGCGACCTGTTCCGATGCGGCGGCGGCCGACGGCGCGGACTGCGCCCGGTAGGGTGATCATCGCGACAGGCTGCGGTGCGCCGCGGCGCCGCTGCCAGCGATGATTTTGCGCGTTGCCAGCGTATCCCGGCGTCGCTACAGGAGCGTTACCGGCGGGTGCGGGGCTGTAGCTCAGATGGGAGAGCGCTGCAATCGCACTGCAGAGGCCAGCGGTT
>NZ_CALMAW010000109.1 GCF_937859915.1 uncultured Sphingomonas sp. | reverse complement strand
CAGCCGCCGCTCAAGGCCGAGGCGCCGCGTCCCGGCACGCAGGCGACCGTCGCCGCCTATGGCAGCCATGGCACCGATCCCCAGTCGGGCGAGACGCTGCCGATGTCGCCGTCGGTGCGCCGCGCGGTGCTCGAACATGGCATCGACGCCGGCGGCCTGACCGGCACCGGCCCGGGCGGTCGCCTTACCAAGGAGGACGTGCTCACCGCCGCCAGCCAGCAGCCCGCCAAGGCGCCCGCGCCAGCGCCGGCCGCGGCGGCGCCCGCTGCGGGCGGCGAACGCAAGGAAGAGCGCGTGCGGATGACGCGCCTGCGCCAGACCGTCGCCAAGCGTCTCAAGGAGGCGCAGAACACCGCCGCGATGCTGACGACGTTCAACGACGTCGACATGACCGAGGTGATGGCCGCGCGCGCCAAATATAAGGATCTGTTCGAGAAGAAGCACGGCGTCCGGCTCGGCTTCATGGGCTTCTTCGTGAAGGCTGCCTGCCAGGCGCTGCGCGACCTCCCGGCGGTCAACGGTTCGATCGAGGGCGATGAGATCGTCTATCACGATTATGCCGATATCTCGGTGGCGGTCTCCGCCCCCAACGGTCTCGTCGTGCCCGTCATCCGCAACGCGCAGGACCTGTCGGTCGCGGGCATCGAGAAGACGATCGGCGACTTCGGCAAGCGCGCCAAGGAAGGCGCGCTCAAGATGGACGAGATGAAGGGCGGCACCTTCACGATCTCGAACGGCGGCGTGTTCGGCTCGCTGATGTCGACCCCGATCATCAACCCGCCGCAGTCAGCGGTGCTCGGCCTCCACCGGATCGAGGAGCGCCCCGTCGTCCGCAATGGCCAGGTCGTCGTTCGCCCGATGATGTATCTGGCGCTCAGCTACGACCACCGCCTGATCGACGGCCGCGAGGCGGTGACCTTCCTGGTTGCGCTCAAGAACGCGATCGAGGATCCGACCCGCCTGCTGATCGACCTTTAGGCCCCTTCTTCACAGCGCTTCGATGGCGCGCCGGGCCTGTGTCCGGCGCGCCGATTTGGCGCTGTCTCAGTCAGAAATGGACGCGACTCCGCTGTCCGCGCCGCGCGCCCCGGCCGATACCGATCTTCCAGCAGTGAGCGGAGGATCGCTATGAAGAGGATGTCTCTATATCTGGCCTTGGCAGCGACGGCCGCTCTGGCGGCCGCGACGAGCGCCGAAGCGCAGGCGGTTCCCACCTGTTCCGCGCTCAGCCTGTATGCCAATGCGGCGCGAACGGGACTGTGCCGTTCGCTCAGCCCGACCACGCAGAATCTGTGGGTGTGCGAACTCTCGGGGGCGAACCCCGACGTGCACATCACCTTCAACGCGGGTAATGCGCTGCACATCACCGTCCGCCAGGCGCCGCAGCCGGGCGGGTGCGATCAACACACCAATTTCACCGGCAACTATCCGGGCGGGCTTGCTCTTGCGGGCGGCGGTGCGCCGATCTGCAACGTCAACATCCGGAATTATCGCGACCGACTGAACGCCGTGCAGCAGCTTCAGGCGGTGCACGGGCAGACCCTGGTTCAGGCAGCGGCGCTGGCCGCTGTTGCGGCCAGTCGGCTCACTCCGGCCGTGGCGCAGACCTACATCAACACCGCGGCGAACCAGCACTGCCCCTGATCGGTCCGGGCTCGATCGCCGGGAGGACGCAATCTGTCGACCAAAGGTTGCGTTGACGGACGCAAGCTCTATGTCGCCGCCATTCCCTTCTCGCACGGCAGAGAGTTCGGTCATGGCGGATTATGATTTCGACGTTCTGGTAATCGGCTCGGGTCCGGGCGGCTATGTCGCGGCGATCCGCGCGGCGCAGCTCGGGCTTAAGACCGGCTGCGTCGAGAGCCGCGCGACGTTGGGCGGTACCTGCCTCAACGTCGGCTGCATCCCGTCCAAGGCGCTGCTCCACGCCTCGGAACTGTATGACGAGGCGGCCAACGGCAAGCTCGCCAAGCTCGGTATCAAGGTCCAGGTCGAGCTCGATCTTGAGCAGATGCACGCGCAGCGCCGCGATGCGGTCACCGGCCTCACCGGCGGCATCGACTATCTGTTCAAGAAGAACAAGGTCGAGTGGATCAAGGGCCGTGCCGCCTTCACCGCGGCCGACACCGTCCAGATCGGCGATCGCTCGGTCCGCGCCAAGAACATCGTCATCGCCACCGGCTCGTCGGTAACCCCGCTGCTCGGCGTCGAGATCGACCAGAAGGTCGTCGTCGACTCGACCGGCGCGCTGGAGCTGCCCAAGGTGCCGCAGCACCTCGTCGTGATCGGCGGCGGCGTGATCGGGCTCGAGCTCGGCTCGGTGTGGAAGCGTCTCGGCGCCAAGGTGACCGTGGTCGAATATCTCGACCAGATCCTGCCCGGCATGGACGGCGAGGTCCGCAAGGAAGCCAACAAGCTGTTCAAGAAGCAGGGTATCGAGTTCAAGCTCGGCACCAAGGTGACCGGCGTCACGGTTGCCGGCGACGCTGCCAAGATCGCCGTCGAGGCCGCCGCCGGCGGGTCGCCCGAGACGATCGAGGCGGATGCGGTGCTGGTCGCGATCGGTCGCCGCCCCAACACCGACGGGCTTGCGCTCGACAAGGCCGGGCTTACCGCCAATGCCAAGGGCCAGGTCGAGATCGACCATGACTTCGCCACGGCGGTGCCGGGCATCTGGGCGATCGGCGACGTCGTCCCCGGCCCGATGCTCGCGCACAAGGCCGAGGACGAGGGCATCGCGGTCGCGGAGAACATCGCGGGGCTCACCGGTATCGTGAACCACGACGTCATTCCGAGTGTGGTCTACACCATGCCCGAGATCGCCGGCGTCGGCCTCACCGAGGAGCTCGCCAAGGAACGCGGCGAGATCAAGGTCGGCAAATTCCCGATGATGGCCAATTCGCGCGCCAAGACCAATCACGAGCCCGAGGGCTTCGTGAAGATCATCGCCGATGCCAAGACCGACAGGGTGATCGGCGTCTGGGTGATCGCCAGCCTCGCCGGCACGATGATCGCCCAGGCTGCGCAGGCGATGGAGTTCGGCGCGACCAGCGAAGACATCGCCTACACCTGCCACGCGCATCCGACCCACTCGGAAGCGATGAAGGAAGCCGCGATGGCGGTGACGGGCAAGCCGATCCACATCTGATCGGTGACGGTTGGAGGAAGCGTGACGCTCTTCCAACCGTCATCCCGGACTTGATCCGGGATCCATGGACGCGGCGCGTGGAGCGCAAGCGAAGCGTCGACTATCGGCGGCGCATCCGGCCTGCCAAGCTGCGTGTATGGGTCCCGGCGTCCGCCGGGATGACGAGAGGGGATGGTACGGCACCCAACCTTTGATTACCCCGCGCAGATGCACCCGCACTTCATCCCGCCGATCCAGCCGCTGCTGCCCTGGCTTGATCTCGCCGGCCTCGCGGTGTTCGCGGCATCGGGCGCATTGGCGGCGGCGCGGGCGCGGCAGACGATCGTGACCTTCTGCTTCTTCGCGATGGTGACCGGCACCGGCGGCGGTACGACCCGCGATCTGCTGATCGGCGCGCCCGTGTTCTGGCTGCACGACGCCGCCCCGATCGCGGTCTGCCTCGGCATCGCCGGGTTGGTCTGGCTCACCCCGCGGATCTGGTGGCCCGAGCGCGCGCTCGACTGGTGCGACGCGGTCGGGCTTGCGGCCTATGCCGTCTATGGCGCGGGCAAGGCACTCAACTACGGCATCCCGCCGCTGCCGGCCGCGGTGATGGGGGTGGTTTCGGCCTGCCTCGGCGGGATCATTCGCGACGTGGTGGCCGGCGTGCCGTCGATCATCCTGCGCCCCGAACTCTATGTCACCGCGGCGGCGCTGGCGGCGGGGCTGTTCGTCGCGCTGACCCTTGCCGGACTGCCCGCGCCCTGGCCCGCGATCATCGCCGCGCTGGCCGGCTTTGCCTTGCGGGCGGCGGCGATCGCGCGGGGCCTCGCACTGCCGGCCTATCGCGACTGAGGCGCTGCCGGGCGCTCACCGAAGTCGCGCTGCCAATAGCCGACATCCTGCCACGCACCCTGCTTGAAGCCGACGCCGGCGAAGCGCCCGACCGCGACGAAGCCCAGCGCCTCGTGGAAGCGCGTGCTCTCGTCATTGGGAACAGTGATCGCGGCGATCGCGGTGACGAAGCCGCGGTCGCCAAGCGCATCGAGCAGCGCGGTATAGAGCAGCCGTCCGACACCCTTGGCGCGGCGATCGTGCGCGAGATAGATGCCGGTCTCGCAGGTCCAGCGATAGGCCGAGCGCGTATGATAGGCGCGGCCATAGGCATAGCCGACCAGCGCGCCGTCCTGCTCGGCGACCAGCCAGGGATAGCCGGCGACCGTCGCCGCGATCCGGCGCGCCATCTCGGCGGCGTCGGGCGCCGCCTCCTCGAAGGTGACGACGCTGTGATCGACATAATGCGCGTAGATCGCCGCGATCGCCGCGGCGTCGTCGCGCGCGACCGGGCGGATCTGCAGGGGGGGAGCGTCGGCGGTCATGAGAGAGTTACCCACAGCGTTCGTCCGGAGCTCTACGACCTTCCGTCATCCCTGCCTCGATCCGGGATCCCGCTTCTTCCCCGTCCGCCGAAGAGGGGGCGGGACCCCGGGTCAAGCCCGGGGTGACGAGCCTCGGACTATGCGCTTCCGCCTCGACGGTGCAACGACGAACGCCTGCGGGCTCACAACCCCGCCTGCGCCATCATCCGCCGCGCCGCCGCGACATCGCCGGGGGCAGGGGGCTCGGCGCCGCCGCAGGCGAGGCAACGGACCTGCACCGCGGGCCCGGTCATCACCCGTCGCGCATCGCCGACGGCGCGCGCGAGGATCATGTCGGGGCGGCGGCTGAGCGAGACGAACGGGTCGGCGACGGTCGCATCCGCGCTGCTGTCCGAATTGCCCGCCAGCATCTGCAGGAAACGCACCACCGCCGACTTCTCGCGCTCGATATAGACCGGGTGGACCTTGGCTGGATCGAGATGCGCGCGCCGCGCCGCCTCGGCGACGGCATCCTCGAGCGAGCCGAAGCGATCGACCAAGCCGATCTGCTTGGCGGCGGCACCGTCCCAGACGCGGCCCTGGCCGATCTCGTCGACTCGCTGGATCGGCAGATGACGCGCCGCGGCGACCAGACCGGTAAAGCGCGCATAGACCTGATTGATCCCGGCCTGGATCAGCGCGTCGATCGCGGGCGTCGTGCCGCGCAGCGCATCGGGCTCGCCCGACAGCGGCGTCGCCTGGACGCCGTCCGCCGACAGGCCGATCTTGCCCAGCGATCCCTCGAAGGTCGGGATGATTCCGAACACGCCGATCGAGCCGGTGATCGTCGCCGGATCGGCGAAGATCGTGTCGCCTGCGGTCGACACCCAATAGCCGCCGCTCGCCGCGACCGACCCCATCGAGATCACCACCGGCAACCCCTTGGCCTTGGCGGCGAGGATCGCGGAGCGGATCCGGTCTGATCCGGTCACCGATCCGCCGGGCGAATCGACGCGCACCACCAGCGCCTTGAGATTGCCCTTGGCGACCGCCTTGCCGAGCGCCTCGGCGATGCTGTCGCCGCCGGCGGTACCCGAACCCGCCTTGCCGTCGACGATGTCGCCCGCGACGGTCAGAACGCCGATCGCGTCGCCGCTGGTCGACACGGGATTGGCCTGCTCCCAGTCGGAAAGCGCGATCGTCTTATAGTCGCCGGGGGCGGCCTTGTCGGGCGTCCCGGCGATCTTGGCGACGCGCTGGCCGAAGGCGATGCGGTCGCCGAGCGTGTCGATCAGCCCCATCGCCTGCGCATTGGCGGCGAGCGTCGTGTTGGGGATGGTGCCGCTGGTGAGGCCGGCAAGATAGGCGGCGAAATGCGCCTTGGGCCGGGCGGCCGTGACCTCGGCCTGCCAACGACCCCACAATGCGGTGATCAGCGCCTGGCTCTCCGCCTTGGCCTCGGGCGAGGCCTCGGTGCGGATGAACGGCTCGACCGCCGACTTGAACTTGCCGACGCGGTAGACGTGCGCGGTGACCCCAAGCTTGTCGAGCAGGCCCTTGTAATAGAGCTGCGACCCGCCCGGGCCCGCGGTCAGCACCGCGCCGATCGGATCGAGCCAGACCTCGCTGGCGTGCGCGGCGAGCAGATAGCTCGCATCGTCATAGCCGAGCGCGAAGGCGAGCACGGGCTTGTGCGCGCGGACGCCGTCGAGCGCATGGCCGACCGCGGAGATCGCTGCTTGGCCGCCGCCGGTGAAGCCGTCGAGATCGAGCACCACCGCCTTGACGCGATCGTCGGTCGCCGCCGCGTTGAGTGCGCGGACAACGTCGCGGAGGCGGAACTGGTCGAGCTGCGGGCCACCGGCGCCGGAGACGAAATCGAGCGGTCGCGCATCGGACGGCTGCTCGGACAGGCTGCCCTTGAGTTGCAGCACCAGCGCGCCGCCGCCCGAGGGGATCGAGGTCTTGCCGCCGCTCGACAGCGCCGCGAAGATCAGCCCGAAGAAGAGCAGCAGCGCGATCAGCGCCAGCACATCCTTCACGGCCTTGAGGAATCGCCACAGAGCCCGCAGGAAGCGCATCGATGTCACCTTTTCGTCGTGATCTGTGGGCTAGAGGAAGCGTGCGTCGCTGGCAATCGGGCCGTCCGACCGGGGACACGCTTCGCACCGGAGCGGTTGCAAATTTATCGGCCCGGCTGCTTGACGACGCCGCGCACAGCGCCATATTCCCGCCGCTAGCACTCGTCGTCGATGAGTGCTAACAACGCCATCGAAGCCGGTGCAAGTCTCCCCGTCGGGAAAGGCGCCAACCGGCCATCCATGAGGAAAGGGTAAGCCTCACATGAATTTCCGTCCCCTGCACGATCGCGTGCTCGTGAAGCGCGTCGAAGCCGAGGAAAAGACCTCGGGCGGCATCATCATCCCCGACACCGCCAAGGAAAAGCCCCAGGAGGGCGAGGTCGTCGCGGCCGGCTCGGGCGCCAAGGCCGAAGACGGCAAGATCACCCCGCTCGACGTCAAGGCCGGCGACCGCATCCTGTTCGGCAAATGGTCGGGCACCGAGGTCAAGGTCGATGGTCAGGACCTGCTGATCATGAAGGAATCGGACATCCTGGGCATCATCGGCTGATCCAGCCGACGGCGTTCTGTCAAAAATCCCATATGCGCGAAGTTCGCTAATTTCCGCATAGACAACGAAGGAATATCAAATGGCTGCGAAAGACGTTAAGTTTTCGCGCGACGCCCGTGAGCGCATTCTGCGCGGCGTCGACATCCTCGCCGATGCGGTGAAGGTCACACTTGGCCCCAAGGGCCGCAACGTCGTCATCGACAAGTCGTTCGGCGCGCCGCGGATCACCAAGGACGGCGTCACCGTCGCCAAGGAGATCGAGCTCAAGGACAAGTTCGAGAACATGGGCGCGCAGATGGTGCGCGAAGTGGCCTCGAAGACCAACGACATCGCCGGCGACGGCACCACGACCGCGACCGTTCTCGCCCAGGCGATCGTCCGCGAGGGCATGAAATCGGTCGCCGCCGGCATGAACCCGATGGATCTGAAGCGCGGCATCGATCTCGCCGTCATCAAGGTCGTCGAGGACCTCAAGGGCCGTTCCAAGCCCGTCGCCGGCACCAACGAAGTCGCCCAGGTCGGCATCATCTCCGCCAACGGTGATGAAGTCGTCGGCCGCAAGATCGCCGAAGCCATGGAGCGCGTCGGCAAGGAAGGCGTGATCACCGTCGAGGAGGCCAAGGGTCTCGAGTTCGAGCTCGATGTCGTCGAAGGCATGCAGTTCGATCGCGGCTACCTGTCGCCCTACTTCATCACCAACCCCGAGAAGATGCTGGTCGAACTCAACGACCCGTACATCCTCATCCATGAGAAGAAGCTGTCGAACCTGCAGGCGATCCTTCCGATCCTGGAAGCCGTCGTTCAGTCGGGCCGTCCGCTGCTGATCATCGCCGAGGACATTGAGGGCGAGGCGCTCG
>NZ_CALMAW010000108.1 GCF_937859915.1 uncultured Sphingomonas sp. | reverse complement strand
CCGCACCGTCGCGCAGCTGCGGATCGCGCCCGCCGTGCCCGATAGCGTACCGCTGGTGCTCGACGCCGCCGGCCGTTTCTACTTCAAGCCCGAGGCGGGCGGGCGGCTGTGGCTCAGCCCGCACGACGAGACGCCGGCCGCCGCAGGCGATGTCGCGCCCGAGGAGATCGACGTCGCCACCGCGATCGACCGGATCGGCGCGGTGGTCGACTGGCGCGTCGAGCGGGTCGAACGCGCCTGGGCGGGGCTGCGCAGCTTCGCGCCCGATCGCCTGCCGGTCTATGGCTTCGATGCGGCGGTGCCCGGCTTCTTCTGGTTCGCAGGGCAGGGCGGCTTCGGCATCCAGACCGCGCCGGCCGCCGCGCGTCTGGGGGCGGCGCTGATGACCGGCGCGACGCCCGATGCGTCGATCGCGAAGATCGATGCGGCGCGCTATGCGCCGGGGCGGTTGCGGCGTCGACCGCGCGCGTCTGGATCCTGACCCTCGTCGGGATGACGGGATTGGACAGGTCCCTCCCAAAATTAAGATTTCGACATGGCGCGCTTATGCCGCGCTGCCGCGATTGCAGCGATTAGGCGCGCGCTATAGGGGCGTGGGCGATGCTCGCCGCCCCTTATCCGGATTCGTCCTACCGCTATCGCGCGTCGGTGGGCACGCGGGTGCTCGCGGCGTTGATGGCGATCGGCATCATCGGGCTGATGATCCTGATCCTGATGCTGCTGCAGCTCGGCGTGCTGCCCGCGATCGCGCCCAAGGAAGAGGTCAAGTCGACCACCTTCACGCTGACGCCCGCGCCCAAGCGCGCGCCGTCGCCGACCAAACCGCCGGTCAAGACCAAACGCGTCACCAGCGGCGGCGCGCCGCGCCAGCGCGCGCCCGTCGCCAAGGCGCCGCCGCCGACCCCCGCGCCACCGGTGCCGTGGAATGTGATTCCGCTCACCAAGCAGGAATTCGCCTCCTCGGACATCGCCAAGCTGCACTCGAACACCCCCGCCAGCGACAAGCCCGCCGAGGGCGGCTCGGGTTCGGGCACCGGCCGCGACAGCGGCAAGACCTATGGTCCTGGTGATGGGCCAGGCGGCGTGCAGCTCTACAACGCCGAATGGTATGTCCGCCCGACCGAGGCGCAGATGGCCTTCTACATGCCCAAGACCAACACCGGCTCGGGCTGGGGCGACATCGCGTGCAAGACCGCCGACCATTATCATGTCGAGGATTGCCAGGAGCTCGGCGAATCGCCCGGGTCAGGCTTTGCGCGCGCGGTGCGCCAGGCGGCGTGGCAGTTCCTGGTGCGGCCGCCGCGGATCGACGGCAAGCCGCAGATCGGCGCCTGGGTCCGCATCCACTATGTCTTCACCGAGCGCGGTTCGCCCGAATAGCGCCGAACGCTGGCCCCCCTTTGTGCTGCTACGCAGGGGGGAGTCCGGGTTTCGGACGCGACCGCTTCCCTGAGAGCGCAATCGTCGGCGGACGTCGTCGACCGTCGTCCTGGCGCAGGCCGGGCCCCATAGACGCGGTCCGTTCGCGGACTGGGTTCGACCTTCGCGGTCTGCGCGACGCCGGACGGTGACGGAACCGGATATCGCGGTATCGCCGTCTATGGATCCCGGCTTTCGCCGGGACGACGAAGAGATCGCTATGTCGACCGTCCTACCCGCCGACCCGCGCCTTCATCGCCGCGGCGCAGGCGAGCTGGTCGACTCGCTCATTCTCGTCGTGGCCGGCATGGCCCTTGACCCATTTCCAGTCGATCCGGTGCGGCGCCGAGGCGTCGAGCAGCTCCTGCCAGAGATCGGCATTCTTGACCGGCTTCTTGTCGGCGGTCTTCCAGCCGTTCTTCTGCCAGCCCTTGATCCACTTGGTGAGCCCGTCCATCACATAGCGGCTGTCGGTGGTCAGCGTGACGCGGCACGGCTTCTTGAGCGCCTCGAGCCCGCGGATCGCGGCGAGCAGCTCCATGCGATTGTTGGTGGTGTGCGCCTCGCCGCCCGACAATTCCTTCTCGGTGCCGCCCATCCGCAGCAGCGCGCCCCAGCCGCCCGGCCCCGGATTGCCCTTGCACGCGCCGTCGGTGAAAATCGCGACCAGCGGCATTTCTTCGGTCATTACGCAAACATCTCCAAACCCTTGGCCGCATACAGATCGAGCCGGCGCAGGAAGGCGAGCGGGTCCTTGCGCGTGACCAGCGCGTCGGCCGGCGTGTTGAGCCAGTCCCAGGCGCGGGTCAGCGTGAAGCGCAGCGCGGCGCCGCGTGCCAATGCCGGCAGCGCGGCGCGCTCGGCATCGCTGAGCGCGAAGCTGCCGGCATAGCCCGCGATCAGCGCCGCGCCGACCGCGGCATCGAAAGTCGCGCCGTCGGTCGAGAAGGCCCAAGCGCTGTGCGTCACCGCCAGATCCCAGGCGCGCACCTCGCGGCAGGCGAAATAGAAGTCGATGATGCCCGCCACCTTGTCGCCGAGCATCAGCACATTGTCGGGGAAGAGATCGGCGTGGATCACCGCATGCGGCAGATCGGTCGGCCAATGCGCGTCGAGCCAGGCGAGCTCGTCGGCGATCCGCGCGGCCAGCCCCGGCGCGATCCCGTCGAGCGCGTCGCCGCAGCGCGCGGCGAGCGCATGCCAGCCCGGCAGCCCCAGCACATTGGGCCGCTCGGGCGCGAAGTCGGCAAGCGCGGCGTGCATCCGGCCGAGCATCGCGCCGGTCGCCTGCGCCTGGCGCGGCGTCGGATGCGACAGCGAGACGCCGGGCAGGAATTCGATCAGGCAGGCGGGGCGGCCGCAGACCTGCTGCACCTGCACCCCGTCGCGATCCTTGAGCGCACGCGGCACCGGCAGGCCGCGATCGGCGAGATGGTCGAGCAGGCCGAGGAAGAAGGGCAGGTCGCCGGCATCGACCCGCTTCTCGTAGAGCGTCAGGATGAAGCGCTGGCCATGCTCGGCCTCGACCAGATAATTGCTGTTCTCGACCCCCTCGGCGATGCCCTTGGCCGACCGCAGGCCGCCGACGCCGTAGCGCACGAGCAGCGCCGCCATCTCTTCGGCGGGAACATGGGTGTAGACCGCCATCGTCTTGGGCTCAGGCGGCGAGGCCGCGTGGGAGCTTGAACGTCATCCGCTCGATCATCGCGCTGGTTTCGCGCTCGCTGATCGTGAAGCGCGTCGCCAGCCGGTCGACGACCTCGCGGACGAGCACCTCGGGGGCCGAGGCGCCTGCGGTGATGCCGAGCGTGCGGACGCCCTCGAGCCAGGCGAAATCGATGCAGGCGCCGCGCTGGACCAGCATCGCGCGCGTGCCCTCGCGCTCGGACACTTCGACCAGCCGCACCGAATTGGACGAATTGGGCGCGCCGATCACCAGGATCGCGTCGCATTCCTGCGCGATCACCTTGACCGCGGCCTGGCGGTTCGAGGTCGCGTAGCAGATGTCTTCGCCGCGCGGCATGGCGATCGACGGGAATCGCGCCTGCAGCGCGGCGACGATCGCGGCGGTGTCGTCGACCGACAGCGTCGTCTGGGTCAGGAAGGCGAGATTGTCGGGATCGGCGGGCGCCAGCGCGGCGACATCGTCGAGCGTCTCGATCAGCGTCATCGCGCCCTCGGGCAGCTGGCCGAGCGTGCCGACCACCTCGGGGTGCCCCTCATGCCCGATGAACAAGATGTGCCGGCCCTGCTCGGCGAGGCGTTCGGCCTGGCGATGGACCTTCGAGACCAGCGGGCAGGTCGCATCCAGCCAGGCGAGCCCGCGCTCGGACGCCTTGAACGGCACCGCCTTGGGCACGCCATGCGCCGAGAACACCACCGGCGCGTCGTCGGGCACCTCGTCGAGCTCCTCGACGAACACCGCGCCCTGCGCCTTGAGCGCATCGACGACATAGCGGTTGTGGACGATCTCGTGGCGAACATAGACCGGCGCGCCATATTTCTCGATCGCCAGCTCGACGATGCGGATCGCGCGGTCGACGCCGGCACAGAAGCCCCGCGGCGCCGCGATCACGAGATCGAGCGGGGGGAGCGCGCCGACCACAGGCGGCAAAGCGACGGGAGCCTGGACCATGTCACACAGCCTTACGCGATTGCTTGCCTGCGCGGAAGGCGCTTCCTATGATCGCGCGCGTATCCCGCCCTGTTTCTTAGGACACGCCCCTTGTCGATTTCGAAGCGTCTGCCGCTTGCCCTGCTGCTCGCCCCGCCCGTTCTCGCAGGGCTGCTTGCCGGCTGCCACAAGGAGAATGAGATCACCGCGGTCGGCGGCACGATCGGCCAGGAGGTCCAGCGCACCAGCTGCCCCGCGGTCGGCGTCCCCGCTTATGCCGGCGACATCACGCTGTTCGACCCGCCCGCCAGCCGCGACGCGCGCGCGATCGACGTCGCCGCCGACATCACCGACGTGAAGGCCTCGTGCGACGAGAGCGATCCGGCGCAGCCGCGGCTGACCAGCGTGGTCAGCTTCCGCGTCGATGCGCGGCGCAGCAATGCGCACGGCGCGCGCGACCTCGTGCTGCCCTATTTCGGGGTCGTGCTCCATGGCGGCACCGCGGTGTCGTCCAAGTCGATCAGCCGGGTCTCGCTCCACTTCGACGACGGCAAGCTCACCGCGTCCGCGACCGGTCAGGCCACCGGCACCGTCAGCCGCGCCGATGCGACGCTGCCCGACAATATCCGCGCCCGCCTGATCCGCAAGCGCACCGCCAACGACGCCGACGCCTCGGTCGATCCGATGGCCGACCCGTCGGTGCGCGCGGCGCTCGCCAAGGCGAGCTTCGATTTGCTCGTCGGCTTCCAGCTGACGCCCGAGCAGCTGGCCTACAACGCGACGCGGTAAGGCCGGGATAGGGCCGCGCCGTGCGTGGCCGATGATCGTCACCCCCGGGGTCCGGCCCCGGGGCCGCCATGCCGGATGACAATCCGCGGCGCGCTTGGGCCGGGCGCGTTCGGCCGCGGGCACAGCCGCCCGCGCCTGGGCTTGCGTGCAACAGTGCGCGCGGATACCGCACCCCGAGCACCGCGGCTGCGGAACCTTCGATGGCGTTGCAGAGCTTTAGCGCGTGAACGGCGAGTATCGATCCATGACTGACGAACCCACCCGAGACGGCCTCTCTCGCCGCGAGCTGATCGGGACGGGGGCGGCCGCTGCCTCGCTCGTCGCGACACCCTCGCTGGCGCTTGCCCCGACATCGCCATCGGCCGAGCCAGGTCAACCGCCGGAAAAGGCAACAGTATCGTTCACGATCAACGGCAAGCGCGAGACGCTGACGCTCGATCCGCGCACGACGCTGCTGGACGCGGCGCGCGAGCATCTGCGGTTGACCGGCTCGAAGAAGGGCTGCGACCACGGCCAGTGCGGCGCCTGCACGATGATCGTCGACGGGCGGCGGATCAATTCCTGCCTGACGCTGGCGGTGATGCACGACGGCGATACGATCACGACGATCGAAGGACTCGGCGCGCCCGACCATCTTCACCCGATGCAGGCCGCCTTTGTCGCGCATGACGGCTATCAGTGCGGCTATTGCACGCCCGGGCAGATCTGCTCGTCGGTGGCGATGCTCGGCGAGATCGCCGCGGGCATTCCCAGCCACGTCACGCCCGATCTTGCGGCCGTCGCCTTCTCCGACGCAGAGGTGCGCGAGCGGATGAGCGGCAATATCTGCCGCTGCGCCGCCTATCCCAATATCGTCGCGGCCATTCGCGACGTTCACGAAAGCCACGGCGCATGAGGGCGTTCACCTACGAGCGCGTCACGACCGCGCAGGCCGCGGCGCAGGCCGTGGCCGCGCAGCCCGGCGCCAAATTCATCGCGGGGGGCACCAATCTGCTCGATCTCGCCAAGCTCGAGATCGAGACGCCGACGCATCTGGTCGACGTCAACCGCGTCGCCGGGCTGGATCGGATCGTGCCGACCCCGGATGGCGGGCTGCGCATCGGCGCGCTGGTGCGCAATACCGATCTGGCCGCCGATCATCGGGTCCGCACGGACTATGCGGTGCTGACGCGCGCGCTGCTCGCCGGTGCCAGCGGCCAGTTGCGGAACAAGGCGACGACCGCGGGCAATCTTCTCCAGCGCACGCGCTGCGTCTATTTCTACGACACCAGCAAACCCTGCAACAAGCGCAAGCCGGGGTCGGGCTGTGCCGCGCGCGGCGGCTATAGCCGGGGGTTGGCAGTAGTCGGCGTATCCGACCAGTGCATCGCGCAGCACCCCTCCGACATGGCGGTGGCGATGCGGCTGCTCGACGCCAAGGTCGAGACGGTGATGCCCGACGGCGCCACGCGCGCCATACCGATCACCGATTTCCATACGCTGCCCGGCAAGACGCCGTGGATCGAGACGGTGCTCCGCCCGGGCGAGTTCATCACCGCGGTGACGCTGCCCAGGCCGCTTGGCGGGGTGCATAGCTACGCCAAGGTGCGCGACCGCGCATCCTACGCCTTCGCGCTGGTTTCGCTCGCCGCGGTCGACGGACCGGGGGGGCGGCGCTTCGCCTTCGGCGGCATTGCGCCCAAGCCGTGGCGGGTCGAGGCGGCGGAGCCGATGGGCAGCGCCGGTGCGGTCGCGGACCATGTCCTCGCCGAGGCGGCGCCGACCGCCGACAACCGCTACAAGCTGACCTTGGTGCGGCGCCTGCTCGCCGACCATTTCGAGACGGGAGCCGCGGCGTGAAGTTCGATCAGCCCGCGGGCGCCAATCCGATCGATCGCGGTACCGTCATCGGCAAGCCGCAGGTCCGCGTCGACGGCCCGCTCAAGGTCAGCGGCCTGGCGCCCTATGCCTATGAATATCACGATCCCGCGCCCAATGCCGCCTATGGCGTGATGGTGACCGCCGGGATCGGCAAGGGCCGCATCGACACGATCGACACCGTCGATGCCGAGCGCGCGCCCGGCGTGCTGCTCGTACTGACCCACAAGAACGCGCCCAAAATGTATGGCAAGGCGGACTTTCCCAAGCCCGGCCCGACCGACAAGGATCCCAAGGGCGCGCACGCTGCGCCCCAGCTCCAGGGCGCCGAGATCAAGCAGTTCGGGCAGGCGGTGGCGTTCGTCGTCGCCGAGACCTTCGAGCAGGCGACCGCGGCGGCGGCGATGGCCCGCGTCGGCTACAGCAACGGCAAGGGGCGTTTCTCGCTCGCCGCGGGCAAGGCCTCGGCGCAACCTGACCCCAAGGGCAAGGACGCGCATGTCGGCGATTTCGCGACCGCGTTCGCGACCGCCCCGATCAAGGTCGATACGACCTATTCCACCCCCAATCACGCGCAGTCGATGATGGAGCCCCATGCGACGCTGGCGATCTGGTCGGGCGACCAGCTGACGCTCTATACCGCGCATCAGGTGATCCACTGGTCGACCCAAGGGACGGCCGACACGCTCGGCATTCCGCGCGAGAAGGTGCGGTCGATCTCGGCCTATGTCGGCGGCGGGTTCGGATCGAAGCTCGAAATCTATGGCGATTCGATCCTGTCGGCGGCGGCGGCGCGCCAGCTCGGCCGCCCGGTTAAATGCGCGATCACGCGACCGCAGACCTACAATCACACCACCCACCGCCCGCCGACGATCCAGCAGCTGCGGCTGGCGGCGGGGCGCGACGGCCGGCTCACCGCGGTCGGTCATCTGACCTGGACGGGCGACCAGGAGGGCGAACGCGGCGAACTCGCCTCGGACCAGAGCCGGCTGATGTACGCCGGCGCCAACCGCCTGATCGAGACCCGCTTCACCCCGCTCGATCTGCCCAAGGGCGGCTCGATGCGCGCACCGGGCGAGGCGGCGGGGCTGCTCGCGCTCGAATGCGCGATGGACGAGCTGGCGGTCGAACTCGGGATGGATCCGGTCGAGCTGCGCATCGTCAACGATGTGCAATACGACCCGACCGTCGGCCCGAGCCGGCCCTTTTCGGATCGCAAGATGGTCGAGTGCCTCCGCCAGGGCGCCGAAGCCTTCGGCTGGTCGCGACGCCATCCGACCCCCGCCACGCTGCGCGACGGGCGCTGGCTGGTCGGCTACGGCATGTCGGCGGGGATCCGCAACAACATCGTGATGCCGTCGGGCACGCGCGTCACGCTCCGCCGCGACGGCACCGTGCTGGTCGAGACCGCGATGACCGACATCGGCACGGGCAGCTATACGATCAACGCGCAGACCGCCGCCGAGATGCTCGGGCTCCCGCTCGACAAGGTGACGATCCGGCTGGGCGACAGCCTGCTGCCCAAGGCGGCGGGCTCGGGTGGCTCGTGGGGTGCGAACAGCTCGACCGCGGGCACCTATGCGGCGTGCATGATGCTGCGCGCCGCGATCGCCGAGCGCGCCGGCCTGTCCGGTGACACGCTGTTCGCCGATGGCCATGTCAGCGCCGGGGGCAAGTCGGTCGCGCTGCGCCATGTCGCCGCCGCCGGGCCGCTCACCGCCGAAGACACGATGAGCTACGGCGATCTCACCAAACAATTCGCGCAGGCGAGCTTCGCCGCGCATTTCTGCGAGATCGGCGTCGACCGCGTGACCGCCGAGATCCGCGTGCGGCGGATGACCAGCGCCTATTCGGCCGGGCGCATCCTCAACCCGATCACGGCGCGCAGCCAGTGCCTCGGCGGGATGACGATGGGGATCGGCGCGGCGCTGATGGAGGAACTCGTCGTCGACGAGCGCTTCGGCTATTTCGCCAACCACGATCTCGCCGAATATCAGGTGCCGGTCCATGCCGACATCCCGGCGCTCGAGGTGCTGTTCGTCGAGAGCCTTGACGACAAATCGTCGCCGATGAAGGCGCGCGGAATCGGCGAGGTCGGGATCTGCGGCGTCGGCGCCGCGGTGGCCAACGCGGTCTACAACGCCTGCGGCGTCCGCGTCCGCGACTTCCCGGTCCAGCTCGACAAGCTGCTGGACCATATGCCGGTCATGGCCTGACCGGTCGTACGATTAGGCGGCAATAGGCGTCAGGCCTGGAGCCGGATCCGCGCAGCGTCGGTCGCTGAGTGGACAGCGCGGATCGGCGGGCCGGCGTTCGTTTCTCCTCCGCTGCCCAGCACGCAGCGTTGGCGCAGCCGTTGGTGGAGCGCCTGCGCGAGGCCCAGCAGGTCGCGATCGGCGGCGGGTGCGGCATGCGGTGCGGGTATGCGCAGCCTCGCAAGGTCCGGCGTGGTGCGCATGGCGAGGGCGCGGCCGATCGCGGGGGCTGCCGCGGCGGGGCTGCGGCACAGCGCATCATAATCGACGAAGACCTGATTGCGGCCGACCGATGCGGGGCGGTCGAGCAGGAAGGCATAGGTCTCGATCCATGCGGCGAGCCAGTGATCGATGCCGTCGGGGTCGTGGCGTGCCGGCGCGCTGCCGGTCAGCCGGAACGGGCGGCGATCGGCACCGAACTCGTGGTGGCCCATCCACGACATGAACCGGCCGCGGAACGGATCGTCGGCGGCGAGCGCGCAGGCGCGGCGGTGCTGCGCGCGCAGCGATGCGGCCTGCTGGAGCGGATCGCGGAACGGGTGGACCAGGATCGCGTCGGGAAAGGCCGCGACCAGCGCCGGTAGTCGCAGGATATTGTTGTTGTTCTTCGAAATGTAGCGCGGCCGGGCGTAGCGATGCAGCACCAGCCGGACATAGGCCCCGAACAATGCGGTCGTCTCGGCGGTCGGCGCGATCGGGCGCAGCCCTTCGGCGGTGCAGTAGCGCGGGCCCTCGTGATGCTTCCAGAACAGCTCCTCGATAGCCTCGGGCGTGTCGAGGTCATGCGCCAGCCCGTCACCATGCCCGCGCTCGACCGTATCGACATGCCGCCGCGCGCGCCCGGCGACCTGCGCCCAGCTGTTGGGCGCGAGCGGGAAGGGCAGGTCGCGATAGGAGAGCGAGGCGCAGTCGCCGCCATCGTGCAGCGCGCGCATCAGGATCGTCGTGCCGGCGCGGGCGAGGCCGGCGATGAAGATCGGCTGCCGTGCCGCGATGTCGGCGGCGGCACGGCCGAAGCGCTGGCGCTCGATGTCGAAGGCGATCTCGCGCACCGCCGCGCTGCCGAGCGCGACGCGCTGGAGCAGCCGCTCGCCCCGCCGATCGCCGGTCGGGCGTGCGGGGTGCGGCCCCCGCTGTTTGCGGCGCAGCAGCGCATAGATGCTGGTCACCACCAGCAGGACGATCCGCATCGGCCAGTCGGTCAGCGCGGCGCGTGCGCCGATCGGCCAGCGCGCGTCGATGATCAGCAGGACCAGGATCGGCGAGGCGACGACCATGAGCAGCCCCATCGTGCGCAGCGAATGCGCCAGCAGCCGCCGCGCCAGCAGGCGCATCGCGCGCTCCTTCGCCCATTCCGAGACGCCCGTGCGGACGAGCAGCCGGGTCGACTGGCGGCCGAGCAGGGCGAGCGTGCCGAACGCCGGCATCAGCCTGGTCGCCGCGAGCAGTTCGATCGCCCCGATCGTCGTGAGGAGCAGGGCGGGCGCACCGATCACCGGCGATCGTCCTCGCGGCGGACGATGGTGGCGGGTCGAACACCCCGCGTCGGCGACGCGATCCCGCGCATGCGGCGGTAGAGCCGCTTGAGCGGATACCACAGGATCGAGATCAGCCCGAGCAGCAGTGCGCCGACGACGCCGAGCGCCGTCCCGAACGCGCCGAAGCCGAGCCCGGGGCCCATATAGGCATGCGCCGGCGTTGCCGCTGCCGCCAGCAGGAGGAGTGCGAGGATAGTCGTCTTCGCGGACAGATTCAGCTGCATCGGGCGTTCACCGCGGCTTGGATGGCGGGGCCATCGGTTAAGGGATCGAGATAGCGGCTCCAGCGCAAGGCAATGCCGTGGCCGTGCGCATCGGCGGCGATGTAGCGCCACCGCACGGTGCCGTCCGGCGCGACGCGCATCAGGCGACCGCGTTCGGTCTCCTCGACGAACATGTCGCCGTTCGCCATGGGCGTTGCCCGGCCCTGCGCGTGGGTCATCAAAGTCTGTTCCTGGGTCGCGCGCGCAAAGGGATAGGAGACGGCGTCGGTCGCGAAATCGTAGAAGGGGATGCGGTTGGTGCCGTCGATCGCGCCTTCGGGGGCGGCGAAGCGCCAATGGTTGTCGAACATCGCGATGCGGTGATCGTCGACGACGCTGACGTCGTGCTGCATCGCCCATGGCCCGATGCGATGCCAGATCACCCGTCCGGTCGACGGGCGATAGAGCAGGATCAGCGACATGTTGCGCAGGCTGAGGAAGAGGTCGCCGGCCTGCCAGAAGCGGCCGCTCGTCGACACCGGCTGGACGTCGTTGAGATGGAAGGGATCGTCGACATAGGGCCGCTGGCGCCACAGCGAGGACAGGCCATTGCGATCGAGGATGTCGGCGATGCGGATCAGGCGGAGCGGCTTGCCGGTGGGCGATAGCTCGGCGACGGCGTCGTCGCCGAACAATGGCCCGGCATCGTGGATCGGGGATATCGGGTAGCGATAGGCCGCCCAAATGCTGCCGTCCGGCCCCCGTTCGACCGAATGGTGGAAGATGCCGTCGACAATCCACTCGGTCCGGCCGCAGGCGTCGATCCGTGCCAAGGGGGAGCTGTCGTGGATGATGATGCCGCCGTCGGGCATCAGCAGCGGATGCATCATCCAGTTCTGCATGACGCCGCTGTCGCGGCGCAGGTCGACCAGCGCCGACTTGAACGTCGACCGCGCGTTGATCGCATCGATATCGGGCCGGTAGTCATGGATCGTGCGGCCGTCGCGCAGCCGGATCAGACGTATGATCGGGCGGCCGGATGCGGGATCGAGCGCGGTGATCAAAGCGTAGCCGGGATCGACGAACGGCTGCGCAAGATTGGCGCGAAATCCGGCGTCAGGCCGCTTGTCGGGGCCTTCGTAGGTGGGCCGCGCGGGTGTGAAGGCGTCGCCGCGCGCGACGTGTTTCAGGGTCCGGGGGATCGTCGCGATCTCGAGGGCGATCGTGCCGGCCGTGCCCGAGGTCGCCGCGGTCCGCACCAGGGATCCGAAGCCGATCAGCGCCGCGCATCCCAGCAACAGCAGCACCAGCACGGTCCACATCGGGACGGGCCGTTCGACAAACCGCTCTAACCTGCTTGGCGACCCGGTCTCGGCTGTGTCCGGATCGCAGGTGCAGACGTCATGCATCAAACAGCGTCACCGCAGCGCGCAGCGATAGCCGTAGGCGACAGCGATTGTCCCCATAGTCGATGTCACGATGTCGAATCACGGCTGAACTCCCGTGAGCATGCTATAAGCCGCGCTCGTCGCGCGCATTGCGGACTGTGTCGACGCGACGGTGCATACGTGGCGAGACTGAATTAAACGCGCCGGATATTTCACCGCCGAGCAGGGATGCGGTCGCGCGATATCTTTCTTTGGCGCCGGGAGTGCGGTGGCTGGACGGGCCAGTATCGTTCAGTTAGCCTTCATCCGACGGCAACGGGGCGAGGAACAGCGACGCGATATGGCGGCCGAGCGAAGCATTCTTTGCGTCGACGACGATGAAGACACGCTTTTCATCACGACATTGTCTCTCGAACTCGACAACGATATCCGGGTTACAAAGTCCAGCCGCGGCAGCGATGCGTTGGCCATATTGGCCGGGTCTGGCGCGCAGATCGACTGTATCATACTCGACGTCCGCATGCCGGACATGGGCGGGCCCGAGCTGCTCGCGGCGATCCGCACACTGCCCGCCCATCGCAAGACGCCCGTGATCTTCCTGACCGCCGGCATCCGCGACGGCGATGCCGAACGCTATGCAGCGCTCGGCGCGAGCGGTGTGCTGTCCAAGCCCTATGATCCGCTCACGCTGGCCGCCGACGTCCGGCGGATCCTCGCCACGGCCGAGTAGCGGCGAAGGCGGCGTACCGCCTAACCGGCGGGCTGATGCGTCAGATGATCGATGATTTCCAGCCAGGTCGCCGCGGTATCGCCGGTGGCCGCCTCTGCCTGACGCCGCGCCAGGACGATCGCCTTGTCGCCGAACTGCGCGACGAGCGCCATGGCGATCTTGTCGATCTGGTGCCGCCGAACGTCCGCGCCGTCGGTCAGACTGGCCGGCAGGGTCACACGACCCGCGCCGTCGCCGCGCAGCATCTCGACCTGCGCGATCAGCTGGGCCATGACGTCGTCCGGATCGGCCGGTTTCATGATCACCGAAACATGCGGGAACACGGTGGCCAGCTCGGCGGGCAGCCCGACGCCGGTGTGGATGACGAACGGGATGCCCTTTTCGATCAGCGCGATCGCCACCGGCGTCACGTCGCGATCGAGCAGATTGGCATCGAGCACGGCGGCATCGACATGGGTCTCCAGCGATGCCAGCGCCGCCGCGACCGTCGCGACCGGCCCGACCACCACACACGACCGGTCCTCGGCGGCAGCGGCGAGATTGATGGCATGGACCTCATCGTCCTCGACGATCAGGATGGATAATGTCTCTGCCATATATCTCCGCGAGAGCATGTGCCGGGTATCGGCGCCGGTCTCTGTCGGACCGGGAGAAGAGCGTCAAATGGCCGGTGCGTCAACCTATCGCATTGCATCATGGCGCAGGCTGCGCACCGCCGGCCATGTTTGGGGTATCGGCCGGCGCGACTAGCGTGATTCGATGATCGCGCGAATCCGGACGGCGAGGGCATCCATGTCGATCGGCTTGGTGATCATCGCCATGCCGTCGTCGAGAAAGCCCGACGAGCTGGCCGCCTTGTCCGCATAGCCGGTCATGAACAGGACCTTCAATCCGGGCCTGAGTTGCCGCGCGGTCTCCGCCACCTCGACGCCGGTGGCCCCGGGCAGGCCGATGTCGGTGATGAGCAGATCGATCGTGCGCGGGGACGCGAGGATGGCAAGACCCTGCTGCCCGTCGTTTGCCTCCAGCGCCGCATAGCCGAGCTCCTGGAGGATCTCGACGATCAGCCCACGGACGACGTCCTCATCCTCGATCACGAGTACGGTCTCGCTGTTGCCGCCAAGCGGCACCGCTCGCGCGGTCGGCTGGTCGCTCGCCGCATCGGTGACTGCCACGGCGCGCGGGAGCCGGAGCGTGATCGTGGTGCCACGCCCGATCGCGCTGTCGATATCGACGTCGCCGTCGGACTGGCCGACAAAGCCATAGACCATCGACAGGCCAAGACCGGTGCCCTGGCCGATCGGCTTGCTGGTGAAGAATGGTTCGAACGCTCGGTCGATCGTCTCCGCCGACATGCCGATACCGGTGTCGGTCACGCTGACGCAGACATAGTCGCCGACGCGCAGGTTCGGCGTAGCACCGGCGTGGTCGGCATCGATCCGAACATTGGCGGTCCGGATGATGAGCCTGCCGCCATTGGGCATCGCGTCGCGCGCGTTGATGACGAGATTGAGCAGCGAGCTTTCGAGCTGATTGGCGTTGCAGAGCGGGCGCCACAGATCGGGCGACTGATCGATCTCAAGCGCGATCGTCTCGCCGATCGTGCGCCGGAACAGGTCCTCGAGCGACAGGATCAGCGTGCCGGCATCGATCGACCGCGGATCGAGCGGCTGACGGCGTGCGAAGGCGAGCAGGCGATGCGTCAGGGCGGCTGCGCGGTTGGTCGAGGCGATCGCCCCTTCGAGGAAGCGATCGACGTCTGCCGTCCGCCCCTGGGCGATCCGGCGCTGGGCAATTTGCAGGCTGCCCGAAATGCCTTGGAGAAGATTGTTGAAGTCGTGCGCGATACCGCCAGTGAGTTGGCCGACGGCCTCCATCTTCTGCGACTGCCGCAGCGCCTCCTGCGCCTGGACCAGCTCGCGCGTGCGATCCTCGACGCGCTGTTCGAGCTCGGCGTTGAGCGCGCTGATCGCCTCTTCGAGCCGCTTGCGCTCGGTGATGTCGAAGCTGACGCCGGGGAAGCGGAGCGGCGTGCCATCCTCGGCGAGCTCGCACTGGCCCTGCGCGACCAGCCAGCGGATGCCGTCGTCGGCATCGAGCAATCGATATTCCTCGGAAAACACGCGTCCGGTCCGCAGCGCGGTGGCGACGGCGGTCTCGACGCGCGGCAAATCGTCCGGATGGATGCAGCGGAAGAAGTGTTCGATCGGTGCGCCTTGCGCGGCGATCTCGACCGGGACGCCGTACAGGCGCGCGAAGCGGGCGTCCGAGCGCACCCGATCCACCGGCACGTCCCAATCCCAGGTCCCGATGCCGCCGCCGGCCGAGAGCGCCTGCTGCAGGCGTTCGTCGCTCGCACGCCGCGCGCGATCGGCGAGCACGCGCTCGGTGATCTCGACGCCCTGGCTGAGCAATCCGACGACGCTGCCGTCCTCGCCCCGGATCGGCGCTACCGCGATGTCCCAATAGGTGATCTCCGGCACGCCGTTGCGGACCATCGGCACCTCGACGCCATTTTGCGCGAAGCCCTCGCCGGTCGCCATGGCGCGATGATAGGGCTCGGCGATGATCGTCCAGGCCGAGCCCCAGACCTGTGCGACCGGCTCGCCGAGTGCCAGCGGATGACGGTCCGCCATCGAGGGGATGAAGACGTCGTTGTAGAGCATCCGGAAGTCGGGGCCCCACAGCACGGCGCCCAGCAGCGGCGAATTGAGGCAGACCGAGACGATCGAGCGCAGCGACTGCGGCCAGGTCGCGGGTGCGCCGAACGGCGTCATCTCCCAGTCATGGCCCCGCATCAACGCGCCCATCTCGCCGCCGCCTGAGAGAAAGGGATAGTCGGCTTCGATCACGCGCATTTCGCTCACCGGGCCTCGTCGGAGACAGTCTTCGCGCTGTCATAGCCGTCCGATGCGTTCGGCGCGAACGAGATCGTCGGTCCGCCGGTCAATCCGCTGTGCGGCAGACGCGGGGCAGCGTCAGCACGGCGATGCGACCGTCGAAGGCATAGCGGTCGCCGCCGCCATTGCGGTGGACCCGGCCGCGCACCGTGCCGGCGGTGAGGCTGGCGTCTTGCCTGGCGCCGGCTCGCGTGAAGATCCGCACCGCGGCATCGCGCTCCTGGTCGATGTCGGGGCCGATGTGATGCGTGATCTGCAGCGTGAACAGGCTGAGGCCCACGCCGCGGTCGAAGGTCGCCGAACCCAGCCACAGATCGCCCGCCTGGTGCCACAGCCGGATGTGATGGCGGCGGTCGGCGCTGCGGCCCCCGTCGCGCTGATAGGCGACGTCCTGCTGGCGGTCGTTCATGTAGAGCGGGCTGACCGGCGCCTGCGGATAGGGGCTGGCGAGCAGCACGCTTTGCGCGATCCTCAACCCCGAGCCGATCGTGACGGCGTCGGCCTTGCTCCAGCCGCTGGCGCTGAAGGCGCAGTCGATCGCGGGTTGCGATCCGTGCAGCGCGATGTTGATCGGGTCGCCTGGAATGCCCTGCGCGGTGTAGGAGACGAGCACCCCCGCGACCTTCCCCTTCTTATGCTCGTGATGGCTCCACAGCCTCGGCAGCCCGGCATAGGCCAGCGCGAACCACAGGATCGGCGGCAGCAGGATGAGCGCCGCGGCGGTCGCGGCCAGATGCGGGCGGTGGGATCTGATCCAGCGCGCGGGTGTCGGATCGGTCATGCCGGCTCGCTGCCCGCGAAGCGGCGGTCATGTCAATTCCGTGACGGCCGCGTCCCGGCTAGCGGCTGCGCGGGCGACCGAATTTGGGGCTTTCGGTGGCGCTCTTTTCCTCTTCCTCGTCCGCCCGGCGTTCGGCGGCGGCGTTGATCGACAGCATGACGAGCTGGAAGCCATTGTCCTTGCTCAGCACCTGGACGGTCAGCTTCGGCGGCCGCGCGTCGCGGGGCAGGGTGAGCCACTCGCGGGGGTCGGCCGGCGCCCAGGCGATGCGGTCCGTCGGCCGCGCCGCGCGCACCGCAGCCGGGACGGGCGCGCCGCTGGGGATGGCGAGCGGCGGGAAGCTGCGTGACGGCCGCGCGTAGCGGAACAGGCCGTCCTTGACGAACAGGAAGGCGCACATCGCCTGGCTGAGGTCCGCATAGCGGCTCGCGGCCGCCTCGAGGCTGACCGCATAGGCGGCGGCGATCGTCGGCAGGTGCGCGACGGTCGGCTTGCCGAGGCCGTCGACGAAGGCATTGAACCAGGGTTTGGGCATCAGCAGGCCCGCGGCGAAGCGGTTGGCTTGCATCTCTTCCTTGCGGTGCGCGGTGTCGCGGCGGATCTCGGCGAGGTCGCGATTGGCGCAGTTGCGGTCGCCGCGATGCGCCACGAGCAGGAAATGGCCGAGTTCGTGCGCGATCGCGAAGCGCCGCCGCGGCGCGTTCAGGCCCGGCGCGCAGAGGATGACGCCCCGGCGCTTGTCGATGTCGGTCAGCAGTCCGCTGGCGATGCCGTCGGCGGCGTGATCGCGGATCTCGGCGATGCCGACGCTCTGCGCGAACGCCTCGATCGGCACCGGCGCCTGCCATTCGGGATGATGCGCGAGGATCGCCGCGATCGCCGTCTCGGGCGAGGCGCATCCCGCGAGCGCGGACTTGAGGGCGTCGATGGTCATTGCGGCGGCCCTAGCCCATCCGAACGCGGGCAGCCACTTGCTGCCCCGGTGGAATCGGTCGTCGTGCCCCTTATCTAGGCCGGCGATGCTCGACCTCTTCGATACGCCCGTCCTGCCGGGGCTGTCCGCCGCGCCCGATCTGGTCACGCCCGCCGAGGAGCGCGCGCTGATCGCCGCGATCGACGCGACCGATCTCACCCCGTTCCGCTTCCAGGGCTGGACGGGCAAGCGGCTGACCAGTTCGTTCGGCTGGCATTACGACTTCGACAACCAGCAGGTCGCGCGCGCCGCGCCGATCCCCGACTGGCTGCGGCCGATCCGCGCGCGGATGGCGGACTTCGCCGGGCTCGATCCCGAGCTGCTGATCCAGGCGCTGCTGATCCGCTACGATCCCGGCGCGGGGATCGGCTGGCATCGCGACCGGCCGATTTACGAGCATGTCCTCGGCCTGTCGCTGGGCGCCGCCTGCGCGATGCGCTTCCGCCGCCGCCGCGCCGACCGCGGCTTCGACCGGGCGACGCAGCCGCTCGCGCCGCGCGCCGCCTATCACATCACCGGCGAGGCACGGCACGAGTGGGAGCACAGCATCGCCGAGCTGGCCGAACCGCGCTGGTCGATCACCTTCCGCAGCGCCTCCGACAGGGGCCGCGCGATCTTCGCCTGACGTCGGCGCCTAGGCGCGCCCGACCACGCCCTCGCGCGCGACCGCCCGCTCCGCGCCATCGGACGCCGCGGCGGCGCGCAGCCGTACCGGCACCGACTTGTAGGAGGGGGTGAAGCTCTGCGGATCATGATCCTCGAGCGCGATCAGCGGCTGCGTCTCGGGATAATAGGACGCGCAGCAGCCGTCGGGCAGGTCGTAGCGGACGATCGTCAGCCCCTGCACGACGCGGTCGGCCCGCTCGAATTCGAGCGCTGTCGCGACGTCGACGACATCGCCCTCGGCATGGCCCAGCCGCGCCATGTCGCGCGCGTTCAGGAACAGGATGTCGCGCCTGCCGAACACGCCGCGATAGCGATCGTCGAGGCTGTAGACGGTGGTGTTATACTGGTCGTGCGCGCGCAGCGTGGTGAGCCGCAGGACGGTCGGGTCCGCGGTGGTGTCGTCCTCCTCGAGCCCGGGCGCGACCAGGAAATTGGCCTTGCCGCTCTCGGTCTTCCAGATCCGCATCGCCGCCGAATTGGGGAGGTGGAAGCCGCCCGGCTCGCGGATGCGGCGGTTATAGTCGGCGAAGTCGGGGAACACCGCCTCGATCTTGTCGCGGATCAGGTCATAGTCGGCGGCATAGGCATCCCAGTCGATCCCGCCCCTGGCGCCGAGCGTCGCCTTGGCGAGCCCCGCGACGATCCACGGCTCGGAGCGGACCTCGGCGCCCGGGGGCTTGAGGAAGCCGCGCGAGGCGTGGACCATCGACATCGAATCCTCGACCGTCACCGACTGGACGCCGCCGGCCTGCTCGTCGCGCTCGGTGCGGCCGAGGCAGGGCAGGATGTAGCTGGCGCGCGCGGTGAGCAGGTGGGTGCGGTTGAGCTTGGTGGTGATGTGGACCGCGAGATCGAGGTTGCGGAACCCCTCCGCGCAGGCCTGCGGATCCGAGGCGGCGATCGCGAGGTTGCCGCCGAGACAGACGATCGCCTTGGCGGTGCCGTCGCGCATCGCCGCGATGCTCTCGACCACCGAATGGCCGTGCGCGCGCGGCGGCTCGAAGCCAAACACCTTCTTCATCTGGTCGAGCAGCAGCGGCATCGGGCGCTCGGTGATCCCGACGGTGCGGTCGCCCTGGACGTTGCTATGGCCGCGCAACGGGCAGATGCCCGCGCCCGGCCGGCCCATATTGCCGCGCAGCAGCAGCAGATTGGCGATCTGCTGGACGTTGCTGGTGCCGGTGCGGTGCTGGGTGATGCCCATGCCATAGCAGCAGATCGCCGCCTTGGAGCGGGCGTAGAGCACGGCGACCGCCTCGAGATCGGCGCGGGCGAGGCCGCTGGCATGTTCGATCGCCGACCAGTCGGCCCCCTCGACATCGGCGACCAGCGCGTCGAAGCCCGCGGTGTGCTCGGCGATGAAGCCGTGGTCGAGCGTCGGCGCGTCGGGCCGATCCATTGCGATCAGCGCCTTGCAGATGCCCTTGAGCGCGGCCGCGTCGCCGCCGACCTTGACCTGTAGATAGGTGCTGGCGATCGGCGTCGCCGAAAAGGTCGCCATCTCGATCACCGACTGCGGCGATTCGAAGCGCTCGAGCGAGCGCTCCTTGAGCGGGTTGAGCACGATGATCGGCACGCCGCGCTTCGACGCCTCGCGGAGCGTCGCCATCATGCGGGGATGGTTGGTGCCCGGATTGTGGCCGATCGAGAGGATGAAGTCGGTCTCGTCGAAATCCTCAAGGCTGACGGTGCCCTTGCCGATGCCGATCGACTTGGGCAGCCCGACCGAGGTCGCCTCGTGGCACATGTTCGAGCAATCGGGGAAATTGTTGGTGCCGTAGAGCCGCGCGAACAGCTGGTAGAGGAACGCCGCCTCGTTCGAGCAGCGCCCCGAGGTGTAGAATTCGGCCTGGTTGGGATCGGGTAGCGCGCTGAGCCCGACGCCGATCTCCGCGAACGCGTCCGCCCAGCCGACCGGCTCATAATGATCGGTCGCGGCATTGTAGCGCAGCGGCTCGGTGACGCGGCCCTGGTCCTCGATCCAATGATCGCTCTTCTGCCAGAGGTCAGCGACGCTGTGCGCGGCGAAGAAGTCGGCGCCGATCTTCTTCGCGGTCGATTCCCAGGCGACGGCCTTGGCGCCATTCTCGCAGAATTCGAACGAGCTGGTGTGCTTGGGATCGGGCCAGGCGCAGCTCGGGCAGTCGAAGCCGTCGGGCTGGTTGGACTTGAGCAGCGTCTCGCCGCCGCGCTTGACGATCTGCTGCGCCTTGAGCGCGAGCGCGACCGCCTTCAGCGCACCCCATCCACCGGCCGGTCCCGAATAGTCCTTGATGCCCTCGGGACGCCTGCTCACTCGCCATTCTCCGTTGCCAGGACCGCCTGGACGACCGGCATCGCGCGGGGCGAGACCGTCTGCTTCATAGTGGTGACGCGTGGCCATGCGGGCAATAGCCGAGCCTCGTCAACAGGATGCAATCACCCGAAAGGCGCGTGAGTCTAACGTCGATGTCATGCGTTCGCGCTCGATCATGATGTAGGTTGCGGACGCTGATTGCGATCATGACCTGAGCTGGAGATTCCCATGTCGCGCACCTCGGTTGCCGATCTGTTTGCAGACACGCTTCACCTCGCCGGAGTCGAGCGCATCTACGGCGTCGTCGGCGACAGCCTCAACGGGCTCACCGACAGCCTGCGCCGTCGCGGC
Organism: uncultured Sphingomonas sp.; assembly: GCF_937859915.1. Taxonomy (GTDB): domain Bacteria; phylum Pseudomonadota; class Alphaproteobacteria; order Sphingomonadales; family Sphingomonadaceae; genus Solisphingomonas. The sequence continues at coordinate 393 of NZ_CALMAW010000108.1, read as the reverse complement.
AAGATCGAGTGGATACATTGCCGCAACGAGGAGGCCGCCGCGTTCGCCGCCGGCGCCGAGGCGCAGCTGACCGGCAAGCTCGCGGTCTGCGCGGGCTCCTGCGGCCCCGGCAACATGCATCTGATCAACGGCCTGTACGATTGCCACCGCACCCGCGTGCCGGTGCTGGCGATCGCCGCGCAGATCCCGAGCGGCGAGATCGGCTCCAACTATTTCCAGGAGACCCGGCCCGAGGCGCTGTTCCGCGAGTGCAGCCATTATTGCGAGACGATCGCCGACCCCGACCAGATGCCGCGCACGCTCGAGATCGCGATCCGCGCCGCGGTCGGTAAGCGCGGCGTCGCGGTGGTCGCGATGCCCGGCGACGTCGCGCTGCGCGACACGCCCGGCACG
>NZ_CALMAW010000107.1 GCF_937859915.1 uncultured Sphingomonas sp. | reverse complement strand
GCCCTGGTCACCGCCGCCCCATTCGTCACCGCCCGAGCGCGCGCCGCCGCCGCCGGCACCGCCACCCTGGCCGCCGCCGGGGCCGTCGAGCATCACCAGCGTGCCATCGAAGCCCTGGAGCACGATCTCGGTCGAATATTTGTCCTGCCCGTCCTGGCCCTGCCATTTGCGGGTCTGCAGCTTGCCCTCGATATAGACCTTCGAGCCCTTGCGGAGATAGCGTTCGGCGGTGTTGGCAAGGCCCTCGTTGAAGATTGCGACCGAATGCCATTCGGTCTTTTCCTTGCGCTCGCCGGACTGCTTGTCCTTCCACGTCTCCGAGGTCGCGATACGCAGGTTGACCACCTTGCCGCCATTCTGGAACGACCGCGACTGCGGATCCTGCCCCAGATTACCGACGAGAATCACCTTGTTGACGCCGGCCATGCCCGCTCTCCGCCTAGAGCGATTTCGAGCCGGGCATTTCGCCCGGCGACTCGGAAATCGCGGTTGCTGTTAAAGTCCTGCCCAGGTCGCGATCCAGAAGGTCGCTCCTGCCGCGACATAAGCGAGCACGAACAAATAGCCAACCATGAAGGCGGGCCACTTCCACCCATTCGTCTCCCGACGCGTCACCGCGATCGTCGACAGGCATTGCGGCGCGAACACGAACCACATCAGGAAAGCCAGCGCGGTCGGCAGCGGCCAGTCGACCTTGAGCTTGCTGCCCAGCGCCTGGTCGGTCTTTTCCTCGGCGGCGTCATTGCCCGCCGACGAGCCCGCGTCGATCGCATAGGTGGTGGCGAGCGCCGACACCGCGACCTCGCGTGCGGCCATCGCCGGCGGCAGGGCAAGCGCGATATTGTGATTGAAGCCGATCGGCTTGACGACGACCTCGATCACCGAGGCGATCCGGCCGGCGATCGAATATTCGGTCTGCTTCTGCCCCGCGGGCGCCACCGGATAGGAGGCGAGCACCCAGAGGATGACGTTGGAGAGCAGGATGATCGTGCCGGCGCGCTTGAGGAAGATCACGCAGCGCGACCAGAGTCCCAAGCCCACGTCTCGGAGCGACGGCATCTGATATTTGGGCATCTCCATCATGAAGCCCTGGCTCGGCCCCTTGGTGACGGTGCGCCTGAGCACCCAGGCCGCCGCCATCGCACCGACGGTGCCGAGCACGTACAGGCCGAACAGCACCAGCCCCTGCAGGCCGACGCCCGGCAGCACGTGGCGTGCGGGAATGCAGGCGCTGATGATCAGCGTGTAGACCGGCAGCCGCGCCGAACAGGTGGTCAGCGGCGCAATCAGGATCGTGGTCAGCCGGTCGCGCGGATCGTCGATCGTCCGCGTCGCCATGATCCCGGGCACCGCGCAGGCGAAGCTCGACAGCAGCGGGATGAAGGCGCGGCCCGACAGGCCGACGCGCGCCATGACGCGGTCCATCATGAAGGCGGCGCGGACCATATAGCCCGTCGCCTCGAGCATCAGGATGAAGAAGAACAGGATCAGGATCTGCGGCAGGAACACGATCACCGCACCGGTGCCCTTGATCACGCCCTCGGTCAGAAGATTGCGCAGGAAGCCGCCGGGCAGCGCGGTCTGGACCCATCTGCCGATCGTATCGAACAGCGCGGTGATCGCGTCCATCGGCGCCTGCGCCCAGGCGAACACCGCCTGGAACATCACGAACAGGATGACCGCCATCAGCAGCGGACCGCCGACCGGGTGCAGCGCCACCGCATCGATCCGATGGCTCCAGCGGCGCGCGCCCTGCTCTTCGCGCGTGGCGGCAATCGCGATCGCGCGCGCGCGGCGCTGGAGCACGACGATATCCTCCTGGATCACCCCCGGCCCGGCCGCGATCCGGCGCACGCCGCCGTCGCCGATCAGGCTCTCCATCGCTGCCTTGAGCTCGTCGATGCCGCGTTTGCGCACCGCGACCGTCGGGATCACCGGCACGCCGAGCTCGGCCGAGAGCTTGGCGGCGTCGATCGTCAGCCCGTCGCGCTCGGCCATGTCGATCATGTTGAGCGCGACCACCACCGGGAGCCCTAGCCGGATCAGCTGCAGCGCGAAGCGGAGATGATTGTCGAGATTGGTCGCGTCGACGACGATCAGGATCGCCTGCGGCAGACGCTCGCCCTCCTGCCGGCCGAACAGCACGTCGCGGGTGACCTGCTCATCGGGGCTGGCCGGCTCGAGCGAATAGGTGCCGGGCAGGTCGATCAGTTCGATCGGGCGGCCATCCAGCAGGCTCATCCGGCCCGCCTTGCGCTCGACCGTCACGCCCGGATAATTGCCGACCTTCTGCCGCGCGCCGGTCAGCGCGTTGAACAGCGCGCTCTTGCCGGCATTGGGATTGCCGACCAGCGCCACCATCGGTGCGGGATTCATCGTCCGGTCAGGCCGCCAGCGCTTCGACCGAGATCGCGTGCGCCTGCGCCCGCCTGAGCGCCACGGTCATGCGACCCACGCGGCACGCGATCGGATCCTTGCCGAACGGCGCGACATGCAGCGCTTCCACCGTCACGCCCTCGTCGAGGCCCAGTTCGCGTAGGCGGCGCGCAGCGGTGTCGGCGAGGTCGGCCCACGCGATCGCGAGCACGCGGGCGGGGCGGTTGAGCGGCAATTGGTCGAGGCGCACGGGCACGGATCCAGTTCGACGGAGTAAACTCCCGTGATAGTCATTATCAATAACGGACGCGAAGCGCCAGCGAGAAGGCGACGAGCCGCGTACCACTGCCGTCCCGACGGAAGTCGGTACCCGTGGATGCGGTGCGATCGGAGAGCGGCGACGCCGTATCTATGGGTCCCGGCTTTCGCCGGGACGACGGCGAACAGCTTAGCTCGCCGGATAGCGCAGCCGGCCGAGTAGCCGCGTCACGCTGAACTGGCGCTCGGGATCGGGGCGGAACTGCGCCTTGAGCTTCTCGATGCGCATCACGTCGGCGAGCCGGCGGTCGAGAAAGCCGCGCGTGTCGGTCTCCTCCGCGCTCTCGTCGTCGAGCCACACGACCAGCGTCGCGCCGTAGACTGCCGACAGCGTCAGCCGCTTGCTATAGTGGTTGAGGTCGGTCGCGGTGTCGCCGGCGATCCGCCACATCGTGTCGGCGGCGCGCCAGCCGAGCTTGGTCGCGGCGACGGGATGGCGCGCGAGCAGCGCCAGCGCGGTGCGCGCCGCCTGCTTGGTCGGCCGCACCAGATCGAGACGCGCGAGGATCAGCGCGCCGATGCGGTCGCGGATCTTCATCGCGGCGATGCGCTCGGGCGGGAAGGCGGCGGCGAGCCGCGCGTCGATGCTGGCATACCAGGCGTCGACCATCCCGATCGCGCCGTCGGGAAAGGCGAGCCGGGCGTGGCCGGGATCGAGGCCGAGCCCCTTCGCCGCGGCTTCGAGAGCCGCGTCGCCCCAGCCGTCGAACATGGCTTGGGCGGGGATCGCGGCGCCGAGCGCCAGACGCATCTCGTCGAGCGTCGGATCAGAGGGCAAGGTCGGGAGCAGGGTGTCGGCCATTCGCCCTTCTAGCCTGCGGGGCGGCGGCGGACCAGCACCAGTGCGGTCGCGATCAGCAGCGCGCCGACGATGTCGAGCGGGGTCAGCCGCTCGCCATAGACGCCCCAGCCGATCGCTGCGGCGACCAGCGGCTGGGTAAGCAGCGCGAGGCCGACGACGAGCGGCGGCAGCGTGCCGATCGCATAGACGAGCAGCCCTTGCCCCACCACTTGGCTACCGATCGCCAGCGCGAGCAGCGGACCCCAATGATGCGGCCAGATCGACCCTTCGATCAGCACCGCGGTCGGCAGCAGCAGCGCGGCCGCCGCGACGGTCGCGATCGCCAGCGTCGGCCAGGTACCGAGGGTCGCGCGGGCGCGGTCGACCGCGATCATGTAGCCGGCATAGCTGAGCCCCGCGGCCAGGCAGCATAGGTCGCCCGCCAGCCGATCGGCGGAGAGCTGGTAGGAGCGGCCGAGCAGCAGCGTCGTGCCGACCAGCGCGAGCGCGATCGCGAGCGCCTGCCAGCGTCCGGGCAGGGTACGTGCGACCAGAAAGCCATAGCCCGCGAAGAAGAAGCTCGAGATGTTGCCGAACAAGGTCGCGTTGGCGAGCTTGGCGTGAAGGATGCCGACGTGCCAGAAGCCGAGATCGAGCGCGAAGAAGCCGCCCGCCAGGATCGTCGCGCGCCACAGTCGCGGCGGCAGCGCATTGAAACGCTGCCCGGACCGCAAGGCGATCAGCCACAGGAAGGGGATCGCCAGCGCGAGCCGCCAGAAGCCCGAGGCGAGGGGGCCGACATCGGCCATCCGCACGAACCACGGGCCGATCGCGAGCACGACATTGCCCAGCATCAAGGCCGCGAATGCCAATCGCGGCGGCGGGGCCGCGGCGGCAGCGGCAGGCGGGTCGTCGGCAAGAATTTCTTGCTCGAAGATCGGCTCGGGCGGGGCTGGACGGTCGTGCATCGCGCCCCATATAGCCCGCTCCGACGGCTTGTCCCGTTGCAAAGGAAGACCAATCCTATGCCGACGCTCTTCGATCCCATCCAGCTTGGCGCGATCGCCGCCCCCAATCGCATCATCATGGCGCCGCTCACCCGCGGCCGCGCGACCCGCGCGCATGTCCCGACCGAGCTGATGATCGACTATTATCGGCAGCGTGCCTCCGCCGGGCTGATCATCACCGAGGCGACCGGGATCAGCCAGGAAGGGCTCGGTTGGCCCTATGCGCCGGGATTGTGGAGCGATGCGCAGGTCGAGGCGTGGAAGCCGATCACCGATGCGGTCCACGAGGCTGGCGGGCGGATCGTCGTCCAGCTCTGGCATATGGGGCGGCAGGTCCACTCGTCGGTGATCGGCGGCCAGCCGGTGTCCTCGTCGGCGACCGCGACCGCGGGCCAGGCGCACACCTATGAGGGCAAGCAGGATTTCGAGACCGCGCGGCCGCTCGGCCTCGACGAGATACCGCGCCTGCTCGAGGATTATCGACTCGCCGGCGCCAATGCGCTGAAGGCTGGGTTCGACGGCGTCCAGCTCCACTCGGCCAATGGCTATCTGATCGACCAGTTCCTGCGCAACAACGCCAATTTTCGCGACGATTCCTATGGCGGCTCGGTGGAGAACCGCATCCGCCTGCTCGGCGAGGTGACGCAGGCGCTGGTCGACGTCGTCGGCGCGGACCGTACCGGCGTGCGGCTGTCGCCCAACGGCAATTCGCAGGGTGTCGACGACAGCGATCCGGTGCCGCTGTTCACCGCCGCCGCCGCCAAGCTCGATGCGATCGGCATCGCCTTCCTCGAACTGCGCGAGCCGGGCCCGGACGGCACGTTCGGCAACACCGAGGTGCCCAAGATCTCGCCCGACATCCGCAAGGTTTTCAAGGCGCCGCTGATTCTCAACTCGGATTTCACCGCCGAGAAGAGCCAGGACGCGCTCGACGACGGCGTGGCCGACGCGATCGCCTTCGGCCGGCCGTTCATCTCCAACCCCGATCTGGTGCGGCGCCTGCGCGAGCAGCTGCCGCTCACCCCTGACGTCGCGCCGACCTGGTACAGTCAGGGTCCGGTGGGCTATACCGACTATCCATTCGCGGAAGAGACGGTCGCGGCCTGATATGCGTCGGCCCTTCCCGTCACCCCGGCTCGAGCCCGGGGTGACGGGATCGGGATCAGCGGGGCGCCGACTCGCGGGATCGCCGGGCGGCGCGCCACGTCTCAGCGCTCTGTCCCCAGACGTCCACGCGCATCGCGTCCAGCGGCGCCGGCAGTCGCGCCGGCCCGCGCAGCGTCGAGCCCAGTCGCACGGCGAGCGCGATCGAGGCGTGGTTGTCGGGATGGATGGTGTGGATGACGTCCGACCAGCGCAGCACATCGACCGCATAGTCGATCGTCGCCACCGCGGCCTCTTGCGCCAGCCCGCGTCCAGTACATTCGGGCAGGATGCCCCAGCCGACCTCGGTGCCGGGCCAGCCCTCGGGCTGCCACGGCCCGACCCGGCCGATCCAGCGACCGCTGTCTCGCGCGATCACCGAGAACATCGAAAAGCCGCGCACGATCCACGCACCCGCCATGCCGCACATCGTGCGCCACGCCGTCGCGCGGTCCTGCACGCCGCCGAGATAGCGCATCGTCTCTGCATCGGCGCAGAACCGCGCCCAGTCGTCGAAATCGCCCGCCTCCGGCACGCGCAGGATCAAGCGCGGCGTCGACAGGACGACGGGCGTCACCGCGCGAACTTGTCCTTGAGCGCCAGCATCGCCAGCGCCGCCTTGGCGGCCTCGCCGCCCTTGTCCTTTTCGGTTGGGCGCGCGCGGGTAAGCGCCTGCGCCTCGTCCTCGGTGGTGAGGATGCCGTTGCCGATCGCGAGGCCATCGAGCGTCAGCGCCATTAGCGCGCGCGCGCTCTCGCCCGCGACGATCTCGAAATGATAGGTCTCGCCGCGGATCACCACGCCGATCGCGACGAAAGCGTCATACTGGTCGGCCGCCAGCGCGATCGCGCCGGGCACTTCGAGCGCCCCCGGGACGGTGATCGTCTCATGGCTGTGGCCCGCCGCGGCGATCGCGGCGCGGGCGCCGGCGAGCAGCAGGTCGTTGAGATGGTCGTAGAAGCGCGCCTCGACGATCAGGACACGCGCCATCAATTCTCTCCCGCGGCATAATCGCCGATCTTGCGTTCGCCGACGATGTTGAGCCCATAGCCGTCGAGCGCGATCAGCGTATGGTGCGAATTGGTCAGCAGGATCATGTCGTGGATGCCGAGCTCGGCGAGGATCTGCGCACCGACGCCATAGTCGCGCAGTTCCTGCATGTCGGGGCGTTTTGTCGTCGCCATCGCGCGGACAAGGTCGCTCATCGGCCCCTGGCGGGCGAGGATCACCACGACGCCGCTGCCTTCCTCGGCGATCGCCTCCATCGAGCGGCCAAGCAGCCCCTCGCGCGGATCCTGGAGACCCAGCACGTCGCTGAACATGCCGAGCGCGTGCATCCGGACGAGCGCGGGCTTGGCGGGGTCGAGCCGGCCTTTGACCAGCGTCAGCGTCTCGGTGTCGATCGCCTTGTTGCGATAGGTGATCGCGGTCCATTCGCCGCCATAGCGACTGTCGAACTTGGCCTCGGCGATCTTCTCGACATTATGGTCGTGGCGGCGGCGATAGGCGATCAGGTCGCGGATCGTGCCGATCTTGAGCCCGTGCAGCTGCGCGAAGGAGACGAGATCGTCGAGCCGCGCCATCGTGCCGTCCTCGTGCATGATCTCGCAGATCACCCCGGAGGGGTTCAACCCGGCAAGTCGCGAGACGTCGACCGCGGCCTCGGTATGGCCGGCGCGGACCAGCACGCCGCCCGGTCGCGCGATCAGCGGGAAGACGTGGCCGGGGGTGACGATATGCTCCTTGCCCTTCGACGCGTCGATCGCGACCGCGACGGTGCGCGCGCGGTCGCCCGCCGAGATGCCGGTGGTGACGCCGTCGCGCGCCTCGATCGAGACCGTGAAGGCGGTCTCGTGGCGGGTGCCGTTGTGGCGGCTCATCAGGTCGAGCCCGAGCTGCTCGACGCGCTCCTTGGCGAGCGCGAGGCAGATCAGCCCCTTGCCGTGGGTTGCCATGAAGTTGATCGCGCTCGGCGTCGCCATCTGCGCGGGGATGACGAGATCGCCCTCATTCTCGCGGTCCTCGTCGTCGACGAGAATGAACATGCGGCCGTTCTTGGCCTCGTCGATGATCTCCTCGGTCGTCGAGAGGAAGGCGTGGCGCATGCGGCGGAAGGGTTCGGCGGCGGTCATCGGCGGAGCTGCTCCATGCGGCCCAGATAGCGGGCGAGGATATCGATCTCGAGATTGACCCGATCGCCGGCGCCGAGCGCGCCCAGCGTGGTCAGCGCGGCGGTGTGCGGGATGATGTTGATCGCGAAGCGGACCTGGCCGTCGGGCTGGTCGGCGACGTCGTTGACGGTCAGCGACACGCCATCGATCGTGATCGAGCCCTTGGCGGCGAGATAGGGTGCGATCGCCTGCGGCGCGGCGATCTCGATGCGGTGCGAATCGCCGTCGGCGCGAACCTCGACGACGGTGCCGATGCCGTCGACATGGCCGGTGACGATATGCCCGCCGAGCTCGTCGCCGACTTTCAGCGCGCGTTCCAGGTTCAGCCTGTGACCCTCGGCCCACATCGCGGGCGCGGTGCGCGACACGCTTTCGCCCGAGACGTCGACCGCGAACCAGCCGGGCGCGCCGGCGGGGGCCTTGTCGACGACGGTCAGGCACACGCCCGAGCAGGCGATCGACGCGCCGAGATCGACCGAGCCCATGTCGTAGCCGCTGTCGATCACGATGCGCAGGTCGCCGCGCCTTTCGATGCGTGCGATCGTGCCGATGTCGGTGATGATGCCCGTGAACATGGCCGTTCCCCTAGCGCTGCCGCTCGTAGATTTCGAGTCGGTCCTGCCCCAATGTCCGCGCGTCGGCCAGTGCCCAGCGGCCGTTCGCGTCGGCAAGGCTCGCAAGGCCGATGTCGCCGATCCCCAGCTTGCCGGCGCCGATCAGGATCGGGGCGCGGTAGAGCAGCAGCCGATCGACCAGATCGGCGGCAAGAACGCTCGACGCGACGCCGGCGCCACCTTCGATGAGGAGGTGGTCGACGGCGGCAAGGGTGGCGATGTCGGGGGGCGAAGCGACCACTTCCCACGCCCGTTCGTGCTGAGCGAAGTCGAAGGACGGGCGGCGCTCGCCCCCTGCCGTGGTGGTCAAGAGCAAGCGCCGTGGGCTGCGCTCTTCCAATCCCGGAAGCCGCACGTCGAGCCTTGGCGCATCCGCCTCATAGGTGCCGCGCCCGACGAGGATCGCGTCCGCCCGCGCGCGCTCGAGGTGGCCGTGCGCGCGCGCCTCCGGGCCGGTGATCCACTTGCTCTCGCCCGAGGCCAGCGCGATCCTGCCGTCGAGCGAGGTCGCGAGCTTGAGCGTGACATGCGGCCGTCCGCGCGCCTGCCGCATCAGGAAGCCCGCCATCGCGCGACGCGCGGCGTCCGTGCCGACGCCCTCGACGACCGTGATCCCCGCCTCGTGCAGCCGCGCAAAACCGCGGCCGGCGGTGCGCGGATCGAGGTCGGTCAGCGCTGCTACGACGCGCGCCGGCCGTGCCGCGACGAGCAGGTCGGCGCAGGCGGGTCCACGCATGCTCTCGTGCGCGCAGGGTTCGAGGCTGACATAGACGGTCGCGCCGGTCGCCGCGGCGCCGGCCTGGTCGAGCGCCATCGCCTCGGCATGCGGGCGCCCGCGCGGCTGCGTCCAGCCACGCCCGACGACGCGCCCGTCGCGCACGACCACGCAACCGACATTGGGGTTGGGCGCGGTGCGCCCGCGGCCGCGTTCGGAGAGCGCGATCGCGCTCGCCATCCAGCGCGCGTCGTCGGCCGCGATGGAAGCGCTCACAGCCAGCCCGTCGTCGCCTTCTGCACCTTCTGGAACGAGGCGCGCCGCGCGGCCTCGGCGCGGTCGCGGGCGATCCGGTCCTTCTTCTGCTCGGCGATGATCTCCGCGTCGGTGCGGTTGGCGGGCCAGCTTTGGACGAAGACGATCTCCTGCATCGGCTCGACGCGCGAATCATGCCAGAAGGCGAACAGGATGAAGACGGTGATCGCCACCGCCAGCCCCGCGAACAGCCATTCGTGGCGCTCGCGCGTGGTCAGGAAGACGCGCAGGTCGCGGGCGCTCGCGGCGATGTTGCGGGGCGTGGGGAGGAACATGGCGGACAAGATAGGGTGGACGCGCGCGCGCGGCTAGCCGGCGGCGGCGCGCAAGCGTGCGATCGCACGGTCCCGACCGATCAGCGGGAGCAGTGCCGCCATTTCGGGGCCGTGATCCTGACCGGTCAGCGCTAGCCGGAGTGGCAGGAACAAAGTCTTGCCTTTGCGCCCCGTCAGGCCCTTGAGCGCGGCGGTGAGCGCGGCCCAGGGCGCTGCGGACCAGTCGAGCGTCTGAGCGGCCTCCGCGGCGTGTCCGGCGAAGATCCGGTCGTCGGCGTCGAAGGCGGGCGTCGCGATCGGGCCCTCGATCGTCGCGAACATGGCCGCCGCCTCGCCGAGCGTCGTCAGATTGGGGCGGATCGCCAGCCAGACCGTCTCGTCGATCCCGGCCGGCAGCCGTTCGCGCACCGCGTCGAACGGCAGGAGATGCAGCGTGCGCGCATTGAGTTGCGCGAGCTCGGCCGAATCGAAGCGCGCCGGAGCGCGGCCCATATGGCCGAACGCGAAACCCTCGATCAAGTCGACCGCCGCCGCGACGGGCACCACGGGGTCGCTCGTTCCGATCCGCGCGAGCAGGGCGAGCAGCGCCTGTGGCTCGATACCCTCGTCGCGGATCGCGCCGACACCGATCGCGCCTTCGCGCTTGGAGAGCTTGCCGTCGGTACCGACCAGCAGCGCCATATGCGCGAAGGCCGGGGCACGAGCACCGAGCGCCGCGAACATCTGCAGCTGCACCGCGGTGTTGGAGACATGATCCTCGCCGCGCACGACATGGCTGATCCGCATGTCGATGTCGTCGATCACGCTGGGCAGCAGATAGAGCCAGCTGCCGTCGGCGCGGCGGATCACCGGATCGGACATCAGCGTGCCGTCGAATTTCTGCGGGCCGCGGACGAGATCGTCCCAGGCGATCGGCGCGCCGTCGAGCTTGAACCGCCAGTGCGGCGTGGCGCCCGTCGCGTCGAGCGAATGGCGTTGCTCCGCGGTCAGCGTGAGCGCCGCGCGATCATAGATCGGCGGCAGTCCGCGGCCGCGCGCGATCCGGCGCTTGACCGACAGCTCCTCCTCGCTCTCGTAGCAGGGATAGACGCGCCCCCCGGCATGGAGCGTCTCGAAGGCCGCCTCGTAGAGCGCGAAGCGGTCCGACTGGCGGACCTCGCCGTCGGGCACGAGCCCGAGCCAGCCGAGATCGGTGCGGATCGCGTCGACGAAATCCTCGGTCGAGCGCGCCGCGTCGGTATCGTCGATGCGCAGCATGAAGCTGCCGCCGTCCGCGCGCGCCGCCAGCCAGCACACCAGCGCGGTGCGGATGTTGCCGACGTGCAGCCGGCCGGTCGGCGACGGTGCGAAACGCGTGATGGTACGAACTTGGGACATATCGTCCCTCTAGGCAGCGTGTCATCGTACCGCAACTTGGCAGCGGGAGCTGGCGTCGCTAAGGCGCGCGAACATTGGCCCCGGGGCGGGGGCGGCTGGTCGGGATATTCAAGCGATGAAACTCTTGTCGGGCAATTCGAACCTGACGCTGGCGCAAGCCATCGCCGACTATCTCGACATGCCGCTCACCAAGGCGAGCGTGCGGCGCTTCGCCGACGAGGAGATCTTCGTCGAAATCCAGGAAAATGTCCGCGGCGAGGACGTGTTCGTGATCCAGTCGACGGCGTTCCCGGCCAATGACAATCTGATGGAATTGCTGATCATGATCGACGCGCTCAAACGCTCGTCGGCGCGGCGGATCACCGCGGTTCTGCCCTATTTCGGCTATGCCCGGCAGGATCGGAAACCCGGCCCGCGCACGCCGATCTCGGCCAAGCTCGTTGCCAATCTGATCACCGTGGCAGGTGCCGACCGCGTGCTGTCGATGGATCTCCACGCCGGGCAGATCCAGGGCTTCTTCGATATCCCGACCGACAATCTCTATGCCGCGCCGGTGATGGCGGCCGATATCCAGGCGCGCTTTGCGGGGCGCAACCTGATGGTGGTGTCGCCTGACGTGGGCGGCGTGGTGCGGGCGCGGGCGCTGGCCAAGCGGCTCGACAACGCACCCCTCGCCATCGTCGACAAGCGGCGCGAGCGGGCCGGCGAGTCGGAGGTGATGAACATCATCGGCGACGTCGAGGGGCGGTTCTGCATCCTGATCGACGACATCGTCGACTCGGCCGGCACGCTGTGCAACGCGGCGGCGGCGTTGTGCGAGGCGGGGGCGGAGGGTGTCGTCGCCTATGTCAGCCACGGCGTGCTGTCGGGCAACGCGGTGGCGCGGGTCGAGGGATCGCGGCTGACCGAGCTGGTCATCACCGACTCGATC
>NZ_CALMAW010000106.1 GCF_937859915.1 uncultured Sphingomonas sp. | reverse complement strand
GCCCCCGCCCGCACCGACATCGGCGCCGACCGTGGTCGCCGACGCGCAGGCCGGTGCGATCTCGGTCCCGCTCGACGCACCGATCCCCGCAGCGACGCCCGCCAATGCGCCGGCGACCGCCGTCGTGCTGGCGGCGCAGACGCGTCAGAGGCAGGCGGCGATGACGCCGCCGCCGCTGTTGCGCGCACCGTCCTCGTCCTTCCGCTCGGCGGTGCTGGTCCAGCCCGCGCATGCGAGCCCGTTCCGCGCGGGCGGCTATGTCGTCCAGCTCGGCGCCTATTCGCGCGCCGGGGCGATCCAGACCGCCTGGTCGCAGGCCTCGAAGCTGATGCCGCGTCTCGCCGGCCTGTCTGCGGCGCGCGCGCAGTTCAGCCTATCCGGCACGTCGCTGGTCCGGCTGTCGGTCTCGGGCTTCGCCGATCACGACAGCGCCGCCAAACTGTGCACCCAGATCCGGGCCAAGGGCGGCGCCTGCTTCGTGCGCGCCGTCGCCGGCGACGCACCGGTGCAGTGGGCGAAGATCGACAAGCCGGTCCAGCTCGCCGCGCGCTGAGCGCTTGCCGACCCCCCGCCCTTCATCCCGGACCTGATCCGGGATCCATAAACGCGGCGCCGGAAGCGCAAGCGCTGCGTGTGCGATTGCGGAGGCGCTTCGAATGCGAAGCGACGCGTATGAGTCCCGGCCTCAGCCGGGATGACGATAGGGCAGGGCTCGACGCCCCCCTCAATCGAGCGGCTGGCCGGCCTTGATCGTCTTGAGCACGCGGCCCTGTACCGGCAACCCGTCGAACGGCGTGTTGCCGGCCTGGCCGGCGAGCGCCTCGGCGGCGATCTTCCAGGGTTTGCCGTCGTCGACCAGAATGATGTCGGCCGGCGCGCCGACCGCGATCCGGCCCGCCGCAATCCCGAACAACTGTGCGGGCGCGGTCGCCAGCAGAGCGAACAGCCGGGGCAGGCCAATCACCTCGTCCTTGACCAGCGTCAGCGCCAACGTGAGCAGCGTCTCGGCGCCGGCCATGCCGGGTTCTGCCGATACATAGGGCAGCCGCTTCGCCTCGGGACCGCGCGGATCGTGGCCCGAGCAGAGCAGGTCGACCGTGCCGTCGCGCACCGCCTCGATCGTCGCCTTGCGGTCGTCCTCGCCGCGCAGCGGCGGCGAAAGCCGGGCAAAGGTCTTGAACGGTCCGATCGCGGAGTCGGAGAGCAGCAGATGCGCGGGGCTGACCCCGCAGGTCACGCGCACGCCGCGCCGCTTGGCCGCGCGGACCAGATCGAACGCGCGCGCCGTCGTCAGCTGGCGGAAATGGAGGCGGGCGCCGGTCTCTTCGGCAAGCATCAGGTCGCGCGCGACCGCCATCGCCTCGGCGACGGCAGGCGCCGACGGGAGCCCGAGACGCGACGGCATCTCGCCGTCGGTGGCGACCGCACCCTGCGTCAGCGATCCGTCCTCGGCATGCGTGACGACGATCAGGTCGAACGCCGATGCATAGGTCATCAACCGGTGCATCAGCCCCGAATCCGCGATCCAGCCGCGCCCGGTCGAGACCGCGACCGCGCCGGCGCGCTTCATCAGGCCGATCTCGGCCATCTCCTTGCCCGCCAGCGCCACGGTGGCGGCCGCGAAGGGGACGACGGTCATCGCCTGCGCCGGGAAGGAGGCGGCCTGACGGATCAGCGCAGGGGCGTCGAGCGGGGGCGCCTGGTCGGGCATCAGCAGGCTGGTGGTGATCCCGCCGGCGGACGCCGCCAGCGGATCAATCGCGAACACGCCGACGTCGACCAGACCCGGCGCGATCAGCGCGCCGCGCGCGTCCGCCACCACGTCGGACTTGCGGAACAGCCCGTGCTCGATGTCGCCGATCGCCTCGATCAGGCCGTCGCGGATCAGCACGCCGCCTTCGGTGACGGTGCCCGCGACCGGATCGACGATCCGCCCGTTGCGGATCGCGAGTGTGCCGATGCCGCTCATGCCCAGCCCTCGACGCCGCGGCGCTGGCGGGTGAGCACGTCGAGGCAGGCCATGCGCACCGCGACCCCCATCTCGACCTGCTCGGTGATCGCCGAGACGCGCGGATCGTCGGCGACGTCGCTGGTGATCTCGATGCCGCGGTTCATCGGGCCGGGGTGCATGACCAGCGCATCCTTGGTGGCGCGGCCCAGCCGCTCGCGGGTGAGCCCGTAGAAATGATGATATTCGCGCGCCGACGGCACGAAGGCGCCCGCCATCCGCTCGAGCTGGAGGCGGAGCATCATCACCACCTCGGCCCCCTCGAGCGCCGCGTCGAAATCGGTGAAGGCGGTGACGCCCATCCGCTCGACCGCGGGGGGCAGCAGCGTCGGCGGCGCGACGACGCGGACCTCGGCGCCCAATGTCGCGAGCAGCAGCATGTTCGAGCGCGCCACGCGGCTGTGCAGCACGTCGCCGCAGATCGTCACGATCGTGCCGTTGATCCGCCCGATCCGCCGCCGGATCGTCAGCGCGTCGAGCAGCGCCTGCGTCGGATGCTCATGCCGCCCGTCGCCGGTGTTGAGCACGGGGCAGTCGACCTTGTCGGCGATCAGCTGCACCGCGCCCGAGGCGTCGTGGCGGATCACGATCACGTCGGGGCGCATCGCGTTGAGCGTCGCGGTCGTGTCGAGCAGCGTCTCGCCCTTTTTCACGCTCGACTGCGCGGCATGCATGTTGACGACGTCCATGCCCAGCCGCTTGCCCGCAATCTCGAAGCTCAAGAGCGTGCGCGTTGAATTCTCGAAGAAGGCGTTGATCTGGGTAAGACCGGCGAGGCGGTCGTCATGCTTGGCGGTGGCACGATTGAGCGCGATCCACTGCTCGGCCTCGTCGAGGAGGAAGCCGATCTCCCACGGCTGCAGCCCGGCGATGCCGACGAGATGGCGATGCGGGAAGGGGTGGACGCCCTGGGGCACGGCATATTCGGACGGCGTCTCGGACATAGGTTTCGCTTAGTGCGAGCTGTCACCATCCTCAAGCGGTCATCACCGACGCCCCCTTCATCCGTTCGCACTGAGCGCAGTCGAAGTGCGTGTTGCGGGCGCTGCGTTTGGAGCATGTCCTTCGACTTCGCTCAGGACGAACGGGGTAGGGAGCTGAACGACGGTTGCCGCTAGAAATTCGCCAGCGAGTCGATCGCGCCCTGCAGAATGTACGCCGCGGCCATCTTGTCCACCAACTCCGCCCGGCGCGCCCGCGACGCATCCGCCGCGATCAGTGTGCGCGTCACCGCGGCGGTCGACCAGCGCTCGTCCCACAGCAGGATCGGGAGCTTGAGCGGGGCGAGGTTGCGCGCGAAGGCGCGGACCGCCTGGGTGCGGGGCGAATCGGTGCCGTCCATGTTGAGCGGCAGCCCCAGCACCAGGCCGCGGATCGCCTGCTGTTGCACAAGGCCGGTCAGCGCGATGAGGTCGGCGCCGAATTTGCTGCGGCGGATCGTCTCGGCGGGGGTCGCGATCGTCCACTCCGAATCGCAATAGGCGACGCCGATCGTCTTGGTGCCGACGTCGAGCCCGGCGAGCCGCCCGCCTTCCGGCAGCGCGTCGCGATAGTCGAGCGCGGCGGCGGTGATCATCGGCGATGTTTCCCGAAAGCGGCGAGCCGGCGTGCGGCATCGGCGCGGATGTTCGCCCAGAACAAAGCATAGTCGAAGACGTGGAAGTCGTTGCCCGGCAGCACCGCGACGCCAAATCCCGCGGGCGGCTCGCCGATCAGCAACAGGCCTTGGCTGTCGCAGCGCGCGGGGACGAGATGCGGCACCAGCGTCGCCGAGCTATAGCGGGCGTCGGGCAGCAGCGCGCCGAGATTGGCCGAGGCGGGTGCGACGCCGTCGCGCGTGCCGGTCAGCGGGTTGACGCACAGCGCGGGCGTGCCGCGGCGTGGGTAGCCGGCAAAGCCGCGGCTGGCGTCGTAGATCACGCGCAGCTGGGCGGGATCGGCGGGTTCGCCGAAGCTTTCCCAGCTGAGCAGGCACCGCGCCTGATCCGCCCTGCTGCAGGCGGGCATGCCGAGCGCGGGCAGGTCGGCGGTGGTCGAGATCGGCCAGCCGACGACATAGGCCGCAACGATCCGCCGGGCGATCGCATGTCCCGCCACCCGCGCCCGCAGCAGGCGGAGCAGATGGAAGCTGCCCTGGCTGTGGCCGGCGAGAATGATCGGCGCGTCGGGGGGCACCTGCGCCACGAACGCGTCGAAGGCGCGCGATACGTCGGAGTAGGCGAGGTCGAGCGCATGCGCGGCGTCGGGCTTCGCGGACAGGAAGGCGCCGACCGTCGCCTGGCGGTAGCGCGGCGCCCAGACCCGCGCGATGCCCGAGAAGGCGCTGGCCTGGCTCGACACCAGCAGATGCGCGCGCGCGTCCGCCGCCTTGTCGTCATAGGGCGCGTTCCAGTGCAGCTTGTCGAGATAGGTGGTCGGCGGCACGAAGAAGACGACCGCGTCGGTCCGCGCGGTGCCGGGCACGCCGGGCGGCAGCCAGCGCGCGGGATCGTCGGGGGTGCCGGGCCGCGACAGCCACGCCTCGGGCTCGTTATAGTCGGGGGCGCCGGCCTGCGGGGGCGGCGCGAAGGCGATCGAGGGGACGAAGGTCAGCCGCATGATCGCCTGCGGGAACAGGGTCCACATCACCCCTGCGGCGAACAGCAGGAAGATGATTGCGGCAATCACATAGAGGAAGCGTCGGGCGGCCATGACGCGTCGGCTTAGGGGCGGCGGATGTTCCGGGCAAGCAGCGGGGGAACGAGAGGAAGGGCAGGGGCCGCTTGAAGCATCGCAGGCCCGGTGCTAGCCGCCGCTTATGTCCGTCGACCTCGCCACCGTCCGCAAGATCGCCAGCCTCGCGCGCATCGCCACCAGCGATGCCGAGGCCGAGGCGCTGCTGCCCGAACTCAACAACATCATCGGCTGGATCGAGCAGCTTGGCGAGGTCGACACGACCGGCGTCGAGCCGCTCGCCGCGGTGATCCCCAACCATCTCCGCCTGCGCGAGGACCGAGTGACCGACGGCGGCATCCGCGACGCCGTGCTCGCCAATGCGCCGCAAGCCGAACACGGCTTCTTCGCCGTGCCCAAGGTGATCGAATGACCTGCTCTCGCCCCCGTCATTCCCGCGAAGGCGGGAATCCATACGCGCAGCGCGTGATGATCGAGCGCCGCGTCTATGGAGCCCGGATCAAGTCCGGGATGACGAAAGAAGAGAATAGGGGAGCACGCGCATGACCAATCTCACCGATCTCGGCATCGCCGACATCCGCGACGGCGTCGCTACCGGCAGCTTCTCCGCGCGCGAGGTCGCGACCGCGTTCAACGACGCCGTCGTCGCCGGCCGCGCGCTCAACGCCTATCTCGTCGAGACGCCCGAGCTGGCGCTCGCCGCCGCCGACGCCGCCGACGCGGCCAAAGCGTTGGGCGATCTCAAGCCGCTGTCGGGCGTGCCGCTGGGCATAAAAGATTTGTTCTGCACCAAGGGTGTCGAGACGACCGCCGCGTCGGGCATCCTCAAGGGCTTCGTACCGCAATATGAGTCGACGATCTCGGCCAAGCTGTTCGACGCGGGCGCGGGGATGCTCGGCAAGCTCAACATGGACCAGTTCGCGATGGGCTCCTCCAACGAGACCTCGGCGTTCGGCAATGTGATCTCGCCGTGGAAGCGCAACGACGGCGGCAATGCGGCGCTGGCACCCGGCGGCTCGTCGGGCGGCTCGTCGTCGGCGGTGTCGGCGCGGATGGCGCCGGGCGCGACCGGCACCGACACCGGCGGCTCGATCCGTCAGCCGGCCGCCTTCACGGGCATTTCCGGCATCAAGCCGACCTATGGCCGCTGCTCGCGCTGGGGCACGATCGCCTTCGCCTCGTCGCTCGACCAGGCGGGGCCGATGGCGCGCGACGTGCGCGACTGCGCGATCATGCTGGAAGCGATGAGCGGCTTCGATCCGAAGGACGCGACCTCGCTTGACCTGCCCGTGCCCGCCTGGGAAACATCATTGTCGGGCGATCTCAAGGGCAAGAAAGTCGGTGTTCCCAAGGAATATCGCGTCGATGGCATGCCGCCGGAGATCGAGGCGCTGTGGCAGCAGGGCATTGCCTATGTAAAAGACGCCGGCGCCGAGATCGTCGAGGTCTCGCTGCCGCACACGAAGTACGCGCTGCCGACCTATTATATCATCGCGCCGGCGGAGGCCTCGTCCAACCTCGCGCGCTATGACGGCGTGCGCTACGGTCTCCGCGATCTGCCCGACGGCGCCAATCTGCAGCAGATGTACGCGGCGACGCGCGCGGATGGGTTCGGCGCCGAGGTCAAGCGCCGGATCATGATCGGCACCTATGTGCTGTCGGCGGGTTTCTACGACGCCTATTTCACCAAGGCGCAGAAGGTCCGCGCGCTGATCGTGCGCGATTTCGAGCAGGCTTTCGCAACATGCGACGTGCTGCTCACCCCGACCGCGCCGTCCGCGGCGTTCGGCCTGGGCGAGAAGTCGGACGATCCGCTGGCGATGTATCTAAACGACGTGTTCACCGTGCCGTCGTCGCTTGCCGGGCTGCCGGCGATGTCGGTGCCGGGCGGGCTCGACGGGCAGGGGCTGCCGCTGGGGCTACAGATCATCGGCCGCGCGCTCGACGAGCAGAGCGTGCTCAATGCGGGGCTCGCGATCGAGCAACGCGCCGGCTTCACTGCGCGGCCGGGGCAGTGGTGGTGAGATATACGCCCACCTCCGTTCGGCCTGAGCGCAGTCGAAGGCCACGCGCGGATGGTGGCTGCACTTCGACTGCGCTCAGTGCGAACGGATGTGGTTTGAAGGTTGGAAAGATATGACTGACTATCGCATCCAGGGCGCCACGGGCGAGTGGGAGGTCGTGATCGGCCTCGAGGTCCATGCCCAGGTGACCTCCGAATCGAAGCTCTTCTCGGGCGCGTCGACCGCGTTCGGGGCGGAGCCCAACAGCCAGGTCAGCCTCGTCGACGCGGCGATGCCCGGCATGCTGCCCGTGCTCAACGGCGAGTGCATCCGCCAGGCGGTGCGCACCGGCATGGCGCTCGATGCGCAGATCAACCCCTGGTCGCGCTTCGATCGCAAGAACTACTTCTACGCCGACCTGCCGCAGGGCTACCAGATTTCGCAGCTCTATCATCCGCTTGTCGGCGAAGGTTCGCTCAGGATCGAGCCCGAGGGCGGCGAACCCAAGACGATCGGCATCGAGCGGCTGCATGTCGAGCAGGACGCCGGCAAGCTGATGCACGACCAGCATCCGACGCGTTCCTATGTCGATCTCAACCGCTCGGGCGTCGCGCTGATGGAGATCGTCTCCAAGCCCGACATGCGCTCGCCCGCCGAGGCCGGCGCCTATGTCCGCAAGCTGCGCGCGGTGCTGCGCTATGTCGGTTCGTGCGACGGCAATATGGAACAGGGCTCGATGCGCGCCGACGTCAACGTCTCGGTGCGCAAGCCCGGCGGCGAGCTCGGCACGCGCACCGAGACCAAGAACGTCAATTCGGTGCGCTTCGTGATGGCGGCGATCGAGATCGAGGCGCGGCGTCAGGTCGACGTGATCGAGGACGGCGGCACGATCGTCCAGGAGACGCGGCTATTCGATCCCGACGGCAATGGCGGCAAGGGCGCGACGCGCTCGATGCGCTCCAAGGAGGATGCGCACGACTATCGCTACTTCCCGGACCCCGACCTGCTGCCGCTCGAGCTCGACGACGCGTTCCTGAAGGCGGCGCGCGCGAGCCTGCCCGAACTGCCCGACGCCAAGCGCGCACGCTACGAGGGCGAGCTCGGACTGTCGGCCTATAACGCCGACATCCTCACCGCCGACGTCGAGACCGCGCGCTGGTTCGAGGCGATGCTCGCCGAGAACGTCCCCGCCAAGCCTGCGGCGAACTGGCTGACCTCGGAATTGTTCGGCGCGCTCAACCGCATGGGCCGCGATCTCGTCGACAGCCCGGTCAGCCCCAAGCAGGCCGCCGAGCTGATCGCGCTGGTCGCCGACGGCACGCTGTCGGGGAGTCTGGCCAAACAGGTGTTCGAGATCATGCTCGAGACCGGGCAGGGCGCGGGTGCGATCGTCGAGGATCGTGGGCTCAAGCAGACCTCGGACACCGGCGCGATCGAGGCCGAGATCGCCAAGGTGATCGCCGCCAACCCCGACAAGGTCGCCGACTATAAGGGCGGCAAGGACAAATTGTTCGGCTTCTTCGTCGGCCAGACGATGCGCGCGATGGCCGGCAAGGCCAATCCGGGCGTCGTCAACGATCTGCTCAAGAAGGCGCTCGACGCCTGACCTCGGGCGCCGCGACGGCCTGCCGTTGCGAGTCATTCTCACCGGCTCCGCCTGTTGCTTCGCAGGTGCGGCAGGACTAGAGACGCCCCATCAAAGCCGCGCATTTGCGCGCAACCGCTGCGGAGAAGTTCATGGCGTCCGTCGCCGCCCAATATCTCCCGATCCTGCTCTTCCTCGGGGTCGCGCTGCTGCTGTCGACCGCCTTCGTGGTGCTGCCGATGGTGGTGTCGCGGCTGACCGGATCGCACAAGCCGTCGACCGACAAGCTGTCCGAATATGAATGCGGCTTCGCCGCCTTCGAGGACAGCCGGATGCAGTTCGACGTGCGCTTCTATCTCGTCGCGATCCTGTTCATCATCTTCGATCTCGAGGCGGCCTTTCTCTATCCGTGGGCGGTGTCGCTGCGCGAGATCGGCTGGACCGGCTGGCTGGCGATGATGGGCTTCCTCGCCGAACTGCTGCTGGGCTTCGCCTATGCCTGGAAGAAGGGAGCGCTCGAGTGGGAGTAGAGGTTTTCCGGGATCCGGCCGCGCCGTTCCCGCCCGAGCATCAGCCGCCCGAAAAGGCGTTTTTCGACGACCTGTCGACCGAGGTGCAGGACAAGGGCTTCCTGGTCACCACGACCGAGGACCTGTTCCACTGGGCGCGCACCGGCTCGCTGTGGTGGATGACTTTCGGTCTCGCCTGCTGCGCGGTCGAGATGATCCACGTCAACATGCCGCGCTACGATCTCGAGCGCTTCGGTGCCGCGCCGCGCGCGAGCCCGCGTCAGTCCGACGTGATGATCGTCGCCGGCACGCTGTGCAACAAGATGGCCCCTGCGCTCCGCAAGGTCTACGACCAGATGTCGGAGCCCAAATACGTCATCTCGATGGGCAGCTGCGCGAACGGTGGCGGCTATTACCACTATAGCTATTCGGTGGTGCGCGGCTGCGATCGCATCGTGCCCGTCGACATCTATGTGCCCGGCTGCCCGCCGACCGCGGAGGCCCTGCTCTATGGCATCATGCAACTGCAGCGGAAGATCCGCCGCGTCGGCACGATCGAACGGTGATCGGGATGGCCAGCGCCTATTTTGAAATCCGTTCGTCCCGAGCGAAGTCGAGGGACGTGCTGCAGGCGTTGCCGTGTGGGGCAGATGCCTCGACTTCGCTCGGCACGAACGGGGCGGGTGTGGTGCGAGTTGAAAGTGGGACGTTCTGATGCCCAGTAGCTACCCCCGCTTCGCCGCCAACGACGGCGTGATCGATGCCGCCAAGGCCGCACTCGGCGATGATCTTGTCGAGGCGTGCGAGCGCGTCGGTGAGATCCAGCTGCATGTGAAGCGCGCGGGGCTCGTCGATGTGCTGCGCGCGCTGCGCGACACGCCCGGTCTCGAATATCAGCAGCTGATGGAGATCGCGGGTGTCGACTATCCCGCGCGCGGCGACGAGCGCTTCGAGGTGGTCTACTGCCTGCTCTCGCTGACTCGCAACCATCGGCTCCACGTCCATGTTCGGACCGACGAGGCGACCGCGATCCCGTCGGTGACCGGGCTCTGGCCGGTCGCGGGCTGGCTCGAGCGCGAGGTGTACGACATGTACGGCGTGTTGTTCGACGGCAATCCCGATCTGCGCCGCATCCTCACCGATTACGGCTTCCGCGGCCATCCGCTGCGTAAGGACTTCCCGCAGACCGGCTATGTCGAGCTCCGCTATTCGGAGGCCGACAAGCGCGTGGTCTACGAGCCCGTCCAGCTTGCGCAGGACTTCCGCAATTTCGATTTCCTCTCGCCCTGGGAAGGTGGTGCCTACCAGCTGCCTGGCGACGAGAAGGCGGCGCAGGCGCCCGGCGCGCCGACCCCGCTCAAGGCCGACGAGGTGAAGCGCTGATGGCCGGTCTCCCCGACGCCCCCGACATTCTGCGCGATTCCGCCTATGCGCTGTCGTCGCCCGACGCGCTGCGCCCCGCCGATCCGACCGTCGGCGATGTCGAGATCAAGAATTACACGATCAACTTCGGCCCGCAGCATCCCGCCGCGCACGGCGTGCTCCGGCTGGTGCTCGAGCTGGACGGCGAGATCGTCGAGCGCGTCGATCCGCATGTCGGGCTGCTCCACCGCGGCACCGAGAAGCTGATGGAGAGCAGGCCCTACCTGCAGAACATCCCCTATTTCGACCGTTTCGACTATTGCTCGCCGCTGTGCATGGAGCACAGCTTCGTGCTCGGCATCGAGAAGCTGATGGGCCTCGAAGTGCCCGAGCGCGGCCAGTATCTGCGTGTGCTGTTCGCCGAGCTGACGCGCATCTCCAACCACCTGCTCAATCTCGGCAGCCACATCATGGATGTCGGCGCAATGACGCCGAACCTGTGGCTGTTCGAGGCGCGCGAGGACACCTACGGCTTCTTCGAGCGCGCATCGGGCGCGCGGATGCACATGAACTGGTTCCGTCCGGGCGGCGTGCACCAGGACGTGCCCTTGAAGCTGCTCACCGACATCGGCGACTGGCTCGACGGTCGCTTCAAGCGCCTGTTCGAGGACGCGATCAGCCTCGTCGCGGACAACCGCATTTTCAAGCAGCGCAACGTCGACATCGGGATCGTCAGCCGCGACGACGCGATCGCCTGGGGCTTTTCGGGTCCCATGATCCGCGCGGCGGGCATACCGTGGGACATCCGCCGCTCGCAGCCCTACGACGTCTACGACCGGATGGAATTCGACGTCCCTGTGGGCACGCGCGGCGATTGCTACGATCGCTTCATGGTGCGCGTCGAGGAGGTGCGGCAGTCGGCGCGCATCATCAAGCAGTGCCTCAGCCAGATGCCCGAAGGCCCGGTGCTGACCAACGACCGCAAGGCGGCGCCGCCGCGCCGTGGCGAGATGAAGCGCTCGATGGAGGCGCTGATCCATCACTTCAAGCTCTACACCGAGGGCTTCCACGTGCCCGAGGGCGAGGTCTATGTCGCGACCGAGAGCCCCAAGGGCGAGTTCGGCGTCTACATCGTCGCCGACGGCACCAACAAGCCGTACCGGGTGAAGGTGCGCCCGACCGCATTCAGCCATCTGCAGGCGATGGACTTCATGATGAAGGGCCATATGCTCGCCGACACCACCGCCATTCTCTCCGCGATCGACATCGTGTTCGGGGAGTGCGACCGGTGACCGACGAGATCGGCAACCTGATCCTCGAGCGGCTGCGGCGGATGGACGACCGGCTGGTCAACATCGAGAGCGACATGCACGATGTGAAGCTGCGCGTAAGCGCGGTCGAGGATCATATTGGAACGCTCGTCGCGTCGATGGCCGGGCTCAACGCCAGGATGGACAGGTTCGACGCGCGGCTGACACGCGTCGAGCGCAGGCTCGACATTTCGGATCTTCACTGATGGCTGACGCAGTTCACATCCCCGACGAGGCCGAGACCCGCGCGCGCTGGGGCGGTTTCGCCTGGACGCCGGCCAATGCCGAGCAGGCCAAGGTCATCCTGGCGCGCTACCCCAAGGGACGCGAGCAGTCCGCGGTGATGCCGCTGCTCGATCTGGCGCAGCGCCAGGTCGGCAATGACACGCAGACGCAGGGCTGGCTGCCCGTGCCGGTGATCGAGTTCGTCGCCAAGCAGGTGAACGTGCCCTACATGCGCGTGTACGAGGTCGTTACCTTCTACACGATGTACAACATGGCGCCGGTCGGCCGCTTCCACGTCCAGGTCTGCGGCACGACGCCGTGCATGCTGCGCGGATCGGATGACGTACTCGCGGCGTGCAAGAACAAGGGTCTGGTCAAGGGCAAGACGACGCCCGATGGGCTGTTCACGCTGACCGAGGTCGAGTGCCTGGGCGCCTGCGCCAACGCACCGATGGTCCAGATCAACGACGACAATTTCGAGGACCTCACCTACGACAGCACGATCGCGATCCTCGAGGCGCTGGCCGAGGGCCGCACCCCCACGCCCGGCCCGCAGATCGATCGCCAGGTCAGCGCGCCCGAGGGCGGCCCGACCTCGCTGAAGGAAATGGTGTCGGAGAACCACGATTATCGGGACCATTGGTCATGACCGTCGAGGAAACCCGCTTCATCACCGAGATGCTGCAGGCGATCCGCGGCGACATCGCCGGGTTGGACAAGCGCTTCGTGTCGGTCGAGCTTCGCCAGACGGCTATGGAGCAGCAACTCTTGGGTGTGAACACGCATCTGGTGGCGCTCCAGAACAGCATCGATCACCTGTCTTTCGACATGCGCCGCGTGAAGCAGCGTCTCGAACTGGCGGACGCGTGATGCCGGCGATCCTGTCTCTCATCGTGTTCGTCGTGCTGGCGATCGTCCTGATCAAGGTGATGGTCGCGGCGCTCGGACTGATCCTCGCGCTGGTGTTCGGCGTCATCGTTTATTTCGTAGCGGAGAAGCTCGTGGGAAAGGGTGCTTGACCCATGTTGGCTGACAAGGACCGCATCTTCACCAACGTCTACGGCTTCCAGGATTGGCGGCTGGCGGCGGCGCGCATGCGCGGCGACTGGGACGACACCAAGGCGCTGATGCTCAAGGGGCAGGACCCGATCATCGACGAGATGAAGGCATCGGGTCTGCGCGGGCGCGGCGGCGCCGGCTTTCCGACGGGCACCAAGTGGAGCTTCATGCCCAAGGAGCCCAAGCCCGGCAAACCCAATTTCCTCGTCATCAACGCCGACGAATCCGAGCCGGGCTCGTGCAAGGATCGCGAGATCATCCGCCACGATCCGCACAAGCTGATCGAAGGCGCGCTGATCGCGGGCTATGCGATGCGCGCTCGCGCCGCCTACATCTACATCCGCGGCGAATATATCCGCGAGGCCGAGACGCTGTTCGCCGCGGTCGCCGAGGCCTATGACGCCGGGCTGATCGGGCGCAATGCTTGCGGGTCCGGCTACGACTTCGACGTGTTCGTCCACCGCGGCGCGGGCGCCTATATCTGCGGCGAAGAGACCGCGATGCTCGAGAGCCTCGAGGGCAAGAAGGGCCAGCCGCGGTTGAAACCCCCGTTCCCGGCGGGCGCGGGCCTCTATGGCTGCCCGACCACGGTCAACAATGTCGAGAGCATCGCGGTCGCCCCCACGATCCTGCGCCGTGGCGCCGGCTGGTTCGCAAGCTTCGGCGCGGAGAACAACCGCGGCACCAAGCTCTTCCAGATCTCAGGCCATGTGAACAAGCCGTGCGTGGTCGAGGAGGCGATGAGCATCCCTTTCCGTCAGTTGATCGATGAGCATTGTGGCGGCATCCGCGGCGGCTGGGACAATCTGCTCGCGGTGATCCCGGGTGGCTCCTCGGTGCCGCTGGTCCCCGCCAAGGAGATCATGGACGCACCGATGGACTTCGACGGTCTGCGTGCGGTCGGCTCGGGTCTCGGCACCGCGGCGGTGATCGTGATGGACAAGTCGACCGACATCGTTCGCGCGATCAGCCGCATCTCCTATTTCTACAAGCATGAGAGTTGCGGTCAGTGCACGCCGTGCCGCGAGGGCACCGGCTGGATGTGGCGGGTGATGGAGCGGCTGCGCGAAGGCCATGCCGATGTCGAGGAGATCGACATGCTGCAGGAGGTCACCAAGCAGGTTGAGGGCCACACGATCTGCGCGCTGGGCGACGCCGCGGCGTGGCCGGTCCAGGGCCTGATCCGCCACTTCCGTCCCGAGATCGAACGCCGCATCGCCGCGCGCAAGGGCGGCGACGCGCCGCTCGCGGTGGCGGCGGAGTAGGACGGTGGGCATCATCCTCGCCGATATCGAACGCGCCAACGCGCGGCAGGACGACCTGCTGCCGATGACGGTCAACGCGCTGGTCGATACCGGCGCCGTCCATATGTGCATTCCGCAGCATGTCGCGAACCAGCTCCAGCTGCCGATGTTGAACCGGCGCGAGGTTACGGTCGCGAACGGCGCGACGCAGATGGTCGACTATGTCGGCCCGATCCGCGTGCGCTTCGCCAACCGGGAGTGCCTCGTCGGCGCGCTCGTGCTGGGCGACCAGCCCTTGCTCGGCGCGATCCCGATGGAAGATATGGATCTTGTCGTCAGCCCGTCGCGGCAGACGGTCACGGTCAATCCCGCTAGTCCCAACATCGCCATGTCGCTCGCCATGGGCGTTCGCCCCGCGACCGAGGATAAGAACTGATGCCCAAGCTCAAGGTCGATGGGATCGATGTCGAGGTGCCGCAGGGCGCCACCGTGCTCCAGGCGTGCGAGGCCGCGGGCAAGGAGATTCCGCGCTTCTGTTATCACGAGCGGCTGAGCATCGCCGGCAATTGCCGGATGTGCCTCGTCGAGGTGAAGCCCGGCCCGCCCAAGCCGCAGGCGAGCTGCGCGCTGCCCGCCGCCGATGGCCAGGAGGTCCGCACCGACAGCGCGATGACCAAGAAGGCGCGCGAGGGGGTGATGGAGTTCCTGCTCATCAACCACCCGCTCGATTGCCCGATCTGCGACCAGGGCGGCGAGTGCGACCTGCAAGACCAGTCGATGGCCTATGGCAAGGGCCACAGCCGCTACGACGAGAACAAGCGCGCGGTCACCGAGAAGTACATGGGACCGATCGTCAAGACGATCATGACCCGCTGCATCCAGTGCACGCGCTGCGTGCGCTTCGCCGAGGAGGTCGCCGGGGTCGAGGAGATCGGCGCGATCTATCGCGGCGAGAACATGCAGATCACGACCTATCTCGAACATGCCGCGACCAGCGAGCTGTCGGGCAATGTCGTCGATCTCTGCCCGGTCGGCGCGCTGACCTCGAAGCCATACGCGTTCGAGGCGCGGCCCTGGGAGCTCAAGAAGACGCCTGGGATCGACGTGATGGATGCGGTCGGCTCGAACGTCCGGCTCGACAGCCGCGGCCGCCAGGTGCTGCGCTCGCTCCCGCGGATCAACGAGGACGTCAACGAGGAGTGGGCGTCGGACAAGACGCGCCACGCGGTCGACGGCCTGGTCCGCAACCGCATCGACAAACCCTATGTGCGGATCGACGGCAAGCTGCAGTCGGCGACGTGGGACGAGGCGTTCAAGGCGATCGCCAAGGCCGCCGATGGTCTTTCCGGTAACGCGATTGGCGGTCTCGCCGGCGATCTTGCCGAGGTCGAGAGCGTCTATGCGCTGAAGGCGCTGCTCGGCGCTTATGGCTCGAGCCTGCACGAGGCGCGCGTCGACGGCGCGCTCTATGACGTGTCGCAGCCGGCCGCGTGGCGGTTCAACCCGACGATCGTCGGGGTCGAACATGCCAGGGCGATCCTGCTGGTCGGCTCCAACCCGCGCTGGGAAGCGCCGCTGGTCAACACGCGCATCCGCAAGGCGGTCAAGAAGGGCGCGAAAGTGTTCGCGATCGGCCCGCAGGTCGATCTGACCTACCCGGTCGAGTGGCTGGGCGAGGACATCGCCGCGCTCGGCGACCTGCCCGAGGCGCTGACCGGTGCCACCGACGTGATCGTCATCGCCGGCATGGGCGCCTGCACGATCGAGGGCGGCTACGGTGCCGCGCGGCAGACCGCCGCGGCGCTGGGCGCGGGCTTTGGTCTGCTCCACACCGCCGCCGGCCGCGTCGGTGCGCTCGAGCTTGGCTTCGTCACCGAAGGCGGCCTCGCGGCGGTCGCGGCGGCGGCGCCCAAGCTGCTGTTCCTGCTCGGCGTCGACGAGACCGACCTGTCGCCCTTCGCTGGCGCGTTCAAAGTCTATATCGGCACGCATGGCGACGCCGGTGCGCGCGTCGCGGACGTGATCCTGCCGGGCTCGGCCTATACCGAGAAGCCGGGCACCTGGGTCAATCTCGAGGGTCGCGTCCAGCGCGCCGAGCGGGCTGTGTTCCCGGTCGGCGACGCGCGCGAGGATTGGACGATCCTGCGCGCGCTCTCCGCAGTGCTGGGCAGGACGCTGCCGTTCGACAATCTCGGCGAACTGCGTGCTCAGATCTCGGGCGCGTATCCGACGCTGGCGAACGAGGGCATCGTGCTGTCGGGCGCGCTCGATGTCGCGCCGCGCGGCGGCGACGTGTCGGGTCCGATCGTCTATCCGATCAACGACTTCTACCTCACCAACCCGATCGCGCGCTCGTCGCCGACGATGCAGCGCTGCTCGGCGGAACTGCTCCACGGCGAGAGCTTCGCGGAGGCCGCAGAATGAGCGCACGCCTATCCCGTTCCCTGGTGAAGGCCGGGGCCCAGGCCCGCACTCCGTGGGATGCGGACTGCCAAGTCCGGGCTGGGGCCTGGACCCCGGCTTTCGCCGGGGAACAGTGCGTCCGGATTCAGGAGACGCTCGCATGATCTCCTGGTTCACCGCGCTCCCGTACGGCTGGGCGTATTTCATCGCGTCGATCCTCGACATCCTGATCATCGCGCTGCCGGTGATGCTGGCGGTGGCGATGATCATCTATGTCGATCGCAAGATCTGGGCAGCGATGGCGCTGCGCCGCGGCCCCAACGTGGTCGGCCCGTTCGGGCTGCTGCAGTCGTTCGCCGACGGCCTGAAAGTGTTCCTCCAGGAAACGATCATCCCGACGGCGGCGAACCGCACGCTGTTCCTGATCGCGCCTGTGATCACCTTCACGGTCGCGCTGATCGCCTGGGCGGTGATCCCGTTCAGCAGCTTCTCGGTGCTCGCCAACATCAATGTCGGCCTGCTCTACATCCTCGCGGCCTCGTCGCTGGGCGTCTACGGCGTCATCCTCGCGGGCTGGGCGTCCAACTCCAAATATCCCTTCTACTCGGCGATCCGCGCCGCGGCGCAGATGGTGAGCTATGAGGTCGCGATCGGCTTCGTGCTGATCTCGGTGGTGCTGTGGGCCGGCAGCTTCAACATGCAGACGATCGTGCTCGCGCAGAAGGGCGAGGTGCTGGGCATCATCAACGCCAACGGCTTCAATCCGCTGCTC
>NZ_CALMAW010000105.1 GCF_937859915.1 uncultured Sphingomonas sp. | reverse complement strand
CAGCGGCACCGCGGCGAGCGGCGACTTGAGCCACAGCACGACCGCCTGGTGGTCGAGGATCGGCAGCCGCGCGAGCGACACCACGAACCAGATCAGCAGCACGAGATTGCCCGCCGCGGTGACGCGCTGGAGCCACCAATGGTGCGGGCCGGCATGCGCCGAGCCAAGCCCGCGCACCCGGCCGAGGCTGGTACCGCGGCCCATCAATATTTCCCCATCACGACGGCCCAGAAGACCAGGGTGGCGACGACCGAGAAGACCATCGTCATCATCGCGCCGAGCTTGTTGACCTTGAGCTCATAGCCCGCGCCGGTGTCGAGCATCAGATGCCGCACGCCCGACGCCATATGCTGGAAGAACGCCCAGGTCAGCGCGACGCCGACCAACTTGGCGAGCAGCCCGACGATCGCCTGCGCGCTCTCGTGCGGGCTCGCCGCGTCGGCATCGACGATCCAGTGATAGAAGGTCGCATAGGCCGCCGGGCTGATCGCCGCGGCGGTGAGCCACCAGGTGAAGATCAGGCCGCCGCCGATTGCCAGCGCCGTGCCGGTCGCGCGGTGCAGGATCGAGACCAGCATATGCGGGCCCCACTTCCAGATAGACAGGTGCGGCGAGAGCGGTCGCGCCGGATTGTGCGCCATGGTGTCTCCGATCGGATATGCGGCTCTCCTGTACTCATTGCGACGCACCATGCAAGCGCTGCGACCGGCCGTTAGCTAACCGGGCGTTTACCCTTTGGCGGCTAAAGCCTTGTTCCGACGCACAGGCGCAACCGGAATCCGAGGGGCGAGATGAGCCAAGACATCGATGGCGACGTGGCACTGTCCGCACGGGAGATTGACGTCCGCGTGACGGCCTACGGCGCGCGCAGCGACTTCGAGGCGCGCCGCGCGCGGCTATGGGCAAAGGCGGGCCGAATCATCGAACCCGAGCTTCTGCGCCACTATGCCGACCTGCTCCGCAAAAATTATTCGCATCTCGGCATCAGTCCCGAGGCGATGCTGGGCAATGTCGCCGAGGTCTATGGTCGGCCGATCGACGCCGAATGGGTGCGCGCCGCCGCACGCCATGGTCGCCGAGCGGCCACGCTCAACCTCGGCACGTTCGACATCGTGGCGACGATGACCGACAAGGCGGAAGGCGTGACTCGCGCGCTGCTCGAGGCGTTCCCCGACCAGCCGGATTTCGTGATCGACGCCGTACTGACGATGCGCTCGATCGACGATTATCGCATGGAGATCATGCAGGCCGAGCTCGACGCGATCCGCCGCGTCACCGCGCGCACCGATCGCACTGCCGACAGCGCCGCCTTCCGCAGCGAGATCGTCGCGATCCTGTCGACCGCGATGCACAATTCGGGCGAGCTGCGCGAGCAGACCGCCGCCACCTCCGCCTCGGCGCGCGGCATGCTCGGCAAGGCCTCCGAAGTCGCCGCCGCCGCCGAACAGTCCGCGGTCGCGATGCGCGAGGCGGCGCAGACCTCCGCCGGGCTGATCCGCGCGATCGAGGACGCGCGCCGCGAGGTCGAGATCGCCGCCGGTGTCGCGACACGCGCCGCCGACCAGTCGACGCTCGCGGTTGCGGTTTCCGAGGCCTTGTCGGGCCATGCCCAGTCGATCGAATCGATCCTCGGGCTGATTCGCGACATCGCCGGCCAGACCAACCTGCTCGCGCTCAACGCGACGATCGAGGCGGCACGCGCGGGCGACGCCGGCCGCGGCTTCGCGGTGGTCGCGCAGGAGGTCAAGAGTCTCGCCTCGCAGACCGCGCGCGCGACCGACGACATCGCCTCCAAGATCGCCGCGATCCAGTCCGCCTCGCGCCAGACGCTCGACGTCAACGGCTCGATCCGCGACATCGTCGGCGAGGTCCAGGCCTCGGCGCAGCGCATCCGCGTCGCGATGGAGGCGCAGGCGCAGACCGTGACCATGATCACCGCCGCGGTCGACGAGACCGCACTCGCCGCCGATTCGATGTCGGGCACGATCGCCGCGATCCGCGTCGACACCGAAGCGGTCGCCTCGGACATCGATCGCCTCGAATCGGGCTTCCGCTCGGTCAACGGTCAGCTCGCGCAGCTCGAGACGACGACCGGCGATTTCGTCCAGCGGATCGCGGCCTAAAGTTCCCACGCTTCAATCCCGTTCGCACTGAGCGCAGTCGAAGTGCAGCCACGTCGCGCGTGACCCCCTTCGGCTTCGCTCAGGACAGGCTTCGACTGCGCTCAGCCTGAACGGGGGTGGGTGCAGGGTCAATCACGCGCTAGAGAGCGCGCATGACCATCCATATTCTCGCCACCGGCACCAGCCGCGGCATCGGCGCCGCGATCGCCGCCGCGCTCGACCGTCCCGACGTCCGCCTGATCGGCCACGCCAGTCGCCCGGGCGAAGACGCGCGCATCCCCGCCGATCTCGACGAACCGGGGGCCGCCACCTCGCTGTGGCGCGAGGCGCTCGACCGGCTCGACGGCCGGATCGACGTCCTGATCAACAATGCCGGCATCTTCGAGGCCGCGCCGCTTGCCATGAGGCACGAGAGCTGGGTCGCCGCCTGGGAGCGGACGATGCGGATCAACCTCACCGCCTCGGCCGAGCTCTGCCGGCTCGCGGTCCGCCATTTCACTGGCGAGGGCCGCGGCGGTGGCCGCATCGTCAATGTCGCCAGCCGCGCCGCCTATCGCGGCGACTCGCCCCAGCATTGGCATTATGCCGCGTCGAAAGCCGGGATGGTCGCGATGACCAAGAGCATCGCGCGCGGCCATGCCCGGGACGGCGTGCTCGCCTTCGCGGTCTGTCCGGGCTTCACCATGACCGGCATGGCCGAGGACTATCTCGCCAGCCGCGGCGGCGACGCGCTGCTCGCCGACATTCCGCTCGGCAAGGTCGCCGATCCGGCCGAGGTCGCGGAGACGGTGCGTTGGCTCGCGCTCGACGCGCCGGCGTCGGCGACCGGCGCGGTGATCGACGTCAACGGGGCCAGCTATGTCCGCTGACGCGCCGGACGCCACCGGCGACAGCTGGAAGATCGTGCTGCCCTGCACGCGCATCGAGGCCGAGGCGCTGGCGTCCGCCACCGATCCCTTCCCCGGCATGGACGAGCCGCCGGTGCTCAACACGCTGGAGCCCGACGAACGGTCGCCGGAGGAATGGCTGCTCGAAGCCTATACCGAAGCCGAGCCCGATGCCGCGACGATCGCCGCGGTGCGCGCGCTGGTCCCGTCTGCCGGCCGCCGCGAACCGCGCGTCGAGAAGGTCGCCGCGCAGGATTGGGTGACGCTCAGTCAGGCCGGGCTCGAACCGATCCGCGCCGGGCGCTTCTATGTCCACACCGCGGCGCATAGCGACGACGTACCGTCGGACGCGACGGTCTTCCGCATCGAGGCCGGGCGCGCGTTCGGCACCGGGCATCATTATACCACCACCGGCTGCCTCGAGATGCTCGACCGGCTCAAGCGGCAGGGCCAGCGCTACCGGATGATCGCCGACGTCGGCACCGGCACCGGGCTGCTCGCCTTCGCCGCGCTGGCGCTGTGGCCGCGCGCGCATGCGCTCGCCACCGACATCGATCCGGTCTCGATCGAGGTGAGCTACGAGAATGCCGAGGCGAACGGCGTGTCGCTCCGCCGGCTCGGGCTGGCGGTCGCCGAGGGCGTCGATCATCCGCTTTACGATGCGCTGGGCCCGTTCGATCTGGTCGTCGCCAACATTCTCGCGCAGCCGCTGATCGAGCTCGCGCCCACCATCGTCGCGACGATGGCGCCGGGCGGGACGCTGATCCTCGCCGGCCTGCTGACCACGCAGGCCGACGCGGTGACCGCCGCCTATCGCCGCGAAGGAATGCGCGCTGCCGACACGATCGTGAACGGCGACTGGTCGATCCTGATGCT
This sequence comes from uncultured Sphingomonas sp., assembly GCF_937859915.1. Taxonomy (GTDB): domain Bacteria; phylum Pseudomonadota; class Alphaproteobacteria; order Sphingomonadales; family Sphingomonadaceae; genus Solisphingomonas. The sequence goes on along the minus strand of NZ_CALMAW010000105.1, from coordinate 12,554 downwards.
GCGCAAGCGGCGGCGGATGCGGTAGCGGTTCCCCGGCGAAAGCCGGGGCCCAGGCCCCAGATCCAAGCCAAAGCGCCGCATCCGCTGCAGATTACGCGCCTGGGCCCCGGCCTGCGCCGGGGAACTGGAAAAGCGATCGCGCTTGCTCCATGGGAGACACCGTGACCGGCAAGCGCATCCTCTTGATAATCGGCGGCGGCATCGCGGCCTACAAGGCCTGCGAACTGATCCGCCTGCTGCGCAAGCGCGGCCACACGGTGCGCTGCGTGCTGACCGCGGGCGGCGCGCATTTCGTCACCCCGATGACGCTCGCCGCGCTTTCCGAACAGCCGGTCCACACCTCGCTGTGGGAGCTCAAGGACGAGATCGAGATGGGCCATATCGAGCTCAGCCGGCAGGCCGATCTGGTCGTCGTCTGCCCCGCCACCGCCGACCTGCTGGCGAAGATGGCGGCGGGGATCGCCGACGATCTCGCCACCACGCTGCTGCTCGCCACCGACAAGCCGGTGCTGGCGGTGCCCGCGATGAACGTGCGGATGTGGCTCCACGCCACGACGCGGCGCAACGTGGAGACGCTGCGTGGCGATGGCGTGACGGTGATGGCGCCCGATGAAGGCGCGATGGCGTGCGGCGAATTTGGTCCGGGGCGGCTTCCCGAACCCGAGGCGATCGTCGGCGCGATCGAGACGGCGCTCACCCCCTCCCCGTTCGTCCTGAGCGACATCGAAGGACGTGCGGCAAACGCCGCGCCCGCAACCGGCACGTCGACGTCGCTCAGTGCGAACGGAGGTCTGATCGGCAAACACGTCCTCGTCACCGCCGGTCCGACCCACGAGCCGATCGATCCGGTGCGCTACATCGCCAACCGTTCGTCGGGCAAACAGGGCTTTGCGATTGCCGCGGCGCTGGCCGTGCGCGGTGCGAGGGTCACGTTGGTCGCTGGTCCCGTCGCGCTAGCCACGCCCCCTGGCGTCGACCGCGTCGACGTCGAGACCGCGCGCGAGATGGCGGCAGCGGTCGACGCCGCGCTGCCGGCCGATGCCGCGGTACTCGTCGCCGCCGTCGCCGACTGGCATGTCGAGGCCGCCGGTCTCAAGATCAAGAAGGCGGGCGCGCCGCCCGCGCTCGCGCTGGTCGAGAATCCCGACATCCTCGCCACGCTGTCGCACTCGCCGCGTCGCCCCCGCCTCGTCGTCGGCTTCGCCGCCGAGACCAACGACGTCGTCGCGCACGCGCAGGCCAAGCTCGCGCGCAAGGGCTGCGACTGGATCGTCGCCAATGACGTGTCTGGCGCACGCGGGCAGAGCGTGATGGGTGGCGCCGACAATGCGATCCACCTCGTCACCGCCGACGGCGTCGAGACCTGGCCGACCCTTCCCAAGATCGAGGTCGCCGAGCGGCTGGCGGACCGGATCGCAGATGCCCTGACGGAGCCCGCATGATCGAAATCCATCTCAAGCGCCTGCCGCACGGCGAAGGCCTGCCCGCCCCCGCCTATGCCACCACCGGCGCCGCCGGGCTCGACATCGTGTCGGCCGAGGACATCGTGCTCGGCCCGGGCGACCGTCATGCGGTCGCGACCGGCTTCGCGGTGGCGATCCCGGCGGGCTACGAGATCCAGGTCCGCCCGCGCTCGGGCCTCGCGCTCAAATTCGGGGTCACCTGCCTCAACACGCCGGGCACGATCGATGCCGACTATCGCGGCGAGGTGAAGGTGATCCTCGCCAATCTCGGATCGCAGCCGTTCGAGGTGAAGCGCGGCGAGCGGATCGCGCAGCTGGTTCCCGCCGCGGTCACCGCCGCGCGCTTCCTCGAGGTCGAGACGCTCGACGACACGCAGCGCGGCGACGGCGGCTTCGGCTCGACGGGGCGTCATTCGCTGCCGTGAACCGGACCGCGACCACCAAATCTCCGTTCGCACTGAGCGAAGTCGACGTGCGTGCTGCCGGTGCTGCGCCTGAAACACGTCCTTCGACTTCGCTCAGGACGAACGGGGGGTGGCGCGTGTCGCGCCTATGACCCTCACCGACCCGCAGCTCGACCGCTATGCGCGCCACATCATCCTGAAGGAAATCGGTGGTGGCGGACAGCGGCGACTGCTCGACTCGCACGCGCTGATCATCGGCGCGGGCGGGATCGGCTCGCCGGTGATCCAATATCTGGCGGCAGCGGGCGTCGGCCGGCTGACCGTGTCGACGACGACATCGTCTCGCTCTCCAACCTCCAGCGCCAGACTCTGTTCGCGACACGCGACGTGGGATCTCGCAAGGTCGTGGCGGCGGCGAACTTCGTCCAGCGGATGAACCCCGACGTGCAGTTGCTGCCGATCGACCGGCGGCTGGATCGCGGCAATGTCGCGCGGCTGCTCGAGGGCGTCGACGTGGTGGTCGACGGCTGCGACAATTTCGCGACGCGGCTGATCGTCGCCGACGCGGCGCTGGCGGCACACGTGCCGCTGGTCTCGGCGGCGGTCGGACAATTCGAGGGCCAGCTCGCGGTCTATCGCGGGTGGGAGCCCGGCAAACCCTGCTATCGCTGCCTGGTCGGCAGCGATCCCGACCGGCCGGACGTCAGCTGCGCGGACCAGGGCGTGCTCGGCGCGCTGACCGGCGTGATCGGCAGCCTCGCCGCGATCGAGGCGGTGCGCCAGCTGGTTCCGTTCGGCGAGGACAGCGCGGGCAAGCTGCTGCTCGTCGATGCGCTCGCCTTCCGCTTCCGCACGATCGCGCTGCCCAAGGATGCGGGATGTCCGTGCGCGGACTGACCTTCGTCGCGATCCACTCGGACTCGGTGCGCGCAGGGCTCGAGCTGGCGGCGGCGAATGCGGCATTGGGCGGACGGGCACGGCTGTTCTGCCAGGGCGAGGCGGTCGCCGCGCTCGTAGCGCTGCGCGATCCCCACGACGCCGACTTTGCGGCCTGCGGCCTGCCGACGCTCGCGCAGCTGGTCGACGACGCAGTCGGGCTCGGCGTCGAGCTGATCGCCTGCCAGAGCGGGCTGCTGCTCAAGGGGGTCGCCGCCGACCAGCTCGATCCGCGGATCGCGTTCGGCGGCACCGTGAGCGTTCTTCAGACGCTTGGCGAGGACCGCCTCGTTGCCGGCTGAGTTGAGCCGGCAAAATGCCCGACAGGAGCGCATTGCGACAATTTAATCCGTTGCGCCCGTGCAACCACCGCCGCGATCGGCGTTTGGACAGCAGCGCGCACCGCGCCCGGGAGATTTTTATGCGTACGATGATTGCTCTGGCGCTTGCCGCCGCCACGCTGGGCGCCGCCGCGATGCCGGCCGACGCCGCGGGCTGTCTCAAGGGTGCCGCGGTCGGCGGCGCCGCCGGTCACTTCGTCGGCAAGGGCCATGCCGTGCTCGGCGCCGCCGCCGGCTGCGCCTATGGCCATCACCGCGCCGCCAAGGCCGCCCGCCAACAGCGCCAGGCCCAGCCGCACCGCTAAGGCGCGCAAAGGCCCTCTCCCGTAGGGAGAGGGTTGGGTGAGGGGTTCCCACCCCAAAGGTCGGACGCGACGCTTGCGCGTCGCTCCCCTCACTCCGCCCTCTCCCCGCCGGGGAGAGGGTCGGTTCAGGCCTCGACCACCGCCTTCTTCTTTGCGGCCGCTTTCTTCGCCGGTGCCTTCTTGGCGACCTTCGCCTTGGCCTCCGGCGCCTTCTTCGCTGCAGCCGGTTTCTTCGCCGCCGCCTTCTTGACCGGCTTCTTGCCCTTCGCCGGTCCCTTGGCGGCGCGTTCCGCCAGCAGCACCACGGCCTCGTCGAGCGTCAGCGCTTTTGGATCGGCCGCCTTGGGCAATGTCGCATTGGTGGTGCCGTCGGTGACATAGGCACCGAAGCGGCCCTCCATCACCTTGATCTCGGCGCCGCCATCGGGATGCGCGCCCAGCACCGCGATCGGCTCGCGCGCCGCCCCGCGCCGCCCGCCGCCGGCCGCCGCTTCGGCGAGCTTGACCACCGCCGAGTTCATTCCCGTCTCGAACACCTCGTCGGTCGAGGCGAGCTTGGCGTATTTGCCGTCATGCGCGAGATACGGTCCGTAGCGGCCGATCGAGGCGGTCACCGGCTTGCCGCTCTCCGGGTGGTCGCCAACGGTGCGCGGCAGCGACAGCAGCCGGATCGCCATGTCGAGATCGAGCACCGGCACGTCCTTGGGGATCGACGAGCGCTTCGCCTCCTTGCCCTCGCCGAGCTGGATATACGGCCCGAACCGCCCCGAGCGGCGGCTGATCGCCTCGCCCGAGACCGGATCCTTGCCGAGCTCCTCGGGCCCGGTGTCACCGCCGGCCTCGGCCCCGCCGGGCTGCGCGAAGCGCCGGGTATATTTGCATTCGGGATAGTTGGAGCAGGCGATGAACGCGCCGAACCGGCCGCCACGCAGCGCGAGCTTGCCTTCGTAACAGTTCGGACAGAGCCTTGGGTCGGTGCCGTCGCCCTTGTCGGGGAAGAGGAAGGGCGCGAGGAAGGTATCGAGCTCGGCGGTCACCTCGGACGGCCTCTGCTCCATGACTTCCACGGTCTTGGGCTTGAAGTCCTTCCAGAAGGCGTCGAGCACCGCCTGCCACTGCGCGCGGCCGCCCGAGACGTCGTCGAGCTGGTCCTCGAGCCCGGCGGTGAAGTCGAAGCTGACGTATTTCTCGAAGAAGCGCTCGAGGAAGGCGGTGACCAGCCGGCCGCTCTCCTCGGCGAAGAAGCGGTTCTTCTCGATCCGGACGTAGTCGCGGTCCTTGAGCGTCTGCAGCGTCGAGGCGTAGGTCGAAGGGCGGCCGATGCCGAGCTCCTCCATCTTCTTGACGAGGCTGGCCTCGGAGAAGCGCGGCGGCGGCTGAGTGAAATGCTGCTCGGCGCGCACCGCCTTGACCGCCGGCGAGTCGCCTTCGGTGAGGCGCGGCAGGCGGCGGCTCTCCTCGTCGCCCTCATCGTCGCGGCCCTCTTCGTAGAGCGCGAGATAGCCCGGGAAGAGCACGACCTGGCCGGTCGCGCGCAGGCCGAGCGTGCCGGTGCCGTCGCTCAGGTCGACGGTCGTGCGCTCCAGCCTGGCCGAGGCCATCTGGCTCGCGGTCGCGCGCTTGAAGACGAGCTCGTACAGCCGCGCATGATCGCCCGAGCCGCCCTTCTCGCGCGAGAAGTCGGTCGGGCGGATCGCCTCATGCGCTTCCTGCGCATTCTTGGCCTTGGTCTGGTAGATGCGTGGCTTATCGGGGACGTAGCCGCCGTCATAGCGCTCGGCAATCGCCTTGCGCGCGGCCGAGATCGCGCTCTCGTCCATCTGCACGCCGTCGGTCCGCATATAGGTGATCAGCCCGTCCTCGTAGAGCGACTGCGCGATCCGCATCGTATGGCTCGCCGAGAAGCCGAGCTTGCGCGCGGCCTCCTGCTGGAGCGTCGAGGTGGTGAAGGGGGGCGGCGGGTTGCGCGTCAGCGGCTTGGTCTCGACGGTCGAGACGACGAGCCGCGCGGCCTCGACGTCGGCCTTGGCGGCCTGCGCGTCGCCTTCCTTGCCGATCGTCAGGCGATCGATCTTGTCGCCCTTCCACTTGGTCAGGCGCGCGACGAAGCCGACGCCATCCTGCTCCATGTCGGCGGCGACCGACCAATATTCCTGCGCCTTGAACGCTTCGATCTCGCGCTCGCGGTCAACGACAAGGCGCAGCGCCACCGACTGGACGCGCCCCGCCGACTTGGCGCCGGGCAGCTTGCGCCACAGCACCGGTGAGAGCGTGAAGCCGACCAGATAATCGAGCGCGCGGCGCGCCCGGTAGGCGTCGATGAGATCCTCGTCGAGCGCGCGCGGCTCGGCCATGGCTTTCAGCACCGCCGCCTTGGTGATCGCGTTGAAGGTGACGCGCACCGTGTCGGCGGGCAGCGCCTTGCGCTTCCTGAGCACCTCCTGGACGTGCCATGAGATCGCCTCGCCCTCGCGATCGGGATCGGTCGCGAGGATCAGGCCGGTGGCGGTCTTGGCCTCGTCGGTGATCGCCTTCAGCTGGCGCGTCTTGTCGGCGTAATTCTCCCACTCCATCGAAAAACCCTCGTCGGGGTTCACCGAGCCGTCCTTGGCGGGGAGGTCGCGGACATGGCCGTAGGAGGCCAGGACCTTAAAACCCGGGCCGAGATATTTCTCGATGGTCTTGGCCTTGGCGGGCGATTCGACGACGACGAGCTTCATGGGTGACGCAGTCCTTCACGTGTACGCGTACGAGGGTGGGAAGCTTGGGGGCCGCTCGTCAAGCGGCGGTTGTGCCGCCGTGGCGCAGGTCGGCGCCGATCAGCGGTGGCGGTGGCGGGAGCAGGCGAGGTGACATGGGACGCGCCCGTCGCGCGACGAGCGGGGTGACGTCAAGCGGCGACGCTTCGCACGAAGCGGTCGCCGGGGCCCATCACGCCAGACTCACCTGCCCGCCGGCATGCCGCTCCAGCCGCCCGGCCAACTCCAGTTCCAGCAATACGGTCTGCACGATCGCAGGCGGACGGCTCGACAGGCGGACGATCTCGTCGATCGGGACCGGCGACGGTCCGAGCAGATCCAGGACGGCGCCGCGATCCGCGTCGTCGGCATCCGTCGGCGCGGGCGGGCCGCCATAGCCGCCGATCCCCGGTTCGCCGAGCGTCGCGCGCGGATCGATCGGGCGCAGCGCCTCCATCACGTCGTCGGCGGATTGGACCAGCGTCGCACCCTCGCGGATCAGCAGATTGCAGCCCTGCGCGCGCTGGTCGAGCGGCGAGCCCGGCACCGCGAGCACCTCGCGCCCATAATCGCCGGCATAGCGCGCGGTGATCAGCGACCCCGATTTGGGCGCCGCCTCGATCACCACCACCGCCTGGGCGAGCCCGGCGATGATCCGGTTGCGATAGGGAAAGTGGCGGGCTCGCGGCTCGATGCCCGGCGGCTGCTCGGCGATGAGCAGGCCACGGGCGGCGATCTCGTCCTGCAGGTCGGCATTTTCGGGCGGATAGGCGACATCGATCCCCCCGGCGATCACCCCGATCGTACCGCCGTCGAGCGAGCCCTGATGCGCCGCGGTGTCGATCCCGCGCGCCAAGCCCGAGGCGATGACGACGCCGCGCTCGCCGAGTTCGGCGGCAAGCCCCCGCGCGAAGCGGCAGGCCGAGGCCGAGGCGTTGCGCGCGCCGACCATCCCGACCACTGCCCGGTCCGCGATCGCGCGCCGCCCCCGCATGATCAGCGCGGGGGGCGCACCGGTCACCGCGGCAGGCAGCGCCGGATAGCCCGGCAGCCCGAGAAACAGATAGCGGGCGCCGGCCGCCTCGACCGCCGCGACCTCCGCCTCGATCGCCGCGCGCGACGGGATCGCCGGCGGCTTGCCTCCGCCCCGCCTGGCGAGGTCGGGCACCGCCTCGAGCGCGGCCGCCGCCGTGCGGAAGCGCAGGATCAGCTGCGCATAGGTCACCGGCCCGACCGTCGGCGTGCGGATCAGCCGGAGCCGGGCGATGCGATCCTCGCGCACCGCGCTGACCGACACGGTAGGCTTTTCGGGAACTCCCGACCCGTCGACATCCTCGTCGATCGCGCCGGGCATGGCCGCGTCAGACGGCGCCGCTGCCGCCGCCGAAGCGCGGTTCGGTGCCGTCGAGCAGCCGCTCGACATTGGCGCGGTGCTTCCACAGCACGATCAGCGCGAGCAGCAGGAAGACCAGCGTGAGGTCGGAGCGGTTGAGCACCGCGGCGGTCACCGGCGTCGCGATCGCCGCGATCATGCCGCCGACCGAACTGTGCCGCGTGACCAAGAAGGCGGCGAGCCAGACGATCGCAAAGACCAGCCCGCACGGCCAGGACAGCGCGAGCGCGACGCCGAGGAAGGTCGCCACGCCCTTGCCGCCGCGAAAGCGCAGCCACAGCGGATAGACATGGCCGAGGAAGGCGAGCGCGCCGGCGACGATCGCCTGGATCGACGGCGCCGGCACGGGCCCAGGATCAGGCAGCAGCAGCGTGACCACAACCACCGCCGCCGCGCCCTTGGCGGCATCGAGCAGCAGCGTCAGGATGGCGAGGTCCTTGCGGCCGGTCCGCAGCACGTTGGTGGCGCCGATATTGCCCGAGCCGATCGTCCGCGGATCGGCGGCGCCGGCCAGGCGGGTCACCAGCAGGCCGAACGGGATCGATCCCAGAAGATAGCCGATCAGGGCGGCTGCGCCCAATTCAAGCCAGTTGGTTGCGCTCACCCCAATCCGTCCCCTGCGTACGCCTTTAGCATAAGGATTGTGACCGGCTGCGCAACAAAGATGGGTTAGCATTTTCCGTGAAACCCGGCGCGGTTGCACGATCGCGGCGCGCCACCTAGATCGCCTCGCAATGGATGCGAACCGCCCGTTGCTGCTCTTCGACTCCGGCGTCGGCGGGCTGTCTGTACTCGACTCGGTCCGCCGCATCTTGCCGGCGGCGCCGATCGTCTATGTCGCCGACTCGGGCGGCTTTCCCTACGGCACCAAGACCGAGGCCGAGCTTGCCGCACGGATCCCGGCGCTGCTCGGCCGTCTGGTCGAGCGCTATCGCCCGCGGCTCGTCGCGATCCCTTGCAACACCGCCTCGGTGATCGCGCTGGCGCCGATCCGTGCCGCGCTCGACCTGCCCGTGGTCGGCACGGTGCCGGCGATCAAGCCGGCCGCGTTGGTCTCGAAGACGCGGGTCATCGGCGTGCTCGGGACGCTGGCGACGGTACGCCAGCCCTATGTCGACCGCCTGACCGGCGAATTCGCCGCCGACTGTCTCGTGCTACGCCAGGGCTCGGCCGCGCTCGTCCAGATGGCCGAGGACAAGCTGCGCGGCACGGCGCCCGACCCGGCACGCATCGCGGCCGAGCTCGATCTGCTGCTCGCACAACCGGGCGGCGATCGGATCGACACCGTCGTGCTCGCCTGCACGCATTTCCCCCTGCTCGCCGACGAACTCGCCGCTGTGGCGCCGCGCCCGCTGACGCTGATCGACAGTGGCGACGGGATCGCGCGGCGGATCGCCTTCCTTACCACGGGGCAAGCCTGGCCCGCCGATCCTCGCGACGACATCGCCGTCTTCACCTCGGATCTCGATATCGGCGCCTTGGCGCCGGAACTGACACGACGTGGGCTTTCGCGGATCGAGCGACTGTGAGACATGTTCGATCGTAGTGATCGCAAATCCCGCCCTCGGGACGGTAGAAGTTCGTGGAACTACACGCTATTGGGCAGGTGCCCGAGGGGCAGGAGGACTGGTTTTGGACTATCAGCGCGTGTTCGCCCAGGCGATCGACAGGCTCCATGCCGAAGGCCGGTACCGGGTGTTCATCGATATCCTGCGCAACAAGGGCAATTTTCCCAACGCGCGCTGCTTCGCCGGCCATAACGGTCCCAAGCCGATCACGGTGTGGTGCTCGAACGACTATCTCGCAATGGGCCAGCACCCCAAGGTGATCGCGGCGATGGAGGAGGCGCTCCACGACGTCGGCGCGGGCTCGGGCGGCACGCGCAATATCGGCGGCAACACCCATTATCACGTCGATCTCGAGCAGGAGCTCGCCGACCTCCACGGCAAGGAGGGCGCGCTGCTGTTCACCAGCGGCTATGTCTCCAACGAAGCGACGCTGGCGACGCTGGCCAAGGTGCTGCCCGGCTGCATCATCTTCTCTGACGAGCTCAACCACGCCTCGATGATCGCGGGAATCCGCAATTCGGGTTGCGAGAAGCGCGTCTTCCGCCACAACGACCTCGTCCATCTCGAGGAACTGCTGGCCGCCGAGGATCCCGACACGCCGAAGCTGATCGCGTTCGAGAGCGTCTATTCGATGGACGGCGACGTCGCGCCGATCGCGGCGATCTGCGATCTCGCCGACACCTATAATGCGCTGACCTATTGCGACGAGGTCCATGCGGTCGGCATGTACGGCGCGCGCGGCGGCGGCATTTCGGAGCGCGACCAGGTCGCCGACCGGATCACGATCATCGAGGGAACGCTCGGCAAGGCGTTCGGCGTGATGGGCGGCTACATCGCCTGCGACGACCAGATCATCGACGTGATCCGCAGCTATGCGCCGGGCTTCATCTTCACCACCTCGCTGTCGCCGGTGCTCGTCGCGGGCGTGCTGGCGAGCGTGCGGCACCTGAAGGCGTCGTGCGTCGAGCGCGAGGGCCAGCAGGCCGCCGCCGCGATGCTGAAAGCGCTGTTCGCCGAGGCGGGCCTGCCGGTCATGCCCTCGACCACGCACATCGTGCCGCTGCTCGTCGGCGATCCGGTCAAGGCCAAGAAGATCAGCGACATCCTGCTTGCCGAATATGGCGTCTACGTCCAGCCGATCAACTATCCGACCGTGCCGCGTGGCACCGAGCGGCTGCGCTTCACGCCCGGTCCGTCGCACACCGAGGCGATGATGCGCGAGCTGACCGGTGCGCTCACCGAGATCTGGGACCGGATGGCGCTGCGCGTCGCGGCGTAGGTGGGTACGACCGTTCCCCGGCGAAAGCCGGGGCCCAGGCCCGGGGTATGTAGTCGACGCTGCGGCACTTACATACGTGGGGCCTGGGCCCCGGCCTGCGCCGGGGAACCGCGGAGGCGACGTGAGCGCCATCCGCCGTCGCAAAACGACGAATGTGGCCCCGATAGCGCGTTGCGCGCGGTTCGCGGCATCACGCCAGCGACAGCCCCAAGCCCAGCGTCAGCGCGGCGAGCGCCAGCGACAGCGGCAGGCGCAGCCGCATCCACCAGACGGGCACCAGCCCGCGTCGCGCAAGGTCGCGGTCGACCAGCGGGGTGAGCGCGATCGCTACCGCCAACGTGATCGAGGCAATCGCGGGAAAATTCCAGGCGAGGCCGACGACGAGCAGCGCGACCAGCGTCGGCACCACCGCGATCCCCATCAGCCGCGGCAGCTGCTCCGGCGTCGCGCGCGTCGCTGCCACGCCCCACCAGATCCCGCCCAAAAAGCTCAGGATCAGCGCGGCATAGCTCAGCGCCAGCCCACCGATCATCAACGGGATCGGCGTATCGGGATAGACGCCCCCGGCAAGGCGCACGAACAACGCCAGGATTAGCGGCAGCAGCCCTGCCGCGCCCAGCACCGTCGCCGCCAGCGGCACGCGCGTGCCGTCCTCGCCCCGCTCGATCATCGTTCGCCCCCTACCCGTGTCCGGCCTTCGTCGCCGGCTTTGCCAGAAACCTGTGTATGGATCGCTAACCCGCTTCAATCGCGGCAATAGCCTTCGCCCGGGCGGACGGTCAGGCAGTCCGTCTTGGCGGCGAGGCGATCGAGCCCGGTCGCCTTGCCGTCGGTCGCGCGCAGCACCTGCTCGCCATCGGGCCGCGCGAAGACGATCGTGTCGCGCTGCGCGACGCCGTCGAACACGCCCTTGGCGCTGTGGGCATAATGGTCGGTGAGCTGATAATGACCAGGGCGCCTGCCGGGATCGGCGGCGATCAGCAGCGAGCGACCGTCGACACCCGTCCAGCGACCGACCCAGCCCTGCACCGCGGGCGGATCGACGATCCCGGCCATGCGATTGTCGAGCCCCGCGATGCGGCCTTGCGTCTTATCGCCCGCAGCGTCGATGCGATTGGACGCGGTCTCGCCCCAATTGTCGGCCGCATCCGCGAGGCGATCCGCGCTGTTGGCTAGCTGGTTGGTCGCGGATTGCTCGCCATGGCAGGCGCCGAGCAGCGCGAGCGCGGCCAGCAGGATCGTCCGATTGCGCATATGCTCTTCCTATTCCGGCCTAGCCTTGCTGCGGCCACCTCCGTAGAGAGACGCCGATCCGACTCAACAGGTTCCCATGTCATGGTCCAACGCATCGCCATCGCTTCCGATCATGCCGCCTTCGCCATGAAGGCGGAACTGGCCGACTGGCTGCGCGCCGAGGGTCATGACGTCGTCGACCTCGGCCCCGCGACCGACGCGCGCGTCGACTATCCCGATTTCGGCTTCACGCTTGCCGCGGCCATCGCCGGCGGCCCGGCAGACCGCGGCATCGCGCTGTGCGGCTCGGGGATCGGCATCTCGATCGCGGTCAACCGCCACCCCGCGCTGCGCTGTGCGCTCGTCTCCGAACCGCTGTCGGCCGCGCTCGCCCGCGAGCATAACGACGCCAATGCGATCGCGATGGGCGCGCGGCTGATCGGCATCGAGCAGGCCAAGGCGTGCGTCGCCGCCTTCCTCGGCACCGATTTCGCGGGCGGCCGCCACGCCGGCCGCATCGACAAACTTTCGCATCCCCGCTTCGAGAAGGAGCCCGCATGAGCACCGCCGCCACCGATCTTTCGGACATCCGCAAGGATGGCTTCTTCACCCAGGATCTGGCCGATTCCGACCCGGCGGTGTTCGCCGGCGTCGAGCAGGAGCTCGATCGCGAGCGCCACCAGATCGAGCTGATCGCCTCCGAGAACATCGTCTCCAAGGCGGTGCTCGAGGCCCAAGGCTCGGTGTTCACCAACAAATATGCGGAAGGCTATCCGGGCAAGCGCTATTATCAGGGCTGCGCGCCGTCCGACGTCGTCGAGCAGCTCGCGATCGACCGCGCCAAGCAGCTGTTCGGCTGCGGCTTCGTCAACGTCCAGCCGCATTCGGGCGCGC
>NZ_CALMAW010000104.1 GCF_937859915.1 uncultured Sphingomonas sp. | reverse complement strand
CCCCAAGGAGACGCCGAAGGTCGAATCCCCGCCGATCGTCACCCCGCCGCCGATCGTCCAGCCGCCGCAGGTCCAGTCGCCCGTCCAGGTGACGCCGATCCCGCAGCCGCCGAGGCCGCCGGTCGTGGCGCCGATCGCCCCGAACCCGCCGCCGCCCCCGCCGGCCAAGCCGAGCCAGGCCAGCGGTGCGAAGCCCAAGGGTAGCCCGGGCGACTGGGTCACCTCCGACGATTATCCGCCAAGCGCCCTGCGCAACAACGAGGCGGGATCCACGGGCTTCAAGCTGACGATCGGTGCCGATGGTCGCGCGACCGATTGTCAGGTGACGTCCTCGAGCGGCTTCCCCGATCTCGACCAGACCGCCTGCCGCCTGCTGCCACGTCGGGCCCGGTTCACTCCGGCCAAGGACGCCGCCGGCAACGGCATGGAGTCGACCTACTCGAGCAGCGTGCGCTGGCAGATCCCCAAGGACTGACGACGTCAAACGGCCGGCGCCTCGGCGCCGGTCACCCCCTTCGACACCATTGTCTACATACGCAATCCAGACCCCAAGGAACCGACGACCATGACGACCCCCGCTACCGCCGCCGCCGGCTCCGGCGCCAACCCCTATGGCCTCCTCCCCGCGCTGCAGGGCGGTGGTGTCATTTCGTGGTCGGTGTTCATCATCCTGACGCTGTCGCTGGCGATCTCGATCTTCATCCTGCTCTCCAAGCTCGCCGAGCAGCAGAAGATCATCAACCAGGGCAAGAAGGTCCGCACCACCTTCTGGAGCGCGCCGAACCTGCGTGACGCCGCCAACAAGCTCGACAAGAACTCGGCCTATCGCCAGGTCGTCGACGACGGCCTGCTCGCCGAGGACCAGCACACCCGCCTGACCGATCCGGTCGACCAGCATGAGTGGGTCAACAACTCGATCGCGCGCTCGACCAACTCGATCGGCGCCAAGCTCGCCTCGGGCCTGCCGTTCCTCGCCACCGTCGGTTCGGTCGCGCCGTTCGTCGGTCTGTTCGGCACCGTGGTCGGCATCTACCGCGCGCTGATCGCGATCGGCGCGTCGGGCCAGGCCTCGATCGACAAGGTCGCAGGTCCGGTCGGTGAAGCGCTGATCATGACCGCGCTCGGCCTGATCACCGCCGTTCCCGCGGTGCTCGCCTACAACTGGCTGCTCGGCCGCAACAAGAATGTGATGAAGGACCTCACCGCCTTCGCCAACGACATCCATGCCTACATGGTGTCCGGCGGCGCGGTGCGCCCCAACGCCGGCCTGATCAAGCCCGCCCCGACGAAGGTCGCTGCGACCGCCTCGGGCGTGCAGACCAAGGCCTGATCGATCAGGCCGCCGGGTGCCCTCGGGTGCCCGGCGGCCGGAGCGGGCGAGAGCCGCCGGTTTCCGACGATGACGCCCCGATGGCGCGAAACGAATAGGACTGACACCCAATGTCCATGAGTGTGGGCGCCGATGGCGGCGAAGACACCCCGATGTCGGACATCAACACGACGCCGCTCGTCGACGTCATGTTGGTGCTCCTGATCATCTTCCTGATTACCGTGCCGGTCGCGCTGCAGACCGTGCCGCTCAAGCTGCCGATCGTGAAGAACGAGCCGACGACGACCAAGCCCGAGAACGTCAACCTCTCGGTCAAGGGCGATGCCAGCGGCGGCTGCCTGGTCTACTGGGGCAATGAGAAGGTCGATTCGAAGGAGCTGCTCAAGCGCTCGGTCGACAAGCTCAAGCTCGAGGTCGGCAAGCTCGGTGGCCCCGCCAACGTGACCGCGGACAATCTGCCCGAGGCGCATATCCGCGGCGACATCGATACGCCGTACAAGTGCGTCGGCGGCGTGGTGACCACGCTGCAGCAGGCGGGCTTCCTCAAGGTCGGCTTCATCTCGCTGCCGATCCAGCCCGACGCTTGATCCCGGCCGTCGATTAAGATTTTGGAGTAAGACGAATGGCAATGGCCGCAGGAACCACCGAAGGTGATCCTATGATGGACATCAACACGACGCCGTTGATCGACGTCATGTTGGTGCTCCTGATCATGTTCATCATCACCATCCCGATCCAGAGCCACGCGGTGAAGCTGGATCTGCCGGTCAACACCAATTCGCCGCCGCCGCCGATCGAGCCGACCAAGAACACCATCTCGACCGATGCGGCGGGTGGCATCTTCTGGAACGGCCAGCCGGTGCCGGACATGGTGACGCTGCGCCAGTATATCGATCTCACCAAGAACCTGCCCGACGAGCCCGAGCTGCATCTGCTGCCGGATCCGTCGACGCATTATGCGGTGATCGACAACATCCTGGCGGTGGTGAAGAAGAGCCAGGTCGGCAAGTTCGGCTTCGAAGGCAATGAGCGGTATTCCGACGCCTTCTGATCGCGACGGCGACCAACATGACGAGGGCGGTGCCAGCGATGGCGCCGCCCTTTTTCGTGCGCCGCTGTTGGCGGGCCGGCCGGCATGACGCGGCGATCCCGGACCCGCGCCCATCTCGCCGAGGCGCTCGCCCTCCAGCCGCACGACGCCGTCGGCGGGCGGACGATCGCCGTCGCCGGGCTCGGCATGATCGTGCCGGTCGCCGCAGGCGTCGCGCTCGGCGATCCGGAGACCGGCTTCACCATCGGGCTCGGCGCGATGCTGCTCGCCGGCCCGACTACCGCCCCCGACGCCGAGGCCGCGCAGGAGCGGCGCGCGCCCGCCACCGCGGTGCTGCCCGCGATCGGCGCGGTGCTGGCGGCGAGCGCGGTCGCGGGGCACGCCTGGTCCGACCTCGCGCTGGTCCTGCTCGCGACTGCGGCGGCAAGCGTCAGCGGCTACAGCCGGCCGGTCGGGGTCGCGGCGATCCGCTTCATCGTCTATTTGGTGCTGAGCTTCGGGCTGCTCGATGCCGCCGGGAGCCACCGTGGCGGCGCCGCGCTGATCTTCGGGCTCGGCGCGCTGTGGAACATCGGGGTGCGGCGGCTGCTCGCGCGCCGTGCGCCTACAGAAGCGACCGTGGCGAGCGAGACCAGGCCGTCGCCGACCCACGCCCAGCTACGGGCGCACTGGCGGCGGACGATGCGCGAGCCCGCCGGCTGGCAATTCCCGCTCCGCCTCGGCGCCGGGCTGACGATCGCCTGCCTTATCAAGGCGGCGTGGCCGTCGCATCATTATGGCTGGGTCGTGCTGACCGTCGCGCTGCTGACCCAGCTCCCGCTCGAGCATGTGCCCGTGAAGCTCACGCAGCGCGCGCTGGGCACGCTGTTCGGGGTCGGGCTGACCTGGCTCGTGCTGCGCGGCCTCTCCGCGACGCTGGCGCTGGCGGCGCTGATCTGCCTGCTCGCGGTGCTGGCGCCGATCGCCCGCGCGCGCAGCTATCTCGCCTATGCGTCGGTCTCGACGCCGGCGATCCTGCTGGTGCTCGACATCGAGAAACCGATCGATCCGCGCCTGCTCGCCGACCGGCTGGTGGCAACGATCGCGGGGGCGGCGATCGTCATCGCGGCCAATCTCGCCGCCGATCGCTGGCTGCCCAAGCCCAGCCCAAGCCGGCGCGGCGACGCCCGCAGGCGGGTGAGCGGGCGCGGGCGGCGGACTAGACCGCGAGCCGCAGCGTCATGAAGCGGCTGTTGGGGTCCGGGACATAGCCTTCGAACGGCGCGCAATCGACGAAGCCATGGCGCGCGTAGAGCGCATGCGCGGGGCGGAAATAGTCGAGGGCGCCGGTCTCGAGGCTGAGCCGCGCCAGGCCGTCGCCGCGGGCGACCGCGACGATGTGGGCGAGCATCGCATGGCCCGCGCCGCGCCCGCGCCAGGCCTCGGCGGTGTACATCGACTTGATCTCGCCATGATCGGCCGACAGCGGCTTGAGCGCGCCGCAGCCGGCGAGCGCGTCGCCGGCATGGACCGTCCAGAAGCGGATGCCGGGTGCGCCGAGGCCGTCGCGCTCGAGCGCGTGCGGCGAGCCATGCTCGATGTGTGCGCGGTCGATATGCGCGCGGAGCAGCGCGATCACCGCCGGATCGGACAGGTCGCCGGGCGCGATCCGCCAGGCGATGCGATCGGCGGGGAGCATCAGTCCTCGGCGGTGTCCGGCGCGGGCTCGCCCTCGGCATCGGCGGCAGCGGCAGCGGCGGGGCGCTCGAAATAGGGGATGACCTCGCCCTTGAGCTTGATCGTCATCGGATTGCCCTTGCGGTCGACCGCCTTGCCCGCCGCGACCTTTATCCAGCCTTCGGAGATGCAATATTCCTCGACATTGGTCTTCTCGACGCCGTTGAAACGGATGCCGATGCCGCGCGACAGGATCTCCGGGTCGTAGAGCGGGCTGCGCGGGTTGACGGAGAGGCGGTCGGGGGGCGTGTCGGTCATGGAGCGTCCGATAGGTCTGGGGGTTTGCACGGCCGATAGCGGGTAGGGGCGGAGTTTCCAACCTCTTGCGTGTCGCGCCGGCCGTTCCCCGGCGAACGCCGGGGCCCAGGCCCGAGGCACGCAGCGGGCGCTCCGGTCAAATGGCGAGGTGGGGCCGGGGCCCCGGCCTGCGCCGGGGAACCGTGACGGGCACGCCCCGCGACCCGTCCCGGTTCCCCCGGCGCAACTTGGTCCCCGGCGAAAGCCGGGGCCCAGGCCCGAGGCACGCAAAGGGCGTTCCGGTCAAACGGCGAGGTGGGGCCTGGGCCCCGGCCTGCGCCGGGGAACCGTGACGGGCACGCCCCGCGATGCGTCCCCGTTCCCCGGCACCGCCTGTCCCCCGGCGCCACTTGTTCCCCGGCCTGCGCCGGGGCCCAGGCCCGAGGCACGCAGCGGGCGTTCCGGTCAAAATGGCGAGGTGGGGCCTGGGCCCCGGCCTGCGCCGGGGAAGCGTGACGGGCACGCCTTGCGACCCGTCCCCGTTCCCCGGCACCGCCTGTTCCCCCGGCGCCACTTGTTCCCCGGCGAACGCCGGGGCCCAGGCCCGGAGCGCTTGGGACGGGCGGCGCCCGCCAAAGAGTATGGCCTGGGCCCCGGCGTCCGCCGGGGAACAGTCGCGTGCAACCCTTCCCCCTTCGCCCCCCCCTTGCTAAGGGCTCGCCCGACTCTCGTCTTTCCCAGCATAGGATACCCGCATGACCGCGATCGGACAGGACAGCCTCGGCACCCGTGACACGCTCGAGGTCGGCGGCAAGACGATCCATTATTATTCGCTCGCCAAAGCGGCGGAAAAGCTCGGCGACATCTCGAAGCTGCCCTTCTCGATGAAGGTGCTGCTCGAGAATCTGCTGCGCTTCGAGGACGGCGTCACCGTCACGATCGCCGATCTCGAGGCGATGGTCGAATGGCTGACCACGCAGTCGTCCGAGCGCGAGATCCAGTACCGCCCGGCGCGCGTGCTGATGCAGGACTTCACCGGCGTGCCCTGCGTCGTCGATCTGGCGGCGATGCGCGACGCGATGAACGCGCTCGGCGGCGACGCGCAGAAGATCAACCCGCTGGTCCCCGTCCACCTCGTCATCGACCATTCGGTGATGGTTGACGAGTTCGGCACCCCGCAGGCGTTCGGCGACAATGTCGAGCTCGAATATCAGCGCAATTCGGAGCGCTACGAGTTCCTGAAATGGGGCTCGAAGGCGCTCGACAATTTCAAGGTGGTGCCGCCGGGCACGGGCATCTGCCACCAGGTCAATCTCGAGCATATCGCGCAGGCGGTGTGGACCAGCGTCGATGCGGGCGGCGACACCGTCGCCTATCCCGACACCTGCGTCGGCACCGACAGCCACACGACGATGGTCAACGGCCTCGGCGTGCTCGGCTGGGGCGTCGGCGGGATCGAGGCCGAGGCCGCGATGCTCGGCCAGCCGGTCTCGATGCTGATCCCCGAGGTCGTCGGCTTCAAGCTCACCGGCGCGCTCGCCGAGGGCATCACCGCGACCGATCTCGTGCTGACCGTCACGCAGATGCTGCGCGCCAAGGGCGTGGTCGGCCGCTTCGTCGAATTCTACGGTCCCGGCCTGCAGTCGCTCAGCCTCGCCGACCGCGCGACGATCGCCAACATGGCGCCCGAATATGGCGCGACCTGCGGCTTCTTCGGCATCGACGACAAGACGCTCGACTATATGCGCCTGACCGGGCGCGAGGAGGAGCAGATCGCGCTGACCGAGGCCTATGCCAAGGCGCAGGGGCTCTGGCTTTATGCCGACATGGCGGACCCGTCGTTCACCGACACGCTGGAGCTCGACATCGGCGGCGTCGTGCCCTCGCTCGCCGGCCCCAAGCGCCCGCAGGACAAGGTCGCGCTGACGCAGGTCGACGACGTGTTCAACGCCGACCTGCTGGCGACCTACAAGCACGAAAGCGCCAAGCGCGTCCCGGTCGAGGGCGCCGCGCACGACATCGGCGACGGCGACGTCGTGATCGCGGCGATCACCAGCTGCACCAACACCTCGAACCCCTCGGTGCTGGTCGCCGCCGGCCTCGTCGCGCGCAAGGCCAACGCGCTCGGGCTCAAGCCCAAGCCCTGGGTCAAGACCAGCCTTGCGCCCGGCTCGCAGGTCGTCACCGACTATCTGGTCAAGTCGGGGCTGCAGACCGATCTCGACGCGATCGGCTTCAACCTCGTCGGCTATGGCTGCACCACCTGCATCGGCAATTCGGGGCCGCTCGCCGAGCCGATCTCGAAGGCGATCAACGGCAACGATCTCGTCGCGGCCTCGGTGATCTCGGGCAACCGCAATTTCGAGGGCCGCGTTTCGCCCGACGTTCGTGCGAACTTTCTCGCCTCGCCGCCGCTGGTCGTCGCCTATGCGCTCAAGGGCACGGTGGTCGAGGACTTCACCACCACCCCGATCGGCCAGTCGACCGACGGCGTCGACGTCTATCTCAAGGACATCTGGCCCTCCAACGAGGAGGTGTCGACGATGATGAACGCCAATATCGATCGCGGCATGTTCTCGAGCCGCTACGCCTCGGTGTTCAAGGGCGACGAGAAGTGGCAGGCGATCGACGTCACCGCCTCCGACACCTACAGCTGGAACCCGTCGTCGACCTATGTCGCCAACCCGCCCTATTTCGAAGGCATGAGCATGACGCCCGCCGCGGTCGAGGACATCATCGACGCGCGCCCGCTCGCGATCTTCGCCGACTCGATCACGACGGACCACATCTCGCCGGCGGGCTCGATCAAGGTCGACAGCCCGGCGGGCCGCTTCCTCGGCGAGCATCAGGTCGCCAAGGCCGACTTCAACAGCTACGGCGCGCGCCGCGGCAACCATGACGTGATGATGCGCGGCACCTTCGCCAACATCCGCATCAAAAATGAGATGGTGCCCGGCGTCGAGGGCGGCATGACCAAGTTCATTCCCACCGGCGAGGTCGAGGCGATCTACGACGCCGCGATGCTCTACAAGGCCGAGGGCACGCCGCTGGTCGTGATCGCAGGCAAGGAATATGGCACCGGCTCGTCGCGCGACTGGGCCGCCAAGGGCACCACGCTGCTGGGCGTGCGCGCGGTGATCACCGAGAGCTTCGAGCGCATCCATCGCTCCAACCTCGTCGGCATGGGTGTACTGCCGCTGCAGTTCGCCGCCGGCGTCGATCGCAAGACGCTCGGGCTCGACGGCAGCGAGACCTTTACGATCACGGGCGTCGCCGCACTCCGCCCGCGCCAGACGGTGACCGTCGAGATGACCCGCGCCGACGGCACCAAGGAGAGTTTCGAGACGCGCTGCCGGATCGATACCGTCAACGAGCTCGACTATTTCCTCAACGGCGGCATCCTGCAGTATGTGCTGCGTAAGCTCGCCGCCTGATCCAGGATAACCCGCCCCCGGCGAGGCCGGGGGCGGGGCTCGCGCAACGTCGTAGTGCGGCTAGACGATGGTCGCGACAGCGGCCTTTACGCCCTGAATTGGTGGCAAGAATCAGGATGATCCGGCCTCATGGCGATCTCGCCACGGGACGACATCATGCTGCATCAACGCCTGCCCTCCGACTCCGACCCGCTGCGCATCGAGCATCGCAACGAACGGCCCGACCAGATCGGGCGGATGTCGGCGCAGGTCGACGTCGCCACCGGTACGATCCGCGCGACCGGCACCGGCACCTTCTCCCCGACCCAGGTGCGCGCCTATTTCCGCGATCTCGGCGCCGCGATCGGGCGGATCCATGACGCCGGCCGCAGCGTGTCCGCGCTGATCGACCTGCGCGGCAGCGCCGCCCAGCCGCCCGAGATGGTGGCGCTCATCGACGAGGCGACGCGCACGCTCTATCGCGGCAACGACCGCGTCGCGATGGTGGTGCCGACCAGCGTGATGAAGCTCGGCCTGCGCCGCGCGCTCGACGCGCGCTGCCACGACTTCTTCCTGTCGCTGACCGCGGCGCAGACCTGGCTGTCGGCCTGGGCGCGCTGATCGCGCTCTGACGGGCCGCGGCGCAGACCGCGGAAGGCAGCGCGCAGGCTCGGCGCCGGCTGTAGGATTTGCGGGCGGACCCCGCCCTCGGTTGGAGACGGGAAGGATAGCGGCCGGCGCGTCCTGTCGTGCGCACCCGGGGTGCGGGGCAGTCTGTCGCCCCGCGCGGACGGCTCTTAAGCGAGTCCGCGGTGGTTGTGGCGAACCCCGACGAGGCTGCCCCTGTACGACGGGGCGGCGAGCCAAGGCTGGCCGTTGATGATGGTCGCGAAGCTTCGACGGACCCGGATGACTTCGCGCCGGCCGCCCGGGGTTTCAACCCGGACCTTGTCCACGCGCGCCATGATCAGGGGTGCGGGTGAACGGGGATGTCGATAACCTATATGGTTGTATTTGTCAAGACCCTAGACGTCAGCCCGGTGATTGTGTCCACTTAGATCTAGATAAGCTCGCGTCCCGTGCTGTCATGCATGATACAAGAATATACTAGTATCGCGATATCGGGCCGTAGTCCGGCGGACTCCAACTCGTGAAGATTGCGGGTTCTGAGCTTTTGCCAGAAGGCAATCGATTGCATATCTACTGCACCGCAGGCGCGGGTTACAGCGCCCTGCATTCTTACGACCTTAGCAAGATCGTGCACGATCTCGGCATCACCGAATAGGGCAAGGTTAACCTGAGCGCGTTCGTATGAGATACGGTAGGCATCAGCATTCGCGGCATTGTGGTTCGCAAAATATTCTGCCTCGACACTTATATAATTTGAATATGCCGAAGAGCGTGCGTCGGCTAATTTCGACTCGGCGTTAAGTTTCCTCGCCGACAGATAACTAGCATATGATCCCACCAATAAAGTAACGACGCCAACCAGCGTCGTGATCAGGTTCTTGACGAGCGACCACGTCCAGGAGTTTTCTTTGGAACTGGTTCGGCCAGCTTCAGCATGCAAACCTGAATGGGGTTCGGTCGCTGATTCGGACATATCTGCTAGCCATACTGACTGAGGGATCAAGTCAGTACGTTGCGCGATTTTATCGTAATTTCATACCTATCGAGCTAAGATGAGGAACAATAATGGTCCGGTTTGGTGTTTAATTGGATCCCATCCCCCCATCGCCCTTATATTTGATCTCGAGAAACCGGTTCTGCGTCGCCAGCGCTTTCAGGTCGTCGTCGGCGAGGCGCGCGTTCATGCGGGCGATCTCCTCGCCGATCGTGCCGAGGCCTTCGCTCAACTGCTTGTCGGGCGAGGGGCCGCCGTTGAGCGGCTGGCGGCGCAATGCCGGGGGCACGCGCTGGTAGCCGCGGATCAGCTCGGGGAGCTCGTCGGCGATCAGACGGCGCGCCTCGAGCGCCTCGGGCAGCTTGGGGTCGATGCTGGCGAGCTGCGGCGCGATCGCCGCGAGGCTGAGCGACAGCTGGTCGAGCTGGCGCTGCGCGGGCGCGGGGAGCGCCGGGCGCTGCTTCTCGAGCCACTCCTCGGTCTGCGACGGCAGCGCGGCGATGTCGCTGGTGGCGAGCCGCTCGGGGGTGGGGGCGGGCTGCGCCGACCATAGCACGATCGCGGTCGCCGCCAGCGCCATCGCGATCAGCATCGCGAGCAAGCCGAACGGCCCGATCGGGCCCATGACGAACCCCCAGGCGAGCGCCACGCCGAGGATCGCCGCGCACGCGAGCACGATGCGCCGCGCGATCCGGCGGAAGGCGGCGGCGCGGCGCTCGCGACGCCGGCGCGAGGCGGCGCGGCCCTCGGGCGAGATGCGCCGCAGGAAGTCGGCGGCGTGCTCGATGATGTCGTCCGATCCCGCCATCAGTCGAGCCTGAACGCGTCGTCGCGCGACGACGACGGCAGCTGCGACTGCGCGGCGCCCTCGGCGCGCGCGATATAGCCGCGCGACTTCTCGACCTCGTCGGTGAGCACGTTGACCGTCGACTTCATATTGTCGAGCGCCTGCAGCTTGAAGCTGTCGATCGCGTCCATCGTCGAATAGATGTTCTGGAAGGCGCGCTTGAGCGTGTCGATCGGGATCGTCGAGGCCGCCGCCTGCTGGTGGATCTGCGCGGTCTGCGTGCGCAGCAGCTCGCCGGTCGAGTCGATGATGTTGGCGGTGGTCGTGTTGAGCGCGGTGATCTGCTGGAGCACCATCTTCTGACCGGTCAGCGCCTGCGCCACGGTGACCGCGGTGCGCAGTGCGGCGACCGTGGTGGTCGACGCCCGGTCGACCCCCTTCACCAGCTCGACATTGTTCTTCTTGACCAGATCGAGCGCGAGATAGCCCTGCACGGTCACCGCCATCTGGGTGAGCAGATCCTGGACGCGCTGGCGGACGTAGAAGAGCGCGGTCTCGCGGATCGCCTTGGCCTTGGCGGGGTCCGAGATGTCGAGGTCCGCCGCCTTCTCCTCGAGCCGCGCGTCGAGCGTTTTCGCGACATGGATCATCTGCTCGAGCCGGCCCATCGCCTGCCACAGCCCCTGCCGCTCGACGTCGATCGCGGCATTGTCCTTGAGCAGGTCGTCCTTGCCGCTGGCCAGATGCTGGAGGATCGACGCGATGTGCGTCTGCGCGCTCTTATAGCCGTCGAAATAGTCGCGCATCTTCGAGCCGAACGGGATGATCCCGAACAATTTCTTGGGCGCGAGCAGGCTGCCGCGCGCGCCGGGATCGAGATCCTCGATCGTGCGGCGCAGCTCGGCGAGGTTGGTGCCGACCTTGCTGTCCTTGTCCATCGCCTTGGTGGGCCTGTCGAGGAAGCGGTTGGAGTGGCCCGCGGCCTCGGCGATCTCCCGCCTGCCCATATTGGTGATCTGGTCGACCTGGCGACCGAATTCGGGCGAATTGGCGTCGGTCGCGACCAGCGTCGCGATGAACCCCTCGACCTTCGCGTCGAGCTGGGTCTTCTGGGTCGCGTCGAGCGGCACCAGCCCGGCCGCCTGCGACGGCGCGATCGACGCGACCGGGGGCGGCGGGGTCAGCGTGATCGGGGTATCGATGCTCGTCTCGGTCGCCATCCGCTGTCCCTGTCGCCTGTGCCCCGCCTAGATAGGCCGGAGGGGGTGTGCTATTCAAGTGACACGCTCGCGAGCGGAAAAGCCCTCTCCCTCTGGGAGAGGGTTGGGTGAGGGGCGCCCACTTCGACGGTGGGACGCGACGCTTGCGCGTCGCTCCCCCTCACCCCGACCCTCTCCCCGCCGGGGAGAGGGGGCGCGATGCCGCACCGGGCCGGCGTTAGCGCGCCGGATCGTCGGGGTGCGAGGTATCGAAGCGCGCCTCGCCGATCGCGTGCGGGTTGGCGCGGATGAAGCGCGCCATCGCGATGCCGCCGCCGATCGTGACCAGCAGCACGAAGCCGAGCAGCACCCAGTCGATCGCCTCCATGCGGAAGCCGTAGCTCGCCGCGAGCAGCAGCACCGCCGCCGCCGCCGCGATCGAAAAACCGCCGGTGACGAAGATCACGCCGACTCCGCCCAGCGCCGCGGTGCGGCTGGTCGGGCGGGTGCGCACCGGTTCGGTCATGCGACCGGCGCCTCGGCGAGCGCGGCGGCGAGCCAGGCGGGCACCAGCGGCCGCGCCTCGATCCCGCCGAGCGTGATCGCGCCGCCGCCGCGCAGCTGCTCGACGCGCAGCTGTGCCACCGCGAGGCCGAGGTCGGGAT
>NZ_CALMAW010000103.1 GCF_937859915.1 uncultured Sphingomonas sp. | reverse complement strand
GCCAGCGACATCGCGCTGGTCATCTGGCTCGCGGGGCCGGTCAGATCGAGCAACGGATCGGCGGCCGCGACGATCGCGCCGGCGGGTGCGTTGGCAAGGCCCGGAAACGCCTGGTCCAGCGTCATCGGATCGACGAAGCGACCGCTGTTGCTGCCGATCCTGGGTGGTTCGGATCCGGCCGTCAGCGTCGGCGTGGGTTTGCCCTCGAGGGGCCTGAATACGCCGTCGGACAGCGCGGCGCCGTCCGGCGCGAAGGTGAACCGCCCGTCGTGCGGATCATGATAGGGGTTGAACTTCGCCTCGAGCGGCTCCGCGATCACGAAGGCGCTTTCCGGGTATCGCCATCCGGTCCGCAGGAAATGATCGAAGGCCAGACGTGCCGGCGATTTCGCTACCGAAAGACCGTGCATCTGCGAATGCCCCCGTCTTAACCGAACCAAAGGAACATACCATGAACATTGCGCTATGTCAAGATTGCCAAGCGCCTTGCAGCATCCGTCGCTAGCATCCCCGCCAAACCGCGCTAAAGAGCGCTCGCGATGACAGCCAACCCCTCCCTGCTCCCCGAAGGCCTGCGCGATCGGCTTCCCCCCGAGGCGGAGGCGCTCGGGCGCGTGCGCGGCGCGGTGCTGTGGGTCGCCGAGCTCAACGGCTATGCGCGCGTCGAGCCGCCGCTCGCCGAGTTCGAGACGACGCTGCTCGGCCGGCTCAAATCGTCGCGGCCGACCGATCTGTGGCGCGTGATCGATCCGATCTCGCAGCGCACGCTGGCGCTGCGCCCCGACATCACCGCGCAGGTCGGCCGGATCGCGGCGACGCGGATGGCGCACCGCCCGCGCCCGCTGCGGCTCTGCTATGCGGGGCAGGTGCTCAAGGTGCGCGGCACGATGCTGCGGCCCGAGCGCGAGATGTGCCAGGCGGGCTGCGAGATCGTCGGCACCGACGGCGTCGCCGCGGTGGTCGAGGCGATCCGCGTCGCGCTCGATGCGCTGACCGCGGCGGGCGCGACCGGGCTGTCGATCGACCTCACCCTCCCCGATCTGGTGCCGCTGCTCGCCGCCGGGCCGATGCCGCTTCCGGCGGACAAGATCGACACCGTCATCCACGAGCTCGACGGCAAGGATGCCGGCGCGCTCGCCGATCTCGGCGCCTCCGCCTATCTGCCGCTGATCGAGGCCGCCGGGCCGGTCGCCAGCGCGATCCCCAAGCTCGCCGCGCTCGACACCGCCGGCCTGCTCGCATCGCGGCTCGACGGCGTGCGCGCGATCGCCGCGGCGATCGACGGCCGCGCCACCGTCACGCTCGATCCCGCCGAGCGCCACGGCTTCGAATATCAGAGCTGGATCGGCTTCTCGATCTTCGCTGCCGGCGTGCGCGGCGAGGTCGGCCGCGGCGGCAGCTATACGATCGTCCACCCCGACGGCACCGAGGAGCCCGCGGTCGGCTTCTCGCTGTTCCTCGATCCGATCGTCGACGCCGGTGTCGCCAGCTTCGCGCGCGACCGCGTGTTCGTGCCGCTCGGCACCGATCCCGCCGTCGCCGCCGGCCTGCGCGAGCAGGGCCTCGCCACGATCGCCGCACTCTCCGACGCAGACGACGCCCTCGCGCTCGGCTGCACGCACCGCTGGGCGAACGACGCCCTCGTCCCCATCGTCTGAGGATATCAAAGCATGGCCAACGTCACCGTCGTCGGCGCCCAATGGGGCGATGAGGGCAAGGGCAAGATCGTCGACTGGCTGACCGAGCGCGCCGAGGTCGTCGTCCGCTTCCAGGGCGGCCACAATGCCGGCCACACGCTCGTCGTCGGCGAGAATGTCTACAAGCTCAGCCTGCTGCCCTCGGGCATTGTGCGCGGCGCCTTGAGCGTGATCGGCAACGGCGTGGTGCTCGATCCCTGGCATCTCGAGACCGAGATCGCCAAGCTGCGCGGCCAGGGCGTGACGATCACCCCCGACAATCTCCAGATCGCCGAGACCTGCCCGCTGATCCTCCCTTTCCATCGCGATCTCGACGGCCTTCGCGAGGATGCGAGCGGCGCCGGCAAGATCGGCACGACGCGGCGCGGCATCGGGCCGGCGTACGAGGACAAGGTCGGCCGGCGGGCGATCCGGGTGTGCGACCTCGCCCATCTCGACGATCTCGGGCCGCAGATCGAGCGGCTGTGCGCGCATCACAACGCACTGCGCGCCGGCTTCGGCGAGCCGCCGATCGACCGCGAGCGGCTGCTCAACGACCTGCGCGCGATCGCCGACGTCGTGCTGCCCTATGCCAAGCCGGTGTGGGTGACGCTCAACGAGGCCAAGCAGGCCGGCAAGCGCATCCTGTTCGAGGGCGCGCAGGGCATCCTCCTCGATGTCGATCACGGCACCTATCCGTTCGTCACCTCGTCCAACACGATCGCGGGCACCGCGGCGGGCGGTTCGGGTCTGGGGCCGAGCGGCGTCGGCTTCGTGCTCGGCATCGTGAAAGCCTACACCACGCGGGTCGGCTCCGGCCCCTTCCCGACCGAGCTCGACGATGCGACCGGCGAGCGGCTGGGCACGCGTGGCCATGAATTCGGGACGGTCACGGGCCGCAAGCGCCGCTGCGGCTGGTTCGACGCGGTATTGGTGCGGCAGGCGGCGGCGGTGTCGGGAACCTCGGGAATCGCGCTGACCAAGCTCGACGTGCTCGACGGGTTCGACGAGCTCAAGATCTGCGTCGGCTACACGATCGGCGACAAGAGCTACGATTACCTCCCGCCCCACGCCTCGGACCAGGCGGCGGTGCAGCCGGTCTACGAAACGATTGAGGGCTGGAGCGAATCGACACAGGGCGCGCGCAGCTGGGCCGATCTGCCCGCGGCGGCGATCAAATATATCCGCCGGGTGGAAGAGCTGATCCGCTGCCCGGTGGCGCTGGTCTCGACGAGCCCCGAGCGCGACGACACGATTCTGGTGCGGGACCCGTTCTCGGATTGATCAGTCTGGCAAGCACTGCCGTCCCCCGGCGAAGGCCGGGGCCCAGGCCCGTAATGGGCGGCGGGCGCAGCGTTTGTTGAAACAGGTGAGGCCTGGGCCCCGGCTTTCGCCGGGGAACAGCGTCACCCCACCTGCGCCCTCTGCAGCAGCTTCTGGTCCGCCAGCACCAGCGCGACCATCGCCTCGACCACCGGCACCGCGCGGATCCCGACGCAGGGATCGTGCCGCCCCTTGGTGCGGATCTCGGACGCCGCGCCGTCGCGCGTGATCGTCTCGACCGGGGTCAGGATCGACGAGGTGGGCTTGAGCGCGACGCGGACCACCACCGGCTGCCCGGTCGCGATCCCGCCCGCGACGCCGCCGGCATGGTTGGCGAGGAAGATCGGCCGGCCGTCGGGACCGGGGCGCATCGGATCGGCATTCTGCTCGCCGGTCAGCCGCGCGGCTGCAAAGCCGTCGCCGATCTCGACGCCCTTGACCGCGTTGATCGACATGCACGCCGCCGCCAGCTCGCTATCGAGCTTGGCGTAGAGCGGCGCGCCCCAGCCGGCCGATACGCCGTCCGCCACGCATTCGACCACCGCGCCGACCGACGACCCGGCCTTGCGCGTCGCGTCGAGGATCGCCTCCCAGCGCGCCGCCGCCGCCGCATCGGGACAGAAGAAGGGGTTCGCGTCGATCTGCGCATCGTCATAGGCGGCGGGATCGATGCGGTCGCCGCCAAGCTCGACCAGATAGGCGCGGATCCGCACCTCGGGGATCACCAGCCGCGCGACGCCGCCCGCCGCGACCCTGGCCGCGGTCTCGCGCGCCGACGAGCGCCCGCCGCCGCGCGGATCGCGAAACCCGTATTTGGCATCATAGGCGTAATCGGCATGGCCGGGGCGGTAGGAGACCGCGACCTCCGAATAATCCTTCGAGCGCTGGTCGACATTGTCGATCATCAGGCTGATCGGCGTGCCCGTGGTGCGGCCTTCGAAGGTGCCCGACAGGATGCGCACCTGATCGGGTTCCTGCCGCTGCGTGGTGAAGCGCGAGGTGCCGGGGCGGCGCTTGTCGAGCCAAGGCTGGATATCGGCCTCGGAGAGCGTCAACCCGGGCGGGCAGCCGTCGACCACCGCGCCGAGCGCCGGCCCATGCGACTCGCCCCACGTGGTGAAGCGAAAGACGCGCCCAAAACTGTTGAAGCTCACTGCCCCTCTCCCTCCGGGAGAGGGAGGGGCCCGCCCGGCGCAGCCGGGTGGGAGGGTGAGGGCACGCCAAGCGCGACCACGATCGCCGCCAGCACGGCATCGAGATCCCGATCGACGTCATTGTTCCAGATCCGCAGCACGCGCAGTCCCTTGCTTGCGAGGTATTTGGTGCGCCTCGCGTCGTAGGCGACCTGATCCGCATGCTGGCTGCCGTCAAGCTCGACGACCAGACCCGCCTCCAGGCAGAAGAAGTCCGCGATGTAAGGGCCGATCCAGATCTGCCGCCTGAATTTCGCATTGGCGAGGCGTCGCCCGCGCAGCGCGTGCCAGAGCGTCCCCTCCTGCGGCGTCGCCGCGCGGCGGAGGCTTCGCGCTCGCACGAGTGGGTCGGTACCGTCGTGTTGGCGCATCGTGCCCTCACCCTCCCACCGCTTCGCGGCGGGCCCCTCCCTCTCCCCTGAAGGGAGAGGGGTCAAGGGCTACACCAGCGCGATGTCCGGGGCGTCCTCCGCCTTCATGCCGATCACGTTGTAGCCAGCGTCGACATGATGGATCTCGCCGGTCACGCCACTGGCGAGGTCGGAGAGCAGATACAGCCCGGCGCCGCCGACGTCCTCGATCGTCACCGTCCGCTTCATCGGCGAATTGAGCTCGTTCCACTTGAGGATATAGTTGAAGTCGCCGATGCCCCGTGCGGCGAGCGTCTGGATCGGGCCCGCCGAGATGGCGTTGATGCGGATGTTCTCGCGGCCGAGATCGACCGCCAGATATTTGACGCTGGTCTCGAGCGCCGCCTTGGCGACGCCCATGACGTTGTAGTGCGGGATCACCTTCTCGGCGCCGTAATAGCTCAGCGTCACGATCGAGCCGCCGCTCGGCATCAGCGCGCGCGCGCGCTTGGCGACCGCCACCAGGCTGTAGGCGGAGATGTTCATCGTCATCAGGAAATTGTCGAGCGTGGTGTCGTAGAAATGGCCGCGCAGCTGGCTCTTGTCCGAAAAGCCGATCGCGTGGACGACGAAGTCGATCGTCGGCCAGCGCTCCGCCAGCGTCGCGAAAGTCGCGTCGAGCGCAGCCATGTCCGAGACGTCGCAATCGATCAGGAAATCCGAGCCGAGCTGCTCGGCAAGCGGACGCACGCGCTTGGCCAGCGCTTCGCCCTGATAGCTGAACGCGAGCTCGGCGCCCTGGGCATGCAGCGCCTTGGCGATGCCCCACGCCAGCGACTTGTCGTTGGCGAGCCCCATGATCAGCCCGCGCTTGCCGTCCATCAAACCCGCCATGCCGCCTCCTCACGCCTCTTCGGGGGTGTCCCTTAGGCCCTTAGCGGGCGATTCCGCCAGTGCCGCATTGACATGCGCCCCGATAACCATGCCGAAGCCGACCAGCCAGAAGAAGAACAGCATGATGATGACCCCGGCCAAACTCCCGTAGGTGCGATTGTAATTGCCCAGCCTGCCGAGAATGACGGGCAGCAACGCGGTGGTCGCCAGCCACCAGCAGCACACGAACAGCGCGCCCGGCCATTTCGGACAATGCGAATAGCGATATCGGCTCGGCGTCAGCGTATAGAAGAGGATGTAGAGCGCGCCGAACATCACCACAGCCGGGACCAACCGCGAAATGCCGATCCAGCCCGCGGCTTCCTGCGCCAACGGGAGCACGCCGTAGACGAACTGCTCGATCCCGGTCAGCGCGACCTGCGCCGCGAACGCCAACATCATCAGCATCACCGCGACGATGATGATCGCGGCGGCGCCCAGCCGATAGGTCCAGAAGGCGGCGCTGGCGCGCGTGCCATAGGCGCGGCGCAGAATGTCGCGCAGCGTCTCGATGAAGCTGCCGACGGTCCACAGCCCGACGGCCGCACCCAGCCACAGCAGGGGCCCGGTGCGTGCCGCCAGCACCGATTCGATCGCGGGGCGCAGCAGGTCGGCGACGCCGTGCGGCATCACGTGGAGAAAGCTGTCGACCGCGGCGGCGCCATCCTGCGACCGCCCGACCAGCTGCGCCAAGGCCGCCACGATGATGAAGAAGGGGAACAGCGCGAGCAGCGTCAGATAGGCGAGATTCCCGGCATGGATGAAGCCGTCCGAATAGACGCCGACGATGATCCGCTTGACCACTTCATAGGTGCGACGCGGCACGCCAAGCCGCGCCGAGGCGCGCTCGATAGCGTTCGGCCGGACCGCGCGCGCCTCCGGGCTTTCGGGGGAAATATCCTTCACGCGTGGGCTTTCATGGGGCGCTAGACGCCCAGCCCTGCCCTCGGGTTGCGTGTCGTGTCACTAGCCCAGCCCTCGACGAAGCTTTGCAGCTCGGCATCGTCGGCCGGCAGATCGACCAGCAGCGTCACCAGCTGGTCGCCCCGCCCGCTGCCGATCGCGCGATGGAATCCCTTGCCGCCGAGGCGGAGCACGCGGCCCGAGGTCGAGCCGCTGGGCACGGTCACCATCACTACGCCGTCGACCGTCGGCACCTTGACCTTGCCGCCGAGCACCGCCTCGTCGAGCCGGACCGGCAGGTCGAGGCGGACGTCGTCGCCCTCGCGCGTGAAGAAGCGGTGCGGCTGCACCTCGATCGTGACGATCGCGTCGCCGGGGCCGGCCGGGCCGGGCTCGCCCTGCCCGCCGAGCCGGCGCTGCGTGCCGGTCTCGACGCCGGCCGGGAGCTTGAGCTCGATCGTCTTGCCGTTGCCGAGGCTGACCCGCTGCGGGCGCAGCGCCGCGGCGTCCTCGAAGCTGACCGCGAGGCGATAGGCGACATCCGATCCCTTCTGCTGCGGCGGCGCACCGCGCCGACCGCCGAAGCCGCCGCCCCCGCCGCCGTTGAACAGATCGTCGAAGATGCTGCTGAAATCGCCGCCCTGATCGAATCCCGCGGCACCACCAGGGCCGCCGCCCGGTCGGAAGCCGCCGGACCGCCCGGCAAAGGGATTGCCGGCCGACTGGGGCCCGCCGCCATAGCCGAATGGCGCCTTGGGATTGCCGTCGCCGTCGATCTCGCCGCGGTCGAAGCGCGCGCGCTTGTCCTTATCGGAGAGCAGGTCGTAGGCGTTGGTCACCGCCGAGAAGCGATCTGCCGCCTTGGGATTGTCGGTGTTGCGATCGGGATGCAGCTCTTTGGCGAGCTTGCGATACGCCTTCTTGATCGCGGCCTCGTCCGCGGTGCGGGCCACGCCCAGGGTCTGATAGGGATCCGCCATGCCGTACCTGTTTCGCCGTCCTGTCTACACATCGGGCAGTCGCCCACTGTTGCCATATTGCAACAGGTGAGATTGGCCCTCGTCACGCCTAACGCAAGAGCGCCAAGAAGGCTATGAGGCGCGACATGACCGAGAATCCTCATGCGCTGTTCGATACTTGGCTGGTCGAGGCGGAAGCCGCCGAACCCAACGACCCCAATGCGGTCGCGGTCGCGACAGTCGGCGCCGACGGCATGCCGAGCGTGCGCATGGTGCTGCTCAAGGGCCACGACGACCGCGGCTTCGTCTTCTACACCAACCAGCAGAGCCGCAAGGCCGGCGAACTGGCGACCGACCCGCAGGCCGCGCTGCTGTTCCACTGGAAAAGCCTGCGCCGCCAGGTACGGATCGAGGGGCCGGTAAGCCTGGTCTCTCCGCAAGAGGCCGATGCCTATTGGGCGAGCCGCGGGCGCCATTCGAAGCTCGGCGCCTGGGCGTCGGACCAGTCGCGCCCGCTCGACTCGCGCGCGACGTTCGAGCGGCGCGTCGAAGACGCCACCGCGCGCTTCGAGGGTAGCGACGTGCCGCGCCCGGCGCATTGGGGCGGCTACCGCGTCGACCCGCTGCGCATCGAATTCTGGCAGGACCGAGACCATCGCCTCCACGAGCGCCGCCTGTTCACACGCGACGGCGCGGGGTGGCGCGAGGGGTTGCTGTACCCGTGACGACACCCTTTCATCCCGTTCGTGCCGAGCGAACTCGAGGTACGGGCTTCACGCGTCGTGTCCGCCTCGGTCCCTCGACTGCGCTCGGGACGAACGGTGATGGCTGAGGCCATCACCCCCAATTTCAACCGCCGCGCGGCGCTGGCGAGCGTGACGATGGCGACCGCGCTGCTCGGCCTCAAAGGCTATGGCGCGGTGGTCACCGGCTCGGTGGCGATGCTGGCCTCGCTCGCCGACACGGTGCTCGATCTGATCGCCTCGCTGGTGACGCTGTACGGCGTCCACATCGCCGCGCAGCGCGCCGACGAGGACCATCGCTTCGGCCATGGCAAGGCCGAGGCGCTCGCCGCGCTGTTCCAGACCGCGCTGATCGCGGCGTCGGCGGTCGCGATCGCGGTGCGTGCGGCGATGGCCCTCGCCGAGGGTACGCCCGCCGCGTCGCCCGAAGCGGGCATCGTCGTCTCGCTGATCGCCGGCGCCGCGACGATCGTGCTGCTCGCCTATCAGCGCGCGGTGATCGCCCGGACGCACTCGCTCGCGATCGGCGCGGACTATCTCCATTATCAGTCCGACCTCGCGCTCAACGCCGCGGTCGTCGTCGCGCTGCTGCTCGAACGCTATGCGCATTTCGCGCGCGCCGACGCGGTCTTCGGTCTCGGCATCGCGCTGTGGCTGGGCTGGGGCGCCTGGTCCTCCGCGCGGCACGCGATCGACCAGTTGATGGACCGAGAATGGCCGGAGGCGAAGCGCCGCGCCTTCCTCGACGTCGCCGCGACCATACCCGCGCTGTCCGGCATGCACGACCTGCGCACGCGGACCAGCGGGGCGCATGATTTCGCGCAATTCCACATGGCATTCCCGGCCGAGACCAGCGTCGGCACCGCGCACGACGTGATGGACGATGTCGAGGCGAAGCTGGCGGCCGCCTTCCCGGGGCTGCAGCTGATCATCCACCCCGATCCGATCGGCCATGTCGATCCGGAAGGCGCGCTGCCCGCCGCCATCGCCGAGAGGAGCGAATTATGAAGCTACCCTTCCTGCAGGTCGACGCCTTCGCCGACGCGCCCTTCACCGGCAATCCGGCGGCGGTGATGCCGCTCGACACCTGGCTCGACGATGCGACGCTGCAGGCGATCGCGGCGGAGAACAACCTGTCCGAGACCGCCTTCCTCGTCGTCGATGCGACCGGGGCGGCGAATTACGAGCTGCGCTGGTTCACCCCGACCAACGAGGTGGTGATGTGCGGCCATGCCACGCTCGCCAGCGGCCACGCATTGCTCTCGACCGAACCGGCACGCGAGCGCGTCACCTTCCGCACGCGCCAGGCGGGAATCCTCGAGGTCGGCCGCGACGGCGCCGGCTATATGCTGTCGCTGCCGATATGGGCGCCGAGCCCAAAACCGTTGCCTGAGATCGTCGCCGCGCTCGGCGTCGAGCATGTCGTCGAAACGCTGTGGCACGAGCATCGCTATGGCCTCGTCGTGCTCGCCGACGAGGCGGCGGTGCGCGCGGTGACGCCCGACTTCCGCAAGCTCGCAGCCGAAGGCGACTGGCTCACCATCGTCTCGGCGCGCGGCACCGACACCGATATCGTCAGCCGCGCCTTCGCGCCGGGCGGCGGCATCGACGAGGATCCGGTGACGGGCTCGGCGCATGCGGTGGTCACGCCCTATTGGGCGGAGAAGCTCGGGCGCGACACTTTTACGGCCTATCAGGCGTCAGCGCGCGGCGGTCGACTTGGGTGTCGGCTGGCGGGCGACCGGGTGGTGCTGACCGGAAATTGCGTCACGGTGATCGAAGGCAGTTTTCTGCTGTAGAGCGCGGCCACGCGGCGCAACCGGTTCCCCGGCGCAGGCCGGGGTCCAGGCCCGGAGCCGTGTGGCGGGCGCGGCGTTTCGGTAGCGCGGTGGGGCCTGGGCCCCGGCTTGTGCCGGGGAACGCCCCACACCCGCTACGCCGCCGCCATCTCCGCGGCCACCGTCGTCTCGATCCAGCCGCCGCCGAGCACGCGGTCGCCGGCGTAGAGCACCGCCGCCTGGCCCGGCGCGACGCCATATTCGGGCGCCGCGAAGATCACCCGCTCGCCGTCGAACTGTGCCGGCACCGGCTTGGCCATCGAGCGCACCTTCACGGTCAGCGGGCCGCCGGTGTCGCCACCCAGCCAGTTCAGGTCCGACAGCACCGCCTCGGACACCGCCAGCGCCCGCCTGGGCCCGACGATCACGCGGTTGGCCGCCGCATCGAGCCGGATCACATACAGCGGCTCAGGCGACCCACCGATCTCGAGCCCGCGGCGCTGGCCGACGGTGAAGTGGAGCAGCCCGCGATGCTCGCCGAGCAGGCGGCCGCCGAGATCGACGATCTCGCCCGGCGCGCCCGCTTCGGGCCGCAGCTTGCGCACCACCGAGGCATAATCCCCGTCGGGAACGAAGCAGATGTCCTGGCTGTCGGGCTTGGCGGCGACGCCCAGACCCATTTCGGCGGCGATCGCGCGGACGTCGGCCTTGGGCATGCCGCCGAGCGGAAAGCGCAGATAGTCGAGCTGGGATTGCGTCGTCGCGAACAGGAAATAGCTCTGATCGCGCGCCGGATCGACGGCGCGATGCAATTCGGCGCCGTCCGAGCCTGCGACGCGGCGGACATAATGGCCGGTCGCCAGGCAATCCGCGCCGAGCTCGCGCGCCAGCCGCAGCAGGTCGGTGAACTTGACCCCCTGGTTGCAGCGCACGCACGGGATCGGGGTGCGGCCCGCCAGATAATCGTCGGCGAAGCGATCGATCACGCTGGTGCGGAACGCGCTTTCATAGTCGAACACATAATGCGCGATGCCGAGCGTGTCCGCGACCGCGCGCGCGTCGCGGATGTCGCGGCCTGCGCAGCAGCTGCCCGCGCGGCCGACCGCCTCGCCATGGTCGTAGAGCTGGAGCGTGATCCCGATCGTCTCGGCGCCCGAGCGCGAGGCCAGTGCAGCGACCACCGAACTGTCGACGCCGCCCGACATCGCGACGACGATACGGCGTCCCGTAAGGTCGGGGCCCAGCTGGAAGTCGGCGGTCATCAGGCGGCGCGCATAGCCGATCGCGCAGCTTATCGCAAAACCGACTCGGCCGGGCGCGGCATTTACCGATCGTTAGGATTGCAGGGCCAACGCTTCGCGCTCCCTCTCACCAGCAGAGCCGCCGATGGATCCGATCCCCTCTCCTGCCGCCGATCCGGCGCCCGATCATGCCGTGCTGGTCGCCAATGCGGCGCTCAGCCAGGCGGCCAGCCCGACCGCGATGCTCGCACAGCGCCTGATCAGGCAGCGCCGCCAGCGTTTCGACACCGCGCTCGTCGCGCTCGTCGGGCTATTCTCCGCGCACGACCGGGCGTCCGCCGCCGACGTGCTCGACGGCAGCTTCCACCCGCGCGTCGCCCGCCGCCCGGCCGAGCGTTAAGACAGATGAAGCGGAACTTTACCGTGGCGCTTTAGCGATCCTTCAACCGCTTGCGTCTAACAGGTGACGCACACGATGGGGGAGCGTCGTTGGCTACGGCCCAGTTCGAGGTACCAATGATCGAGAACCAGAAATTCCGTCCGGCACAAGTAATCGGTCCGCTCGGCGAGCCGCTTACGCTGGACAGCCTGCCGCCGCCGGAAACGCGGCGCTGGGTCGTGCGCCGCAAGGCCGAGGTGGTGGCCGCGGTCGCCGGCGGGCTGCTGAGCGTCGACGAGGTCTGCGCGCGCTATGCGCTCAGCCTGGAGGAATTCGCCAGCTGGCAGCGTGCGGTCGATCGATCGGGCATGCACGGGCTGCGTGTGACGCGCATCCAATATTATAAGTCGATGTACGAGCGTCAGCAGAAATACTGAACGCACTCAACGACTAACCGCGACGGCCGCGTGCATTTCGATGCCGCGGCCGTTTCGATTCGTCGCACCTCGGGAACGCTCCGCAGGAACGCAATCGTTGCCCATGCGTATCAACCCACCGGGAAGCCGCCGCATGTCAGCGGGACCTGCGGCGCTGGAGGAGATAGAATATGGCGATCATCATTTGGTTGATTCTGGGCGGCATCATCGGCTGGCTTGCCAGCATCCTGATGCGCACGGACGGGCAGCAGGGCATCATCCTCAACATCGTGGTCGGCATCGTCGGTGCGTTCATCGGCGGCATCATCTTCAACCACGACATGAACAATATGGACTTCACGCTGCCGGCGCTGATCGAAGCGTTCATTGGCGCGGTGATCCTGCTTGCGATCGTCAATCTGGTGCGTCGCGGCTCGGTCCGCTGATCCGCTGAGATTGAGAAGGGCCGCGCGTCGCAGGACGCGCGGCCCTTTTTGCGTCTGCCGCAGACGGCGGACGATGGCCGCTACTGCAGCTCGAACGTCACCTGCAGCGTCACCCCGATCTTCTCCTCGCCGGGCTGGAGATCGGTCGCCGCGTCCTTGGCGCGTGCCATCATGAAGACGCGCGGCGCCGGCGGCGCATAGCCGCCGCTTTCGCTGATCGCGACGATCCGCTTGACCCCAAGCCCCGCCGCTCGCGCATAGACCTCGGCGCGCGCGCGCGCCGAGGCCATCGCCTGCACGCGCGCCTCGTCGAGCGCGGCCTCGGGATGGTCGAGCGCAAAATTGGGCCCGCTGATCTGGTTGACCCCCTGCGCGACCAGCGCGTCGAGGATCGCGCCGGTCCGCGCGATATCGTGAAAGGTGACGCTCAGCTGGTTGCTCGCCTGATAGCCGGTGACGGCAGGCGGCTGGTTGTCGGCGTAACGATATTGCGGCTGCAGGCTGAGCGAGGCGGTCCGGATATCCCGGTCCGCGACACCCGCGCGGCGGAGCGCGGCGACCGCCGCCGCCATCCGCTTGGCATTCTGCGCCATCGCCTCCGCCGCACTCGGCGCCTGCGTCACGACGCCCGCGCTTAAGGTCGCGACGTCGGGCGGGCGCGTGACGCTGCCCTCCGCGCTAATCTCGAGCCGCGTGCCGATGATCGGCGCCGTCGCCGGCGTATCGGCGAGCGCGGCCTGTGCGAGCGTTGCGGCCGCCACCGCCGCGACCGATATCGATCCAATCTTCATCATTCTCTCCCTTGCTGCCTGGACATGCTTACCCCACCGTCGTGGCAGCGATCCGATCAACCGACGCTGAACGGCTCCGGGACCGCGCCTTCATCCTATCGCGGTCGTGGAAAACACCGTACAGCTGGCCAAGATCGCCGGGCAAGTTGCGGGACTTGTCACAAGTGACCTATTGAGATAACACACCGATGCGATCCCGGTCAGGGCGCCGGATGGATACAGGGTGGGGCATGAACTACGACACGGGCGCCTGGCAGGACGAGACCGACGCGGGCGTGCCCGACCGGACGGTCGTCCGCCGGCGGCGAATGCTCATCCTCGTGTTCGGCGCGATCATCCTCGCGATGGTTGCGGGCTCGGTGCTCTACAAGCGCGGGCACAAGCCCGCCGTCGCGGCCGCCACCGCCCCCTCGGTCACGGTGATCGTGCCCGGCCAAACCTCGGTTGCCGACAGCATCACCGCGACCGGTACGCTGCAGGCCAAGCGCGACATGCCGGTCGGCGTCGCGGGTGAAGGCGGCATGGTCAGCCGCGTGCTGGTCGATGCCGGCGACTGGGTGCGCGCGGGCCAGACGCTCGCCACCGTCGATCCCGCGGTGCAGGCGGCGCAGACCAGCCAGATGCAGGCCCAGATCCAGTCCGCCACCGCCAACGCCAAGCTCGCCCAGAGCCAGCTCGACCGCGCGCAGGCGCTGGTCGGCCGCGGCTTCATCTCGAAGGCCGACATCGATTCGCGGACCGCTGCGCGCGACGCCGCCGCCGCGGGGGTCAAGCTCGCCCAGGCACAATATCGCGAGATGAGCGCACGGCTGAGCCGGCTCGACATCCGCGCGCCGTCTGCGGGCCTGGTGCTCGCGCGCAACGTCGAGGCGGGGCAGATCGTCAGCTCGGGTTCGACCGCGCTGTTCCGCGTCGCGATGGACGGCGAGATGGAATTCGACGCCCGCCTCGCGGAGCAGGATCTGGCGCGCATCCACCTCGGCATGGCGTCCACGGTGACCCCGGTCGGCACCGTCCACGGCTATACCGGCCATGTCTGGCAGGTCGCGCCGATGATCGATCCGAACAGCCGGCAGGGCGTGGTCCGCGTCCAGCTCGCCTATGCCCCCGGGCTTCGCCCCGGCGGGTTCGCGACCGCGAGCTTCGTCGCCGATCCGCGCCAGGCGCCGGTACTGCCCGAATCCGCGGTGATGAGCGACGCCAAAGGCGTCAACTATGTCTACCTCGTCGGCGCGGACAATCATGTCGTCCGCCGCGACGTCAAGGTCGGCGACGTGTCGGATGCGGGCGTCGCGGTGCTGAGCGGTCTCGGCGGCACCGAACGCGTCGTCTATTCGGCGGGCGCCTTCCTCAACCCGGGCGACAAGGTCGTACCGATCGTCAAGACCGGCGCCTGAGCGCCACGGAGCAGACGCATGCGCAACATCTCCGCCTGGTCGATCCGCAACCCGATCCCCGCGCTCGTGCTGTTCGCGGCACTGACGCTCGCCGGCCTGATCTCGTTCATGCGGATGGACGTCAACGAGACGCCCGAGATCACCTTCCCCGGCGTCATCATCGACGTCTCGCAGCCCGGTGCCGCGCCGGTCGAGATGGAGAATCAGATCACGCAGAAGGTCGAGGCGGCGATCCGCAGCCTCGAGGGCGTCGACGAGATCGACTCGACGGTCGACGAGGGCGATTCGCAGACCTTCGTCCAGTTCACGCTCAACACGCCGGTCGACCGCGCGGTCAACGACACGCGCGAGGCGATCGCGCAGATCCGCTCGCAGCTGCCCAACGGAATCACCGAGCCGCAGGTCACCCGCGTCAAGGCCAATGGCGGCCCGATCGCGCGCTTCTCGGCGACCGCCACCGACATGACGATGGAGCAGCTCTCCTGGTATGTGAAGAACGACGTCTCGCGCCGCCTGCTCGCGATCGACGGGATGCAGAGCGTCTCGACCTCGGGCGCGGTGACGCGCGAGATCCGCGTCATCCTCGATCCCGGCAAGATGCAGGCGTTCGGGATCACCGCCTCGGCGGTCAATGAGCAGCTCCGCGCGGTCAACACCAATGCCGCGGGCGGCCGCGCCGAGATCGCCGGCTCCGAACAGTCGGTGCGGATCATCGGCAACGCGCAGGACGCCTATACGCTCGGCGAGACGCGGATCGCGGTCGGCGGCGGCCGCTCGGTCAAGCTCGCCGACATCGCGCAGGTCAAGGATCTGTACGGCGAGGTTCGCGAGGTCGCCAAGTTCAACGGCAAGCCGACCGTGTCCTTCGGCCTGATCCGTGCGCGCGGCGCCTCGGACGTCTCCGTCTATCACGAGGGGGTCAAGGTGCTCGCGCAGATCGAGAAGGAGAACCCCAAGGTTCACTTCACGCTGCGCACCGCGAGCGTCGAATATACCATCCAGCAATATGAGGCGGCGTTGCACTCGATGATCGAGGGCGCGGTGCTCGCGGTGGTCGTGGTGTTCCTGTTCCTGCGCGACAAGCGCGCGACGGTGATCTCCGCGCTCGCCATCCCGCTGTCCGCGATCCCGACCTTCTGGGTCATGGACCTGATGGGCTTCACGC
>NZ_CALMAW010000102.1:4185-38870 GCF_937859915.1 uncultured Sphingomonas sp. | reverse complement strand
ACCGTGATCGGCCCCGCGAAGCCGTCGACATGCGCGGTCATCCAATCGGTGAGGCGGCCGAGGTCAAAGCCGAAACCCGCGCGGACCGCGGTCGTGCCGCTGCCATCGACCGCGGTCATCCCTGCAAGGCTTTCCAGTCGCGCTTGATCTTCTTGGCGAGCGACCAT
Organism: uncultured Sphingomonas sp.; assembly: GCF_937859915.1. Taxonomy (GTDB): domain Bacteria; phylum Pseudomonadota; class Alphaproteobacteria; order Sphingomonadales; family Sphingomonadaceae; genus Solisphingomonas. The sequence continues at coordinate 38,703 of NZ_CALMAW010000102.1, read as the reverse complement.
TTGTGGACTTCGGTCGGCCCGTCATAGATGCGGAAGGCGCGGATCTCGCGGAATGCCTGCTCGACGATCGTGTCGCCAGAGACGCCCGTCCCCCCCATCACCTGGACGCAGCGATCCGCGACGCGAAACAGCGCGTCCGACACCGCGACCTTGGCCATCGAGCTCTCGGCAGTGCCCAGCGATCCGCTGTCGAGAATGTCCGCGCACCAGTCGATGATCAGTTCGGACTGCTGGAGATCGATCAGATTGTCCGCGAGCATGAAGCCGACGCCCTCATGATCGACCAGCGGCTTGCCGAAGGCATGGCGGCGGCAGGCATAGTCGGTGGCGATCTCGTGCGCGCGCGTCGCGACGCCGAGCCAGCGCATGCAATGCGACAAGCGCGCGGGCGAGAGGCGGATCTGGGCATATTTGAAACCCTCGCCGCTCGATCCCAGCATCTGGTCGGCGGGCACGCGGAGATCGTCGATCGCGATCTCGGCATGGCCACCCGGCATCGAGCTGTCGATCGTGTCGATCACGCGCAGCGTGCGGATCGCCGGATCGGGCAGATCGACGAGGAACAGGCAGGCGCCGCCGGTGCCGTCGGTCGCGTCGGACTTGGCCATGACGATGCCGACCCGGGCGCCCTCCGCGCCGGTGATGAACTTCTTGCGCCCGTTGATCACCCAATGATTGCCGTCGAGCCGGCACGTCGTCTGCATCATCGAGGGGTCGGAGCCCGCGCCGCCATCCTCGGCCGGCTCGGTCATGAAAAAGGCCGATCGCGCCGCGCCCGACACCAGCGGATCGAGGAAGCGCGTCTTCTGCTCCGCGCTGGCGACCTTGCCGAGCAGATACATATTGCCCTCGTCGGGCGCCGCAGTGTTGCAGGCGAGCGGCCCCAACGGCGACAGACCCGACTTGCGCAGCACCAGCGCCGTCTCGCGCTGCGAGAGATGCGCGCCGTCGGCGAGAATATGCGGAGTGAGCACGCCGGCAGCGCGCGCCTTTTCGCGCATCTCCAACACCATCTCGTCGCTCGGGCCATGATGATCGCGCCGCGGATCGCGCTCATAGGGAATGATTGTCGCGCGCACGAACGCCTCGACCTTGGCCGCGATCTCGGCGGCGCGTTCGGCTCCCACGGCGGTCATCGCGGTGCCATCCGGATCGCGCCATCGAGCCGGATCACGTCGCCGTTGAGCATCGGATTGGCGATGATGCTCGCGACCAGCTGCGCATATTCCTCGGGGCGCCCGAGCCGGCTCGGGTGCGGCACCTGCGTACCCAGGCTGTCCTGCGCGGCCTGCGGCAGGCCCATCAGCATCGGGGTAAGGAAGATGCCCGGCGCGATCGTCATCACGCGGATCTTGTGTTGCGACAGGTCGCGCGCGGCGGGTAGCGTCATGCCGGCCACGCCCGCCTTGGACGCGGCATAGGCGATCTGCCCGATCTGCCCGTCGAACGCCGCGACCGAGGCGGTGTTGACGATCACGCCGCGCTCCTCGCCGATCGGCTCCACGGTCGCCAGCCGGGCGGCGAATTTGGACAGCATGTTGAAGCTGCCGATCAGATTGACCTCCACCGCCTTGCGGAAGGCGGCGAGCGGATGCACGACATTGTCGCGGCCGACGGTCTTGATGGCGGGTGCGATACCCGCGCAATTGACCAGCACGCGGGCGATGCCGTGCGCGGCCTCGGCGGTGGCGATCGCCGCCTCGACGCTCTCGTCGTCGGCGACGTCGGCACGGACGAACAGACCGCCGATCCTGGCGGCCTGCGCTTCGCCGACCTCGGCGTTAAGATCGACGATCGTCACCCGCGCGCCGCCGGCGGCGAGCATTTCCGCGGTCGCCCAGCCCAGTCCGGAGGCGCCGCCGGTGACGATCGCGGCAAGAGATTCGAGTTTCATGCGATATCCTAGAGTGAAGAGCCGCCATCGATGACGAATTCGGCGCCGGTCGCGAAGCCGGCTTCGTCGGAGGCCAGATAGACCGCAAGCCCGGCGATCTCCTCGGGCTTGCCGAGGCGACCGATGGGATGGCCCGCCACCCATCCGTCATAGAGTTTCTGCGGCTCGGCCACCTGCGACATCACCTTCTCGAGGATCGGGGTGTGAACCGCGCCAGGGTGCACCGAGTTGCAGCGCATGCCGTATTTCGAGCGCGCATAATGCAGCGCGACCGACTTGGTCAGCATCGTCACGCCCGCCTTGGCGGCGTTGTAGCCGACCAGATCGGCCTCGGCGCGGATGCCGCACATCGACGACATGTTGATCACCGATCCGCCGGTGCGCTTCATCAGCGGCACGACATGCTTGCAGCCGAGGAACACGCCGACAAGGTCGATGTCGAGCATCGTCCTGAACCCTGCGAGGTCGAGATCCTCGATCGATCCGACGGTGGTGATGCCGGCGTTGTTGACCAGGACGTCGAGCCGCCCATGCGACGCGTCGACCGCTGCGAAGGTCGCGATCCAGCCCGCCTCCTGCGTCACGTCGAGCGCCAGGAAGGACGCCGAGGCGCCGAGTTCGGCAACCAGCGCGATCCCGGCGGTCTCGTCGATGTCGGCGACGACGACGCGTGCGCCTTCGGCGACGTAGCGCCGCGTGATCGCCTCGCCGAGGCCGGAGGCGCCACCGGTCACCAACGCGACCTTGTCCTGCAACCGCCCGCTCATCTCACGATCCTTCCATACCAACATCGATCCGCGCGCGCGGTCCTCGCCGGCTCGCGCGCTCGAACAGCGCGCGATCCCCCTGCTCCCAGGTGATCACCAGCCGGCAGCCGACGATCTTCCATCCGCTGCCCTGGCGTAGCAGGCGGTGCGAATAATAGCCGCCGAGCACCTGCGTCTCGCCGTCGAGATAATGCGTGGCGGTCATGTGCAGCACGATCGTCGCGTCGTTGTCGGCGAGCGTGATCACCGGATTGGTGAGCACATGCGCGGTCGCATCGAAGCAGGCCAGCGTCGCGCGGACCGAGGCGACCCAATCGTCTGCGGCGATCATCGATGCCGGCACACCGGACCACGTCTCGAAATCGAATTCGACCGTGTCCGCGAAGATCGAGCGATACAGCGCCCAGTCGCGCCGATCGATTCCGGTCGCATAGGCGAAAACCGTATCGCCGATCGTCGCGCGGTCGATCAGATCCTGCAGCGAGGTGGGCAGCGACGGCGCGGGCATCAGGCGAACACCCGCTCGGGCGCCTCGATCAGCGCGCGGAACGCCTGCAGCCAGCGCGCCCCGATCGCGCCGTCGAGCGCGCGGTGATCGCAGGTCAGCGTTACCGCCATGAACGTCTCTTCCGCCAACTGACCGTCGCGCAGTATCGGCCGCTTGCGCGCCGCGCCGACAGACAGGATCGCCGCCTGCGGCGGGTTGAGGATCGACCCGAAGCTCGCGACCCCGAACATGCCGAGATTCGAGACGGTAAAGCTGCCGCCGCTATATTCGTCGGGCTGCAGCCGGAACCGCTGCGCACGGTCGGCAAGATCGCGCAGTTCGGCGGCGATCGTCGCGACCGGCTTGATGTCGGCGCCACGCACGATCGGGGTCATCAGACCGCCCTTGACCGCGACCGCGACCGCAACATCGGCTGCAGCATGCTGCAGCATTCCCTCGGGCATGTAGCTGACGTTCGCCTCGGGCACATCCGCCAGCGCCAGCGCCGACGCCTTGACGACGAGGTCGTTGACCGAGAGCTTCGTCGCACCCTCGCCGGCATTGTGGTTAGCCCGTGCGGCGAGCAGTGCGTCGAGCCCGATCTCCATCGTCAGCGGGAAATGCGGGATGTCGCGCGCGCTGTCGGTCCGATCACCTTGCGCAGGCGGTCGTGCGGCTTGACGGTGTAGGAGCCGCGGGGCAGCCCCAGCGCCTCGAGGCGGTCGGCGAGCGCGTCGCTATCAGTAGAGATGGTCATCGCGTCACTAAGCGATGGGCCTGGATGCCGCGCAACCTCCGGAAAGTGATAGCGCGCACGGCCGGGCGACGCGTCATGCCGAAGCCGACGGCCGTGCCGCCATCGCCGCATGCCAGGTTGCCAGCCACGGGCGGCCGGCGAGCGGTGTCATGCCGACGAGCAACGCGAACTCGACGAAGCAGAACAGCAGGATGTCGGCAAGCGTCACCGCGTCGCCCGCCACCTGCGCGCGGCCGGCACAGTGCGCGTCGAGCCGGTCGAGCGTGGCGAACGCCATCGCCTTGAGATCGTCGGCTGCCGCTTCGTCGGCGACGATCACGCGCGGCGCGAACATCGCGCGCCCCTCCGCTGCGCGGAAGCCGAGCGTCAGCGGCTCGGCAAAACCGAGATCGATCCGCCGCGTCCACATCCGCGTCTCGGCGCGGCGCTCGGGCGTGTCGCCGATCAGCGATGGACCTGGCCCCGTCTCGTCGAGATATTCGCAGATCGCGGTCGTTTCGGTCAGGACCGCGCCGTCGTCGAGCACCAGCGCGGGCGTTCCGCCGAACGGATTGACCGCCAGATAAGAATCCTGTCGGTTGTCGCCGGCCAGAATGTCGATCTCGGCCAGGTCGAGCGCGATCCCCTTCTCGGCGGCGAACATCCGGGCGACGCGCGGATTGGGGCCGACAGATGTGTAGAGCTTCATGCTATTCGATCGTCGCGACCAGCGTGCCGACTTCATAGACCTCGCCGACCTCGCCGAGGATCTTGAGCGTGCCCGAGGCGGGCGCGTCGACCTCGTTGGTCGATTTGTCCATTTCGATCGCATAGAGCGGCGTACCCGCCTCGACTGCCGCGCCATCGGCGACGAGCCACTCGCTGAGCGTCGCTTCGGTCATGCTGATGCCGATCTTGGGAATGCGGATTTCGGTCGCCATCTTAACGCCCCATCGTCTTGTGGATGGCCGCGGCGATGTCGTCGCGGCTGTAGAGATATGCTTTTTCGAGCGCAGGCGAGAAGGGCACCGGCGCATAGGCCGAGCCGACGCGCTGCACCGGCGCCTTGAGTTCGTCGAACAGATGTTCGTGGATCAGCGCGCTGATCTCGGCACCGACGCCGAATTTGCGCACCGCCTCGTGCACCACCACGGCGCGCTTGGTCTTGCCGACCGAGGCCAGCACCGCCGCCTCGTCATAGGGCGCGATCGTGCGCAGATCGATCACCTCGACCGAGACGCCGTCCGCCTCCATCTCCTTGGCGACCGCGAGCGCATGGCCGATCACCGCGCCATAGCCGATCACGGTCACGTCGCTGCCCTCGCGGGCGACCGTTGCCTTGCCGAGCGGGACGACATAGCCCGGCTCGGGCGCCGGGCCCGACACGCCGTAGGACGCGGTGTTCTCGATGAAGATGCACGGGTCGTCGTCCTGGATGCAGGCGAGCAGCAGCCCCTTGGCATCGGCGGGATTGGACGCGGTCACCACCTTGAGGCCGGGGACGTGCGCGAACCACGCCTCGAGCATGTCCGAATGCTGGCCGCCGAAGCCGACCCCCGCGCCCGTCGCGGTGCGGATGGTGAGCGGCACGCTGGTCTGGCCGCCCGACATGAAGCGCAGCTTGGCGGCATGGTTGACGACCTGGTCCATCGCGACCGTGATGAAGTTCATCAGCATGATCTCGGCGACCGGCCGATAGCCGACGATCGCCGCGCCGACCGCCGCCCCCACGATCGCCTGCTCGGAAATCGGGGTCGAGCGGACGCGCGCGACCCCATATTTGGTCGACAGGCCCTTGGTGGCAGTGAACACGCCGCCGCCCTGGCCGTCGGCAATGTCCTCGCCGAGCAGGATGACGCGCTTGTCCGCGGCCATTGCCTCGTCCATCGCCAGGTTGATCGCCTGCGCGAAGTTGATCTTCTTCGCCTTTACCGGCGTCTCGGCGTTCATGCCGCGATCTCCATGCCCAAAACATCGATCCGGATCTCGTCCGTGTCGGGATAGTCGCTGGCGAGCGCATGCGCGGCCGCCTCGGCGACCACCTCGGCGATTTCGGCGTCGATCGCGTCGAGCTCGGCCTCGGAGACCTGCCGCTCGAGCAGCGCCTTGCGATAGCCCGGGATCGGATCGGCGAGCTTGGCGGCCGCCATCTCCTCCTTGGGAATATAATGGCTGTCGTCGCCTAGCAGATGACCGAAGAAGCGGAAGGTCTTCGCCTCGATGAAGGTCGGCCCCTCGCCGGCGCGCGCGCGCGCCGCGGCTTCGCTGGCGGCCTGGTACATCGCGAAGGCGTCGTTGCCGTTCACCTGGACGCCCTTGATGCCGTAGCCCGGGGCGCGATCGATCAGCTCCTTGGCGCCGGTCGACATCGCCTGCGGCGTGTGCTCGCCATAGAGGTTGTTCTGGCAGACGAAAATGACCGGCAGCTTCCAGATCTGCGCCATGTTGAGGCTCTCGTGGAAGGCGCCGATGTTCGAGGCGGCGTCGCCGAAGCAGACCACCGTCACCTTGCCGTCGCCTTCGAGCTGGCTGGCGAGCGCGAGGCCGTTGGCGATGGGCAGACCCGAGCCGACGATCCCGGTGGTCACCATCACGCCGGTCTCGGGGTGGGTGATGTGCATCGGGCCGCCCTTGCCCTTGCAGGTGCCGGTCTTCTTGCCGGCAAATTCGGCCCACAGGTCGCGCGGCGGAATGCCCTTGGCGAGCTGGTCGTGGACACCGCGATAGGTGGTGACCAGATAATCGTCGGGGTTGAGCGCCGCCATCAGCGCCGCCGACAGGATCTCCTGCCCGCGCGGACTGTAATAGATGATCTGGAGCTGCCCCCCCATGATCATCGTGCGAAACTTCTCGTCCGCCTGATAGATCAGATTGGCACGCCGGTAGATATCGAGCAGCACCGAGCGATCGGGCTCGGCGGCGGTGTCGCCAGTCATCGGCTTCTCCTGTTATATTGAGGCTGCTCTGCGCCGGCAAAGGCGATCGCGACAACTCGCACCTTTGCCAGTGGCAGGGTCATGCGTAGGCAAGCCGGTAAAGCTCGGCGATCTCGTCGGCGTCGGCGCCACGCGGGTTGTTGCCAGGCGATCCCGAGGCCAGCGCCTGTTCGGCCATCGTCGGGATCAGCGCCATATAGCGCGCCTCGCCAATGCCATAGGCGGCGGGCGTCGGCACGCCGAGATCGATGTTGAGCATGCGCAGCTCGTCAAGCAGTCGCGCGACCGCGGACTGATCGCCCTCGCCATCCCTGGCGACGCCCATCGCGCGGGCGCAGTCGGCATAGCGCACGCGTGCAGCAGGCGCCGAGAAGGCGGTGATCGCGGGTAGCAACATCGCGTTGGACAGCCCGTGCGGCACGTGGAAGAAGGCGCCGATCGGGCGGCTCATGCCGTGCACGAGCGCGACGCTCGCGTTCGAGAAGGCGAGCCCAGCATGATGCGCACCGACCATCATCGCCTCGCGCGCAACCCGGTCGTCGGGGGCGTCGCAGGCGCGGCGCAGATGCGGCGCGATCAGCCGCATCGCCGACAATGCCATCGCGTCGGAAAACGGGTTCGCGCGCTTCGAAACATAGGCCTCGATCGCGTGCGTGAGCGAATCGATGCCGGTATCGGCAGTCAGCCGGCGCGGCTTGGCCATCGTCAGCTCATAGTCGACGATCGCGATCGTCGGCAGGAAGGCGAGCCCGGCGCACAGCATCTTCTCGTTGGATGCCTCGTCGGTGATGATCGTGAAGCGCGTCGCCTCGGATCCCGTGCCCGCGGTGGTCGGCACCGCGACGATCGGCAGCCCCGGCAGGTCGGTGACGGCCGGCGCCTTGAGGCTGGGGATCGGGCAGCGGGTGACGGCGAGTGCCGCGACCGCCTTGGCGGTGTCGATCGGGCTGCCGCCGCCGAAGCCGATAACGCAGTCGTGGTCGCCGGCATCGAGTGCCGAGAGCACCGCCTCGACCACCGCGACGGTCGGGTCCGAGACCGTATCGGCGAAGATGGCGGCGGTCATGCCGGCGGCAGCAAGCACCTCGGTCAGCCGTGCGACCATGCCGCTCTCGACGAGATAGCGATCGGTAACGATGAAGGGCCGGCTCAACCCGCACTGGCCGAGCGCGGCGGGCAGCTCGGCAAGCGCGCCGCCGCCGACACGAAGGATGCGGGGCAGATGGATCGCAGCCACGTCAGATATCTCCTACCGAAAGCGTGCCGGCGCGGACCGCGCGGATGGTGTGCGCGACGAAGCGCAGCAGCGCCTCGGCGCGGCTGGCGTCGTCCCAGATGTCGATGTTGAGCGCCAAGCCCTCGACCACCGACCAGACATAGTCGTTGAGCAGCTCGAGCCGTGGATCACCGGCCCATTCGGGGAAGGCGCGCTCGATCTCGTCACGCCACACCCGGTCGTAGCGCCGCGCCCGGTCGAGAAAGATCGCGCGCAGAGCCGGATCGGTCCGCGAGGCGACATGAAGTTCGAGATAGGCCGCATAATCTTGCGTGCGGCTGACCTGATAGGAAATCGCGACGCCGGCATTGTCGACCGCGCGCTGTTCGACGGTGAGCGCGCGGATGCGATCGAGATAATCCGCCATGCGCCGATAGAAGGCATATTCGACCACCGCCGCCATCAGATCGAGCTTGCTCGCATAATGATGCAGCATCGCGCCGCGCGAGATCCGCGCCCGGTTCGCCACCGATTGCAGCGAGCAGCCGGCATAGCCGTCCTCGGCGAGACAGGTCAGCGCGGCGTCGAGCATCGCGTTGCGCGTGGCCAGGCTCTTGCGCTGCTGCCAGCCGGGCGGCTCGGCACCGCGATCCTCCTCGGTCAGGCTGTCGGGCAGCAACCGCTCCAGTGCGAAGCCCAGGGTCATTCCGCTCTCCTTGGCGGCTCGCTCGAACGGAGAACCGGACGCGCATCCTGCAACAGAACGACCGGATTGTTTTCTATCACATGTGCTAGGTGCAACCGCCGGTCGGCAGGGCGACATCCCTGTCAAAGCTTAAAAGAGATGCACAGACGCCGTCCCGGCGCGCGCAGCATCCGCCATCGCACCGGAGAGTATTGTGGACCAGCCGACCAATTTCCGCGCCGACCGCCATCCGTCCGAATCCTACGAGGACATCCTCGAGCGCGACACGCGCACGATCCCGGATCATCTCCGCCAAGGCCCGACCCGTGACCTTGGGGACGAGGGCATACCCGTCACCAACTATTTTGACCCCGGCCATTTTGCGCAGGAGGTGCGCCACGTCTGGCTCAAGGTCTGGCAGTGGGCGTGCCGCGACGAGGACATCCCCAATCCGGGCGACGTGTTCGTCTACGAGAATGTCGGCAAGAGCCTGCTCGTGACCCGCCAGCAGGACGGCTCGGTCAAGGCCTTCTACAACAGCTGCCTGCACCGCGGCCGCAAGCTGGTCGACAAGAGCGGCCCCAAGGTCGACTTCCGCTGCAAATATCATGGTCTCGCCTGGCAATGTTCGGGCGCTTTCAAGCACAACCCGATCGGCTGGGACTTCCCGCAGTTCAGCCGCATGGACACCAGCCTGCCCGAGGTGAAGGTCGAAAGCTGGGGCGGCTTCATCTTCATCAACTTCGATCCGGGTGCTGCGCCTCTCATGGACACGCTGCAGCCGCTCGCCGACCATTTCGACCGCTACGACTTCGCCAACCGCTACAAGGCTGCGCACGTCTCCAAGATCGTGCCGTGCAACTGGAAGGTGATGGCCGAGGCATTCATGGAAAGCCACCATACGGTCGCGACCCATCCGCAGCTGGCGCCGTTTCTCGGCGACGTGAACAGCCAATATGACGCGCTGAGCGACCACGTCACCCGCCAGTTCACCGCGACCGGCGTGGTCAGCCCGGTCCTGGCCGATCGCAAGTTCGGCGACATGGACATCCTTAAGGCGATGGAGGCGGCGGGCGGCAGCCATGTCTCCGGCGGCGAATCGTCCAAGAAGGGCGGCGTCGCGGAAAAGAAGAAGGAGAACACCGCGCGCGACACGCCGGATGCGCCGAGCGAACTCGAAGTCGGCGTAACCGCGCGCATGTATGCGAGCGAAGTCACCCGCAAGTCGCTCGCCGCCGAGGACGGCTGGGACTATTCGGACGTATCCGACGCCGAGATCATCGACGCGCTGCTCTACAACGTCTTCCCGCACATGAATTTCTGGGCGGGCTATGCCCCCAATGTCGTCTATCGCTGGCGGCCCAACGGGCTCGATCCCGACACCTCGATCATGGACGTGATCATCCTCAAGCGCGTTCCCAAGACCGGCCCGCGGCCCAAGCCCGTCACCGAACATCGCCTGTCGCTCGAAGAGGATTGGTCGTCGTCGTCGATGCTCGGCGCGCTCGGCCCCGTGTTCGAGCAGGACATGGAGAACTTGCCGCACGTCCAGACCGGGCTCAAATCGTCGGGCACCGGCGTCGTCAACTTCGCGCTCTATTCGGAGATGCGGATCCGGCTGATGCACGTGATGATCGGGCGCATGATCGCCGAGGGGCAGGCCCGGGTCGGCGCATGAGCGACGCTGCCGGCACGGGCGGCCCCGTCTACGAGACGGAGCAGCCCGTCCGGTACGAGCGGCGCGACGATCTCGCGATCGTCAGCCTCGACCGGCCGCGCTTCGGCAACGCCCAGAACGCGCAGCTGCTCTATGCGCTCGATGAGGCGTTTGCGCGCGCAGCGGCAGACGAAGCGGTCAAGGCGATCGTGCTGCGCGGCGAAGGCCGGCATTTTTCCTCGGGTCACGACATCGGCACGCCCGGTTGCGACTTCGGTGCGTCGTGGCCCGATCGCCGCTCGCTTTGGTACGACCATGTCGGCACGGCCGGTGCCGAGACCAATTATGTTCGCGAGCAGGAAAGCTATCTTGGGCTGTGCCGCCGCTGGCGCGCGCTGCCCAAGCCGATGGTCGCTGCGGTCCAGGGCGCGTGCATCGCGGGCGGACTGATGCTCGCTTGGGTCGCCGACATGATCGTCGCTGCCGACGACGCCTTCTTCAGCGATCCCGTGCTCGCCATGGGCGTCCCCGGGGTCGAATATTTCGCGCATGTCTACGAGATGCATCCCCGTATCGCGCGCGAATTCCTGTATCTGGGCGAGCGCATGCCTGCGGAACGCGCCTATCAGCTCGGCATGGTCAATCGCGTCGTGTCGCGCGACGCACTCGATAACGAGGCAATGGCGATGGCAACCAAGGCGGCCAAAGCGCCGCGCTTCGCGCTAGCGCTCGCCAAGCAGGCGTTCAACCAGCTCGAGGATCTGGCCGGCAAGCGCGCGGGCATGGACGCGGTGTTCAGCCTGCATCACCTCGCGCATGCCCACAATCAGCTGACCGGCGACTGGCTCGGCGGCGTCCGCGCGGATGCCATCAAGCAGCGCTGATTCTGCAACATGACTGACACAACATCTCACGCCTGCGACTTTCGATAGTATCGCCTGCCCGCTCCCTGGACGAAACCGTCGCAAACAAAGCGACCAAGGGGAGTTCCATGAAAAGCGATACTATTCGGCACGCGACGCGTCTGATCTTGGGATCGACGGCCTTGCTTGCGATCGCTGCGCCCGCGCTGGCCCAGACCACGCCGTCGTCCGCCATCCCCACCGACACGACGCAAGCCCCCGCACAGACACCGCCGCCCCACGCGCGCGCGGAGACGACCGAGGCGCCGGTCGGCGAACAGATCATCGTGACCGCACGCAAGCGCGACGAGACGCTGCTCCAGGTGCCCGTCGCGGTTTCGGCGGTCAGCGCCGCCGACATCAACCGCTATGCGGCCACGGATCTTAGCAAGATCGGCCAGCTCATCCCGCAGGTCATCCTCGCCAAGACCGGCGGCGGCGGCGCCGGTGCCTCCTTCTCGATCCGCGGCATCGGCTCCTCGGCACTCGACGCGGGCATCGACCAGACCGTCTCGCTCAACATCGACGGCCTCCAGATCAGCCGTGGTCGTCTGATCACCCAGGGCTTCTTTGACATCGCCCAGGTCGAGGTGCTCAAGGGTCCCCAGGCGCTGTTCTTCGGCAAGAACAGCCCGGGCGGCGTGATCTCGGTCCATACCAACGGACCGACCCAGCGGCTCTCCGGCTACATCCGCAGCGGCTATGAATTCAATGCGCATGAACGGTATGTCGAAGGCGCGATCGCCGGTCCGATCACCGATACGCTGGGCTTCCGCATCGCGATGCGCGGCGACGCGATGGCGGGCTACATCAAGAACACCGCGGTGCCGGTGGCGATCCCAAGCGATCCCACCAATCCGCCGGTCGGTGCGGCGCATCGCACCGATCCCGGCACGCGCGAATTTCTCGGCCGCGGTACGCTGGTCTGGAAGCCCGACAGCCGGTTCGACGCGACGCTCAAAGTGTTCGGCGACAAGGAAAAGGATCATGGCGAGACCGCCGGTACCGAGGTCAAGTGCGCCGGCGCGCATCCCTCGACGCTCGATCTGCTGAGCGGCACCTTCGTCAGCGACCCGGCAGGCGACTGCAAGCTCAACGGCTCGCATTCGGATGGCTCGCTCAACCCGGCGGTGGCGGCGCACTATCCCAATTCGAACGGCGGCATCCCGTACACGCAATATCATTCGATCATGTCGTCGCTGACGATGAACTATAAGCTCGACCACGCGACCATCACCTCGGTCACCGGCTACTGGCATTACAACAACGTCGGCTTCGACAGCTTCTCCTACGATTCGACCGCGCTGGTGCTTGGCTACAACGCCGACAGCAGCCATGCCTTCACCCAGGAAATCCGCGTCAACACGTCGTTCGAGGGACCACTAAATTTCGCGGCCGGTGCCTATTACGAGAAGAGTGGGCGCAACACGCGCGGTGATGGCGCGATCGCGATCGTCGGCGGCGATCCGCGCAACGGGCAGACCAACAACTGGACGCTGCTGACCAACAATTCGGGCAAGACCTATTCGGGCTTCGGCCAGGCGATCTACAACATCCGCCCGAATCTCGAGCTCGCCGCGGGCGTCCGCTTCACGCGCGAGACCAAGACGGTCTCGCTCGGCAACAGCTTCGTCAACCAGCTGTTCGTGCCGTTCGGCATCGTGGCACCGGAGGGCCAGTTCAGCTCGGGCAAGTTCGCCGACAGCAATTGGTCGCCCGAGGCGACGCTGACCTGGCACCCGACCAGCCGCACCACGCTCTACGGCGCGTTCAAGACCGGTTACAAGTCGGGCGGCTTCTCCAACCCGTCGATCCTGTCGGCCGGCCAGAACGCGGGCAATCTCGGCTTCGCGCCAGAGCATACCAAGGGCGGCGAGATCGGCGCCAAGGGCTCGTTCTTCGGGGGCCGGATGTCGGTCAACGCGGCGGTCTATCGCTACACCTACAAGGGCTTGCAGCTCACCTCGTTCAACCCGATCCCGCCCTCGTTCACGATCAAGAATGCGGCGTCCGCCCGCACCACCGGCGCCGAGATCGATGCCTCCTACCAGCTGACGCGGGCAATCCAGGTCCGTCTGTCGGGAGGGTACAACAAGGCCAAATATCTCGCCTTCCCGCAGGCCGCTTGCTACGCCGGACAGACCGCAGCGACGGGATGCACCGGCGCCAACGGGACGCAGGATCTCTCGGGCACGCCGCTGGTGCGCGCGCCCAAGGTCAGCCTCACCGGCGGGGTCACCTACGACGCGCCGCTGACCGACGGCATGAACCTCGGCCTGTCGACCGATGCCAACTACACCAGCGGCTATTGGCTGCTCGAGAATGAGAACCCGGCTGGCTACCAGAAGGCCTTCGCGCGCCTCAACGCATCGGTCCGCGTCCACAAGCCCGACGATACGTGGGAGCTCGCCTTCATCGGCCGCAACCTGACCAATAAATATTATGGCATCGCGGGCAACGAAAAGCCGTTCGGCACGCCCGACGAGATCGAGGTCAGCATCGGCCGTCCGCGCGAGTTGCTGCTGCAAGGCACGCTCCGCTTCTGAACCCCTGCCCATTCAAGCCGGTGGCCGTCCGCGGTCGCCGGCTTCTTTTTGGAACTCGACCATGCCGACGATCGCCTATCACGCGCCGCTCAAGCTGCTCGTCGCGGTGCGCGGCCATCCCTTCGATCGCACGGCGTTCGACGCGCTGTTCCAGGGCATGGCCGGCATCACCGCGACAATGGTCGACCAGCCCGCCGCCGCGCAGCTGATGAATCCCGAGGGCATGGCCCCCTATGACGCACTCGTCCTCTACGACATGCCCGGCCTCGACTTCGACGCCACCGCCGACAAGCCCGGCTATGTCGATCCCGGCCACGCCTTGCGCCGCGGCTTCTGCGCGCTGCTCGAACAGGGCAAGGGCATCGTCGCGCTCCACCACGCGCTCGCCGGCTGGCCCGCCTGGCCGGCCTATGCCGAAGCGCTGGGCGGCGCCTTTCTCTATCGGCCGGGTCCCTTGCGCGGCATCGCACGACCCGACTCGGGCTATCGCCATGCGGTCGACTACACCGCCGAAGTGGTCGCGCCGGCGCATCCGGTGATGGCGGGGATTCCCGCGCAGTTTCCGATGACCGACGAGCTCTATCTGGCGGAGATCTTCGAGAGCGACGTTACCCCGCTGCTCCGCGCACGCCACGATTTCGTCCGCGACGGCTTCTATTCGTCGACTGCGGCGATGGAGGGCCGGATGTTCAGCAACGACGGCTGGGCGCACGAGGACGGCTCGCCGCTGATCGGCTGGACCCGCCGCGCGGTCAACAGCCCGCTGGTCTATCTTCAACCCGGCGACGACCAGAAGACCTACGACAATCCGGTCTACCGGCGCCTGATCGAGAACGCGATCCGCTGGGTCGTATCGCCCGAGGCCCGCGCCTGAGCGTTGCCCTTATTCCACGCCGTCATTGCACGCGGAACGAAGCGGCTTGCAACGCCGAGCGTGACTAGAGCCGCAGCACCTGCTTGCCGCGGTTGCTGCCGTCGAACAGCCGGCGCAGCGTCGCGGGCGCCTGTTCGAAGCCGACCTGCTCGTCGACCTGCCAGCGGATCCGGTCGGCGAGCGCGAGGTCGCGCAGCCGGCGCCGCATGTCGGCGAAGCGATCGGCATGGTCGACGACGATGAAGCCCGACATCGTCGCGCGGCGCAGCACGAGGTTGAAATAATTGGAGGGGCCGGCCGGGCGTCCGCCCGTTTCATAGCGACTGATCCCCCCGCAGATCACGACGCGGGCGCCGTCGGCGATCACGCCGAGCATCGCGTCAAGCGTCGCTCCCCCGACATTGTCGTAGACGACGTTGGCGCCCTGCGGGGCCGCTGCGCGCAGCTGCTTCTTGATCTCGCCGGCCTTGTAATCGATCGCGACGTCATAGCCGGCCTCCTCGGTCAGCCAGCGGCATTTGTCCGGGCCACCCGCGATCCCGATCGTCCGACAACCCGCGACCTTGGCGAGCTGGCCGACCACCGACCCGGTCGCACCGGCCGCGCCCGACACGACGATCGTGTCGCCCGCGATCGGCCGCCCGTGGACGAACAGGCCATGCCACGCCGTCAGCCCGGTGATGCCGAGGATCGACAGCATCGCGGTCGGCGGCAGATCGGGATCGACCGGGGTCAGCCCACTGCCGTCGCTCACCCAATGCTCGCTCCAGCCCATCATTCCTTCGTGCAGCGACCCGACCGGCAGCACGGGATTGTGGCTCTCGATCACCTCGCCGATCGCACTGCCGCGCATCACGTCGCCGATCTCCATCGGCGCGGCATAGTCGGCGAAATTCTCCATCCAGCCTTTCTGCGCGGGATCGAAGCCGAGCCAGCGGATCGCGAACAGCGCCTCGCCCGGGCTTGGAACTGGACGCGCAACCTCGACCAGACGGAAGTCGCCCTCCTCGATGCCGCGCCCGCGCGGGTGCGCCGCGAGATGGAATTGCCGCGTCGTCGCCATGCCGAAATCTCCTCGACGGTCGCTTTGGCGGGGGTCCGGCAACGGCGACAGTGGTCAATAGGAGAGGTGCCGGTGGGCCGTCGCACGGCTAGCATCGAGCGATGACACAAAACCGCCGCTTCACGCTGGTCCGCCGCCCGCACGGGCTCCCGCAACCCGACGACTTCGCGCACGACACCGTGCCGGTGCCGTCACCCGCGGACGGCGAGTTCGTGGTCCGCAACCGCTACGCCTCGCTCGATCCCGCGATCCGCGGCTGGCTCGATGAGGCGCCATCCTATTTGCCGCCGGTGGCGCTCGGCGATCCGGTCCGCGCGACCACGGTCGGCCAGGTCGTCGCCTCGAACAATCCGGCGTTCGCGGTCGACGAATGGGTGCTCGGGCTCAACGCGATCGAGGAGTATTCGCTGGTCCGCCCGGGTGGCTTCACGATGCCGATCGATCCCCACACCGTACCGTCGGTGACGCACTATCTGTCGGTGCTGGGCGCGGTCGGGCTGACCGCCTATTTCGGGCTGCTCGAGGTCGGCAAGCCCAGGCCCGGCGAGACCGTGCTGGTCAGCGGCGCGGCTGGCGCGGTCGGCTCGCTCGTCGGCCAGATCGCGCGGATCGTCGGCTGTCGTACCGTCGGCATCGCCGGCGGCGCGGACAAATGCCGGCGTCTGCGCGACGATTATGGCTATGACGCCGCGATCGACTATCGCGGCAAGAGCCCCGCCGCGCTCGCCGCCGCGATCCGCGAGGCGGCTCCCGACGGCGTCGACGTGATCTTCGAGAATGTCGGCGGCGCGGTGCTCGATGCCGGCCTGCTCGCGCTCAACCACGGCGCGCGCGTCGCGCTGTGCGGGCTGATCAGCGAGTATAACAGCGCCGAGGGCGCGATCGGCGCGCGCAATCTGTGGCAGCTGATCGTCAAGTCCGCGACGATCTCGGGCTTCCTGATCTCGGACTTCCTGCCGCGCTTCGCCGAGGGCGCGACCGCGATGGCGGGGTGGCTCGCCGAAGGCCGGCTGCGCGTCGACGAGCATGTCGACGAGGGCATCGAGAATGCGCTGCCCGCCTTCCTGCGGCTGTTTGAGGGCAGCAACCAGGGCAAGATGATCCTCGCGCTTGGCGCGCCGTAACGAGGCGGCGCACCGGGCGCCGCCCCCGACGGATCAGAACTGGATACGCTTGGTATAGCCGCCGTCGACGATCAGGTTGGTTGCGGTGGTCCAGGCCGAGGCGGGGCTGGCGAGGAACACGATCGCCTTGGCGACGTCGTCGACCGCGCCGATCCGGCCGAGCGCCGCGGTCGCCTCGGTGGCGGCGAAGAGATCGGGCACGCCCTTCTTGATGTCGTCCCAATTGCCGCCCTCGAACCAGACGGGTCCGGGCGAGACGGCGTTGACGCGGATGCCCTTGGGCCCCCAGGCCTGCGCGAGCTGGCCCGAATAGGTCAGCAGCGGCGCCTTCATGGCGTTGAAGGCCTGCGGCGCGAAGAAGGTCTCGGTCGCCGCGGTCGACCCCAGGATGACGACCGCGCCATGCGCCGACTTCTCGAGATAGGGCTCGAGTGCCTCGCAGCCGCGCACGGTGCCGAGCACGTCCATGCGGAAGCAGGCTTCCCAATCCTGCGCGAGCTGCGAGCCCGAAGCGCTGGCCGACGGGATGAAGATGTCGCAGCCGCCGAGTTCGTCGGCGATGTCGGTCAGCAGCTTGGGATAGGCGTCGAGATCGGCGAGGTCGCCCTGCTTGCCGACCACTTTGACGCCATGTTTCGAGAAGGAGGCCACCGCGTCGTCGATCTGCGCCTGGTTGCGCGAGAAGAAGCCGACATCCGCCCCCTCTGCGGCGAACATCTCCAGCGTCGCGCGGCCCGTGCCGCGGCTGCCGCCGGTCAGGATCACCTTCAGTCCCTTGAGCCCGAGATCCACTTGGCCTTCTCCTCTACCTATTGATCCTGCCATTCTGCCAGAGCGACCGGCATCCGGCATCCTAGTCTTCGCGCCAGTTGTCGCCGCCGTGGCGAGCGCGTCGGATCACGCAGCAAATTGGACGAGGTGCGTGATGGGATGGTTGGACGGCAAGGTCGCGCTGGTGCTCGGGGCGGCGGGTGCAGACAATATGGGCCAAATCATCGCCCGGCGGTTCGCCGAGGAGGGGGCGCGCATCGTCGTCGCCGGCCGGCAGCTCGAGTCGCTGCAAGGCTTCGCGGCCGAGTTCGACGGCCGTGCGCTCGGCTGCGACATCACCGATCGCGCGCAGGTGTTCGCGATGATGGAGGCCGCGCGCGCGTGGCATGGGCATCTCGACATCGCGGTCAACGCCACCGGCTGGGGCTTTCTCAAGCCGTTTCTCGACAACACAGAAGACGAACTTGCGCGGATCACTGCGCTCCAATTCATCGGCCCCTTCTATTTCTGCCAGGCCGCCGTCGAGGCGATGGGCACGACCGCGGGCGGCCGGGGCGGATCGATCATCCAGATCAGCTCCGCGACCGCGACGATCATGCTCAACGACCATGCCGCCTATATGGGCACCAAGGCGGGCGCCGATCATGTCATCCGCTGTGTCGCGCACGAGTTCGGCGAACGCGGCATCCGGGCCAATTCGATCTCGCCGGGGCTGACCGACACGCCGATGACCGCGGGGGCGAAGGAGCTGCCCGGGATGTTCGACAGCTTCCTGCCCGGCTACCCGCTCGGGCGGATCGGCACCAAGGCCGACATCGCCGCCGCCGCGGTCTGGCTGGCGAGCGACGAATGCTTCATGACCGGCGAAAATCTGCAGGTGAACGGCGGGCTGACGCTGCGCCGCAATCCAACCCGAGAGGAGATCGGCGCCGCGATCGGCGCACAGGCCGCGACCTGACGCGGCGATGCCGACCCCTCGCGCGATCAAATCGGCGCGGGGGCCTCGGCCTCGACCAGTTCGCGGATCCGCGCGCGCAGCACATCCTTGCGGATCTTGCCCGACGCGGTGCGCGGCAGTTCGGCGACGAACTCGATCCGCTCGGGGGTCTTCTGCTTGGCGAGCCCGCTGATCGAGACGAAGCCGGACAACATCGCGAAATCGGGCGCGGCGCCGGCACGTGCGACGACGAAGGCGCAGATCCCCTCGCCCAGCCGCGCGTGCGGCATCGCGACCACCGCCGCCTCGGCCACCGCCGCGTGGCGATGGAGCACGTCCTCGATCTCCTTGGCGCTGATATTCTCGCCGCCGCGGATGATCAGGTCCTTCTTGCGCCCGGTGATCGTCACCGCGCCCTCGGGGGTAAGCAGGCCGATGTCGCCGGTGCGGAAATAGCCGTCGTCGGTGAGCGCGGCGCGGGTCTGCTCGGCATCGGCATAGCCCATGAACATCGCCGGGCCGCGCGCGACGATCTCCCCCTCGGCGCCCGACGCGACGTCGCGGCCATCGTCGTCGAGGAAGCGCACGTCATAGTCGGCGATCGCGCCGTCCGTGGCGGCGGCGAGCTCGGGCAGCACCCCGGGCGTGCAGCCGATTGTGATCAGCGGCGTCTCGGAACTACCATAAACGCGAAACGCGCACGGATTGGCGAAGGCGCTGTTGGCGTCCCGCACGAGATCGGCCGGCACCGCGGCACCGCCGCAGGCGAACACACGGAAGCTCGGCAGCCGCGTACCCTTGGTGCGCGCCGCATCGGCCAGCTCCTTGAGGAAGGGAGTCGCGGCGACGGTGCCGACGACATCATAGCGCTCGATCAGCGCGAGCGCCTCGTCGGCGTTCCACGCCTCCATCAGCACCGTCCGCGTGCCCGCCAGGAAGGGCTGTTCGAGTCCGTTGGAATAGCCGCTGATGTGCGTGACGGGGGACGGCATGAGGATGGCATCGCCCTCCCCCAGCCCCCAGCGGTCGTAGCTCACCGCCGACACGCGGGCGAGCGTGTTGTGGCTGTGCAGCACGCCCTTGGGGCGGCCGGTCGTGCCCGAGGTATAGAGCAGCAGTTTGACCGCATCGGGGTCCACCGTGGGCGCCGCGAACGCCTTGCCGCGTCCCGCCGCCACGAGATCGGCATAGTCGACGGTGCGTGTGCCGCGGACCGTCACGACGTGCGCCAGTCCTGGAAGCGCGCCGCGGATGCGATCGACCATCGCCGGATAGTCGTAGCCGCGGAACGTCTCGCAGACGAACAGCAGCTTCGCGCCGCTGTCGGCAAGCATCTGCCGCACCTCCGCGTCGCGGTAGATCGTCACGATCGGATTGACGACAAGACCGCCGATCGCGGCGGCGAGGTTGATCACCGCGGCCTCGACCCAATTGGGCATCTGCACGCTGACCACATCGCCCGTGCGCAGCCCGAGGTCGGCGAGCGACGCCATCAGCGCGGTCGCGTCGGTCAGCAGCGAGGCGTAGGTCGGCTGCGTCGGATCGTTGGGAAAGACGACGAGGTCGGGCGTGGCGTCGGCGCGGACGCGCGCGAGATCGCCGATCGTCCGGTCGCGCCATAGGCCGACCCCCCGATAGCGGGCGAGATGCGCCGGCGAGGTCGTCCAGCTGGTCATACGCCGTTGATCCCCGCGGTCGATCCACCGTCGATCAGATATTCGGATCCGGTGACGAACGCCGCCTCGTCCGAGGCGAGATAGACGACCAGCCCGGCAATCTCGGCCATCGTCGCCATCCGCTTGAGCGGCGCCAGCCCTTCCAGCGTCTTGCGGGCCGCCGCGGGATCGGGGGCGTTGGCGATGACGTCGGTGATCAGCTGGGTCTCGACGACCCCGGGATGGATCGAATTGCAGCGGATGCCGAGGCCGGTGTTGGCGCAGTGCATCGCGATCGACTTGGCGAGCAGCCGCAGCGCGCCCTTGGTCGTCGAGTAACCGACGTTGCCGCCAAGCGCGAGGATCCCGTTCATCGACGAATTGAGGATGATCGATCCGCTGGGTCCCCCCGGATTGTCGCGCATCAGCCTGATTGCATGCTGCGCGGTCAACATCGGGCCGGTCAAATTGACCTCGACGATGCGGTCCCACGCCGCCATGTCGATCGCCTCGATGTCGGTGTCGCCGCCTTCGATCCCGGCGTTGGCGAAGGCGATGTCGAGCCGGCCGAACCGCTCGCGGATCATTGCCATCAGCCCGTCCCAGCCGGGCCGGTCCTCGACGCTGTGGACATGGAAGTGGCCGCCTGATGCGTCGGCGATGGCCGCCCCCGCCGTGACGTTGCGCCCCGTAAACACCACCGTCGCGCCTTCCGCCGCGAGCCGTTCGACGGTGGCAGCGCCGATACCGCTCGTGCCGCCCGTGACCAGTGCGACCTTGTCCTGCAACCGATTCAAACGCCGTCTCCAATCCGCATGGCGCCGTGGTGCGACCGCGCGAGGGCCCCGAGCAAGCTGTGCTTTTCGCAAGGTGACAAGCCGCGCGCGCCGATCCTATCCAAAACGCTAGGTCGGGCAGCGCCGGCCGACCCCGTACAGCACCGCCAAACATAAGCGAGAGCATGTCCTGCGATGTCCGATGTTCCCCAGGTCGACGAAGCCCGTCCGCGTCGGCTCGACTGCGTTCTGATCGCCGGCGGCAAATATCACGACATCGACTTCGCCCGGCTCGAACTGCTCAAGCTGCTCGGCGAGGACCAGCGCGTCCGCGTCCGCGTCTTCGAGGATTATGAGGCGATCGCCGCGATCGAGGCGGCCGATTTCCTGATCAGCTACACCTGCGACGTGATCCCCTCGCTCCCCGCGCAGGAGGCGATCCGCGCGTGGGTCGAACGCGGCGGGCGCTGGTACGCGTTGCACGGCACCAATTCGATCCTGCGCTGGACGGCGGACGGCAAGGTCGACGCGCCGCGCTGGGCGCCGCTGCACATGGACACGCTCGGCTCGCAATTCCTGTCGCACCCCCCGATCCAGCCCTATCTGGTGACGGTTGCGGATCCGGCGCATCCGCTGGTCGAAGGCGTCACGCCGTTCGAGACCACCGACGAACTCTACCTGATGGCGGTCCACGCCGACCTTCACGTCCTGCTCGAGACCGAGCATGACGGCGACACGCCCGAATTCGTCGATCACCAATGGCCGCGCGCGAAACATCCCGTCTTCTATTTGCGCGCGCTTGGACAGGGCGAGATCCTGTATCTCACGCTCGGCCATTGCCGCGGCCATTACGACCTCCAGCCACTCGCCGACTGGTGGCCGACGATCGACCGATGCGCCTGGGACCTGCCTGTGTTCGACACCCTGCTCCGGCGCGGTATCCATTGGGCGAAACAGCGGACAATTAAGGGGGCGCCGACATTGCCCTAACCTCGGTTAAATCGTACGATGACGCCGGAGAGACGCTCGATACCGATCCATATAAATAGGGACGAATCGCATGCCTGAAATCAATCTCGATGCGGTGCGCATCGCCAAGCCCGCTGATGTCCGTCTCGCCGCCGAACGGCTGCGCGAGATGGTCCGCGACATGACCGGCTTCCGAACCGCGATCTGTCACAACATCGCGTCCAAGCAGAGCATGGTCGACGCCGACGGCAATGTTCTGGCGACCGACGTGTTCGGCTGGACGCTCGACGAGAATGACCGCTGGTGGCGGACGCCGCGGCTGGCGCTCGAGTCGCCGCTGCCGACCGCGTGTCGCTACGAGAGCGAGCCGTTCTGGTGCAACGCGCAGGGCATTCACACCGCGACTCCCAATTCGATGCTCGCGGCGATCGATCTCAGCAATTTCGAGCGGCGCGGGCTGACCCCGGCGGCGATCGTCGTCCCCGTCCATCTGCCGTTCGGCCAGATCGGCGCGGCGAGCTATGCCCCCGCGGACCGCACCAAGCTCGACCTTTCGGCGGAGTTCGAAGCGTTCGGCGACACGCTCGGCCTGATCACGCGCACCTTCATCGCCGGCTATGTCCGCGCGATGTGCGATCCCGAGCGACTGCCGGTGGGCGCGATCCTGAGCAAGCGCGAGGTCGAGTGCCTGCGCTGGGCCGCGGTCGGCAAGACCGACTTCGAGATCAGTCTGATCATGTCGCGCAGCCGCGCAACGGTGCGCTTCCACATCCACAACGCCTCGACCAAGCTCGATGCGGTCAACCGCAGCCAGACGCTCTTCAAGGCGGCGCAGCTCGGCTATATCGGTCTTAACAGCTGAGCTAAACCGTGCCCTAGCGCTTTGACGAGTAGCCCGCGACGCCGTTCGCGGGCTTGCTCGGCCGATGATCGACACGCCCAGCCCCGCCCGCCCGATCGCCCCGGGCCTGTTCACCGACGAGGCCGCGCCCCGGCTGATCGGCGGGCGCAATCGCGACAGCGGGCGCATCGTCTTTCCCTGCCCCGAGGGCGCCGAGGGCGAACGCTATGAGCCGATCTTGCTTGCCCGGCAGGGCACGCTCTGGTCCTGGACCGTTCAGCGCTTTCGCCCGAAGACGCCGCCCTATCTGGGGCCTGCGGCATTCGAGCCGTTCGCCGTCGGCTATGTCGAGCTCGCGGACGAGGTCATCGTCGAATCGCGGCTGACCGACGTCGCGTTCGACGCGCTCGACGTCGGCATGCCGCTCGAACTGGTCCTGCTGCCGCTGCCGCAGGACGAGGGTCCGGCGGTCCTCACCTTTGCCTTCCGCCCGACCGGGGAGTCTCACGCATGAGCGACGTCTGCATCGTCGGCATCGGCATCCATCGCTTCGGCCGCACCCCGGACCTGTCCGGGCTCGACATGGGGGTCGCCGCCGCGCGCACCGCACTCGGCGATGCGGGCGTCGCCTGGCCCGACATCCAGTTCGCCTATGGCGGTTCCGATGCATCGGGCAATGCCGACACGATGGTGTCGCGGCTGGGAATGACCGGCATCCAGTTCATCAACGTAAAAAATGGCTGCGCGACCGGCGGCTCGGCGCTCGCCTCGGCGTCGAGCGCGATCCGCGCCGGCGAATATGATCTTGGCCTCGCCGTCGGCTTCGACAAGCATCCGCGCGGCGCCTTCGATCCGCGCCCGGCCGAATGGGGGCTGCCCGAATGGTATGGCGAGGCGGGGCTGATGCTCACCACGCAATTCTTTGCGATGAAGCTCACCCGCTACATGGCGCTGCACGGCATCTCGACGCGGACGCTCGGACGCGTTGCCGAAAAAAGCTTCCTCAATGCGGTCCACGCACCGCACGCCTGGCGACGCGAGCCGGTCGACATCGAGACGATCCTGTCGGCGCAGATGGTCAGCGATCCGCTCACCAAATATATGTTCTGCTCGCCCGCCGAGGGCGCGGTCGCGCTGGTGCTGGCGAGCGAGGCGAAGGCACGCCAGCTCGGCGGCCCGATGATCCGGCTGAAGGCGGTGGCGATGCGGACCCGGCCGGCGGGCTCGTTCGAGGTGTTCGCGCCATCGCTCGACGTCGCGCGCGGCGGGTCGGCGACGACCAATGCGTCGCTGGCGGCGTTCACGGCGGCCGGCATTGGCCCCGAGGATATCGACGTCGCCCAGCTCCAGGATACCGAGGTCGGTGCCGAGATCATGCACATGGCGGAAAACGGCTTCTGCGCCGATGGCGAACAGGAGGAGTGGCTGGCCGAGGGACGCACGCGGATCGGCGGTCGCCTCCCGGTCAACACCGATGGCGGCTGCATCGCGTGCGGCGAACCTATCGGCGCCTCGGGCCTGCGTCAAGTCTACGAGAATGTCGTCCAGCTGCGCGGCGACGGCGGGGGGAGGCAGGTGCCGAACGATCCCAAGACGGCCTACAGCCATGTCTATGGCGCGCCTGGCGTGTCGGCGGTGGCGATCCTCAGCCGCTGATCGCCGCGGCGATCACGCCGTCCGTCGCGCGCGGTCGTAGCGCATTGTTTCGTGCGCGGCGTCGCCGAACAGGCTGGCAAGCCGCAGGATGCGCTTGTGACCATGCCCGAGATCGAGCTCGTCGGACACGCCCATCCCGCCATGCATCTGGATACACTCCTCGCCAAGCCGCACCGCCGCCGTCGAGATGAAGCTTTTGGCCGCCGCGAGCGTCGCGGGCGCTTCGTCCGGCTCGGCTAGCATCGCGCGGTACAGATGCGAGCGGGCGAGCTCGAGCGCGGCATATTGGTCTGCGAGCCGATGCTGGAGCGCCTGGAAGCTGCCGATTGCGACGCCGAATTGCTGGCGCTGACGGACATAGTCGAGCGTCGTGTCGAACAGCAGCCCCATGATCCCGACCATCTCGGCCGACGCCGCCAGCCGCGCCCGCGCAATGACGACCGCGAGGGCGTCGAGCCCGCCGTCCATCCGCTCGGCGGCGACGCCGTCGAACGCCAGCTCGCAGGCGACCGATCCGTCGACCAGGCGATAGTCGCGGCGCTGGAGCCCGGAGGCATCGGCCGCAACGAGAAAGAGGTGCGTCTCGTCCCCGTCGCGGGCGGTGACGACATAGGCGTCGGCGCCACCGGCGACGAAGGTCTTCATGCCCCGCACCGTGCCGTCGGCGAAGCGCGTCGCGGGCCGATCCATGTCGAACCGCGTGCCATGTTCGGCCCAGGCGAGCATGACCACGGCCTCGCCGGTCAGGAGCCGCTCGATCCACATCTGCTTTTGCGCGACCGTGCCGGCCTGCGAGAGCAGGCCTCCGCCGACGATCGTCGCATCGAGGAACGGCTCGGCGACCAGCCCGCGGCCGATCGCCTCCATCACGGTTGCGCTCTCGACCGCGCCGCCACCGAGGCCGCCATCAGCTTCGGAAACCGGCAGCGCGAGCACGCCGAGTTCGGCGAGCAAAGCCCAATTCTCGGCGGAATAGCCTGCCGGCGTCGCGCGATAGCCCGCGCGCGCGCCGCTGGGGTAGCGGTCGGCGACGAAGCGCTCGATCAGCGTCTTGAGCATCGCCTGGTCGTCGTTCAGTCCAAAATCCACGCGCCTGTCCCCCGAGGTGCCCGTTCGCACCGGCAAGTCTCCTCGGTTAAAGCGCCGGCCGCGCCCTCCACCACTCCGACAATCGATAGGTGCCGGCCGGGATCGCGCGCGCGGACCTAACCCTTTTGAGAGAAGCCGTTGCGTGCCAGGCGCCTAGTGTCGCCGGCATGGACATCCGCCTGACCGCCGACGAGACCGCGTTCCGAACCGAGGTGCGCGATTTTCTCGCCACCCATCTCACCGAACGGCTGCGCGCCGGCGCGCGGGCCACCCCCACCGTCTTCGCCGAGCCCGATATCGGCCGCGAATGGCAGCACATTCTCTACGAGAAAGGCTGGCTCGCCTATTTCTGGCCGGTCGCATTTGGCGGCACGGGCTGGACGCCGATGCAGCGCTACATCTTCGAGAAGGAATGCGCGCTCGCGCATGCCCCCGAACTGCCCGGGCTCAGCCTCAAGCTGCTCGCGCCTGTGCTGCACAGATTCGGCACGCCAGAGCAGCAGGCGCGCTATCTGCCCCGTATCCTGTCGGCCGACGATTATTGGTGCCAAGGCTTTTCCGAGCCGGGCTCGGGCTCCGATCTCGCCAGCCTCAAGACGCGCGCGGTGCGCGACGGCGACCGTTGGATCGTCAACGGCAGCAAGCTGTGGACGACGCACGCCCATTTTGCCGACCACATGTTCTGCCTCGTCCGCACCAATCCCGACGTCAAGCGCCAGGCCGGGATCAGCTTCCTGCTGATCGACATGAAACAGCCCGGCATCGAGGTGCGCCCGATCATGGGGCTCGCCGGCGATCATGAGGTCAACGCGGTGTTCCTCGACGACGTCTCGGTGCCCGCCGACGACATGGTCGGCAGCGAGGGCCAGGGCTGGACGATCGCCAAATTTCTGCTCGAGAACGAGCGCGGCGGCTCCTGCCATGCGCCGTCGCTGCTCGCCGACCTCGACACGCTGCGCGCGGCGGCATCGCAAGCGCCCGCCGACGGCGGCGGCACGATGGCGGACGACGCGCTGTTCATCGCCGCGCTTAGCCATGCCGAGTTCGCGGCGCAGGCGCTGGAGACCACCGAATTGCGCATCCTCGCCGAGATCGCGCAAGGCCGCCCGCCCGGCCCGCAGACTTCGCTGGTCAAGCTGGTCGCCTCCAACCTCAAGCAGGACATCGGCACGCTCGCGATGCGACTCTGGGGACCGGCCGGGCTGCAATTGCCCACCGAACGACCGCTCTATGGCAATGCGGCCCCCGAACCGATCCTCAATGCCGCCGCGCAGATCGCCGCGCCGACCTATCTCAACAACCGGGCGTGGACGATCTTCGGCGGATCGAACGAGGTCCAGCGCACGATCATCGCCAAGACCGTGCTTGGTCTCTGACCCCTCGATTGCAAGGATTGCCGCCCGTGAGCGAAGCCCTCAGCGCCCTGTTCACCCCGCTCCGCATCGGCGACATCACCGTCAAGAATCGGCTCGCCATGGCGCCGATGACGCGCCAGCGTTCGACGCTCGACGGCGTGCCCACCGATCTCAACGTCGAGCATTACCGCCAACGCGCGACCGCCGGCCTGATCGTCAGCGAGGGCATCTATCCCTCGGCGATGGGCAAGGGCTATCTGTTCACGCCCGGTCTGCACACCGACGCGCAGGTGACCGGATGGCGGCGGGTGACCGAAGCCGTCCACGGCGAAGGCGGCGCGATCTTCGGCCAGATCATGCATGTCGGCCGGCTGGCCGATCCGCTGATGCTCGACGGCGCGCAGCCGATCGGCGCCTCCGCGGTCCAGCCCGATCCGACAGCACGCCATTATACGGTCACCTGCCCGCGCCCCAAACGCCCCTATCCCGAACCGCGCGCGCTCAGCCATGCCGAGGTGCTCGGCGTGATCGACGATTTCGCGCAGAGCGCCGTGCTTGCTAAGCGCGCCGGCTTCGACGGTGTCGAGATCCACGCCGCCTCGGGCTATCTGCCGATGCAATTCCTCTCGACCAACAGCAATCTGCGCACCGACGCTTGGGGTGGAAGCGTGGAGAAGCGCGCCGCCTTCCTGCTCGCCTGCGTCGATGCGATGGTCGCGGCGACGTCGCCGGGCTTCGTGGCGGTGAAACTGTCCCCCGGCTGGTCGTTCCACAACGTTTTCGACGACGATCCGGTCGCGACCTATTCCTATGTCGTCCGGCAGCTGTCGGCGCGCGGCATCGCCTATCTTGAGCTTGGCGACTATGCGGTCGGATGGGACGTCTACGGCACGTTGCGCCCGCTGTTCGAGGGACCCGCGATGTTCGTCGCGGGCTTCACCCAGCCGACCGCCGCCGCCGCCGTCCACGACGGCCGCGCCGACATGATCGCCTTCGGTCAGGCCTATATCGCCAACCCCGATCTCGCGAACCGCTACGAGCACAGCCTCAAGCTCAACCGCCCCGAGGTCGCGACCTATTATACGCAGGGCGCGGAGGGCTATACCGACTATCCGGTCTATGCCGACGCCGATCCCGACGCGCTTCAGCCGGTCGATGCCGCGCCGATCCCGATCTCGCCCGCCACCACCGGCTAAGGAGCGTTCGATGCCCGTCGCCACCCCCGATCCCGCCATGCTCGCCGCACAGCAGGCGATCACCGACAATCTCCACCGCTATTGCCGCGCGATGGACCGGATGGACCGCGACCTCGCGCTGTCCTGCTGGCATCCCGGCGGAACCGACGAGCATACCCCGCTCTTCTCAGGCACCGGCGCCGACTTCGTCGACTGGGTGTGGACGATCCACGAACCGATGCTGCTCACCCGCCATGTGCTCAGCAACATCCTGATCGAGGTCGACGGCGACGAAGCGTGGAGCGAGAGCTATTGGACGGTGCAGCTGCGCATCGCGCGCGACGCCGGCATCGTCGATCTGTGGGGCGGCGGGCGCTATGTCGACCATCACCGCGCGATCGACGGGGCCTGGGGTTTCGTCCACCGCCGATCGGTGCACGACTGGGACCGCGCCGAGCCGCTCGGCATGACGATGGCGACGTTTCCAGGACCCGCGCTGGTCGAGCCCGCCGCCCCCGATGCGCCGCTTTATCCGGCGACACGGTCAGCGGCGGACCCCTCCTATCGCGCGCTCGGCGGCCATGCGATGCCCTATCCGGGCCCGCACGCGGCCTGACGCCTCACATCGTCGGGTGCATCGCGGTCAGCCCGCCGTCGGCGACGAAGGCGGCGCCGGTACAGTAACTCGACTCGTCCGACGCGAGGAACAGCGCGACCGCGGCCTCCTCGCTCGGCGCCGCCATCCGGCCCATCGGCGACATGCCGTCGAAGACCGCGCGCATTGCCGGGTTCTCGTCGATATGGCCCTGCAGGATCGCCGTCAGCGTCGTGCCGGGATGCAGCGTGTTGATCCGCACCGGCAGCCTTTCCCGCGCACAATGCGCCGCCGCGGAGCGCGTCAGGCCCAGAATCGCATGCTTGCTCGCGGTATAGGCGACATCGTTGGCGAGACCGAGGAAGGACGTCGTCGAGGCGACGTTGATGATCGACAGCGCCCGCGGCGCCGCGGCGGCCTGCACCATCCGGATCGCGGTCCGGCACCCCAGCATCGGGCCGGTGACGTTGACCGCCATCACCCGCGCCCACGCCGCCTCCTCGATTGCGTCGATCGCCTGGCTCGAGATCACGCCGGCATTGTTGACGAGGATGTCGAGCTGGCCATGCGACGCGCCGATGTCGGTCGCGATCCGCGCCCAATCCGCGCTGCTCGAGACGTCGAGCGACAGGAAGCGCGCGCCCGTCTCCGCCGCGATCGCCTGCCCGCTTTGCACGTCGACGTCGCCGAGATAAACGATTGCGCCCTCGGCGGCGAAGCGGCGCACGATGCCCTCGCCGATGCCGGAGCCGCCGCCGGTGACCAGCGCCACCTTACCTTCGAGCCGCATCGTCGTCTCCCGCTTAGCTGGCGATCATGCCGCCATCGACATGGATCTCGGTGGCGTTGAGATAGCGCGCCGCCTCCGAGCAGAGGAACAGCACCGCGTCGGCGACCTCGTCGGGGCGGACCAGCCGGCCGAACGGATGGCCCGCGATCAGACCGGCGCGCAGATCGTCGACCGGCGTGCCGCCGGTGATCGCCGAATAGCGATCGAGAATGGCGTCGATCATGTCGGATTCGACCGCGGCGGGGTGCACCGAATTGGCGCGCACCGGATAGCCCAGGCTGGCGAACTCGATCGCCGCCGCCTTGGTCAGCATGCCGACCGCCGCCTTGCTGGTGCAATAAGCCGAAGACAGCGGCGAGGCGCGCACACCCGCCGCCGACGCGACGTTGACGATGCGCGCGTCGTGGCCGGCTGTGGCCGCGGTCGTGCGCAGCAGCGGCAGCGCGGTGCGGATGCCGAGGAACGCGCCGTCGACGTTGATCGCCATGCACCGCCGCCATTCGGCGATCGCCATGTCCTCGAGCTTGCCCATCGGCGCGATCCCGGCATTGTTGACCAAGATGTCGAGCCGGCCGTGCCGCCCCTCGATCCACGCGATCAGCGTCGCCCAAGAGGTCTCGTCGACGATGTCGAGCGCGTGCCAGTCCTCGCTCTCGCCGCCGCCCAGATGCCCGGGAAGATCGGCCGAGACCACCATTGCGCCGTCCGCGCGCAGCTTGCGCGCGATGGCGGCACCGATGTTGCCGCTGGCCCCGGTGACGAGCGCCACGCGGCCGGTGAGGTCGTAGGTCATCGAGCGAACTCCGTGATCGACGGGCATGTCCCGCGCGCGCGACGGGTCGCGGCACTTGTCGTGCACCCACACCCGGCGAGCCCGATGATCACCTGCGCAAAAGGCTAGGCGGGCGGCTGCAGGCTTTCGATTAGGCATGTCGGATACCGCGGAGAGAGACGATGACGGAGCTGCTCGACGCACCGCTGCACGAGATTGTCGCGAACGATCCCACGATCCTGCAGGATCCGTACGGCTATTATGCGCGGCTGCGCGACGAGGCGCCGGTCTTCCGCGATCCCAAGACGGGGATCGTGTCGGTGTCGAGCTACGCACTCGTCCTCGAAGTCGCGAAAAAACCCAAGATCTTCTCGAGCGCCTTCGCCCACCTCCTGCTGTCGGGCGGCGCCGGGTCGCTCGATCCCGAGGAGGCGGCGATCATGGCGGCCGGGTTGCCGTGGCGCGACACGCTGCTCACCGCCGATCCGCCCGCGCACCAGCGCTACAAGCGTATCGCGATGCAGGCCTTCCCGCACGGCCGCGTCAAGACGATGGAGCCCTATATCGCGGAGACGACGCACCGCCTGATCGACGGGTTCGCCGCCGATGGCGAGGTCGAGTTCAAGACCGGCTTCGCCGACCTCCTGCCCTCCTTCGTGATCGCCGACGGCTTGGGCGTCTCGCGCGACGACGTGCCGAAGTTCCACGATTGGCTGCACGCCGGGATCGCACGGCTGGCGGGCAATGCCGGGCGCGAGGAGCGGATCGCCAGCGCACACAAGGAAATCGAGCTCCAGCGCTTCTTCCTGGACGCCATCGCCGAGCGGCGAGCGACGCCACGCGACGATATCGTGTCCGATCTCGTCCACGCTTCGCTGGCGGATACCGAAGGTGGCCGGCCGCTCGACGACGCCGAACTCTATGCGATCCTCCAGCAGATCTTCAACGCGGGTCAGGAGACGACCGCGCATACGCTGACCTATGCGCTGTACCAGCTGATCCTCAACCCGGACCAGATGGCGGCGGTCCGCGCCGAGCCGGCGCTGATCCCCAATCTTGTCGAGGAGACGCTGCGCTTCCTCACGCCGACCAACAATATGTGGCGCGTCGTGGCGCAGGACGTGGCGCTCGGCGGCGTCGCGCTCAAGGCGGGCGAGCCGATGCTGTTGCGCTTCGGCGCCGCCGATCGCGATCCGCAGCGCTTCGAAGATCCGGACCGCTTCGACGTCACCCGCGCCAATGCGCGCGAGCATCTCGCCTTCGGCGCCGGCGTCCACACCTGCCTGGGCATGGCGCTCGCACGCAAGGAGATGACGGTCGCGCTGCCGATCCTGCTCGATCGTCTCGCGAACCTGCGCTTTGCCGACGGCCTCAACAGTTTCCGATACAGCCCAAGCCCGATCCTGCGCGGCGTCACCTCGCTCCATCTGCGCTTCGACCGGGCCTGATCCGGTGCCCGCCACGATCATACACAGGGAGGCCCGATGTTCACGCTCGAGGTGACCGGCAAGGTCGCGACGATCACGATCGCTCGCGGCGCCAAGGCCAATGCGGTGCCGATCGATCAATGGGGCGAGCTCGAAAAGCTCGTCGTCCGCGCCAATGTCAGCGCCGCCAGCCTGGTCGTGATCCGCTCGGGCGACGGTCGCGATTTCTGCGCCGGCTCCGATCTGAGCGAGCTCAACCTGCTGTCGACCAGCGGCCTGCTCAGGCGGCGGTTCCGCGGCGTGATGAAGAGCGCCTTCGCCCGGATCCGCGCGGTCAACAAGCCGACGATCGCGGTCATCGACGGCCGGTGCATGGGGACCGGCTTGTCGATCGCCACCGCCTGCGACATCCGCGTCTGCGGCCCCAACGCGCTGTTCGCGATCACGCCCGCCCGCTTCGGCATCTCCTACCCCAAGGAGGATGTCGAGCGCCTCGCGATGCTGGTCGGCTCGGGCCAGGCCGCGCGGCTGCTCTATTCCTGCGACACGATCGACAGCGCGGAGGCGCACCGCATCGGTCTGGTGGAAATCTTCGACCGCTCGGGGCAGCCAGGCGCCGGCCTGATCCAGAACATCGTCGACAATGCCGCCTCCAGCCTGATGACGCTTAAGGCCGGGCTGATCGGCCGCGCCGGCGCCGACCAGCGGTTCGAGGACCATTTCGCAACCGGCGAGTTCGCGACCCGGCTGGATGCCTACGATCGAGCCAAAACGCGCCTCTGACTGCGATCTTCCGCCGCACGCCCCCGAGGCGCGCATCATCGCCATTGCGGGTCCGGTTGCAGCCATCCTCGCCCCGCAGAGGTGGCTACGGCTTGAGCGTTGCAAAAGACACAAGGCCAGAGATGAATGGGAGCGCCGCCTCTGGCGTAGCAAGATGCGCCGGGACCGCCGCGACACGCGTTGATGCCGCAGGAGAAAAGCGATGACCGGCCCGACCGCAGTACAGCTTGACGTCCAACGGTCTGCAGAGATGGCCGCGGTGTTTATGATCGGCGACGGACTGCTGGGTTTGCTCCCATCAAGGCGTCATGTGGAACTCTGGCGATCGGACGTCAGCGCAGTGGACCTTCTCGTGCGCCCCTTTGCCGGCCACCCGGCACGCCGGCGAGGGTATGGCTTGCTACAGATTGGCGTAGGTTTGGTTCTTGCGTCGGCGCTGAAGCGTCGCAAAGCCGGCGACAACCCCACCGTGCACAGTAGTCACCGAGGCTGAAAAGGCTCATTCTCGCGGTTCCTGAGTCGGTAGGTAAGCCGCGCCGTTAGACCGCGACTTCGCCATCCGGGTTCCGCTCATTGGTCGGGGCCTGACGTAGGATCTCAGTCGAGGTCGATGCGACGAATGTCCATCTCCTCTCTCGCTTCGGACGCGTCGCAGCTGCGGGATGGCTGTTCCGTCGGCGTCTAAACAGCATGATGGCAGACGAGCTTGGGCAATCGACCTTGTGGACGCGCATGCGCGCGGTGCTGCGGCTGTGGTGGCAGGGCTTCGACTGACGTCACGAAACTATAAATTCCATCAAGGTCCGCACACTCTCTGGTGCCGCACGGCATCTGCCGCCACGCTCGCTTCGACCATCTCGGGAGTATCGCATGCGCCGTGTCCTCGCCTTATCCGCCGTGCTCGCCGTCTCGATCAGCGGCACGGCCCTCGCCGGCGCGGTCGTTCGCACCATCCCGGGACCGGATGGCGGATGGGATTATGCGCGAGTCGATCCGGTCAGCCATCGCCTGTTTGTCGCGCGCGCAGACTCGGTGACGGTGGTCGACCTGACCGGTAGGGCCCCCGTTCGCTCGATCGGGCAGATCGCGCATGGCCATTCGGCGCTGCCGATCCCGGGCGGCCGCACGCTGCTCGTGACCAGCGGCAAGGACGCCAGCGTGCGCGTCCTCGACGGTGACAGCGGCGCCGAAGTGGCGCGCATGACCGTCGGGGCCAATCCTGATGCGGCCTTGTTCACGCCGGATGGCACGACCGCCTACACGATGAACGCGGAGGCCGGCACGATCTCCCGGATCGACATCGCCACGCACCGAGTGACCGCAACGATCCCGCTCAAGCCCGGCCTCGAATATGCCGCGCTTGCAACCGACGGCACGCTGTTCGTCAACAATGAGGCCGCGAACGATCTAACCGCGGTCGATACGCGGACGGCGCGCGTATCGGGGTCGATCGCGCTCCCCGGCTGCCAAGCCCCGAGCGGCCTCGCCTATGATCCCCGCACGCAGCGGCTGATCGCGGCCTGCGCCAACGGCAAGGCCGCCGTCGTCGACGCCAGGTGCAGGACGCTGGTCTCGCTTCTCGACATCGGCGAGGGTCCGGACGCGGTGCTGCTCGATGTCGAGCGCCGGCGTGCCTACATCCCCTGCGGCAAGAGCGGCGAACTCGATGTCGTTGCGCTCGACGGCAAGGGCGGTCCCACCGTGACCGGGCGGATCACGACCGAGGTCGGCGCGCGCACCGGCGCTATCGATCCCGGCGACGGCATGGTCTATCTTCCGACCGGCCGCTTCGCGCCGCCGACTGCGGGTCAGAAGCGCGGCGCCGTGATCCCCGGCAGCTTCCACATCCTCGTCGTCCGTCCCTGACCGCCTGACGAGCAACCGACGGCGCCTTCCGCAATCCACGGCGGGAGGCGCCGCCGCCGTATCAAGCGTCCGCCGGCATCGTCCGCGCGTCGATCAGCCGCACCAGCACCGGCATCGCCAGCAGTACCAGCGGATTTTGCAGCAGCAGCCCGGCGATGATCGCGATCGCCAGCG